>PYER01000253.1 GCA_003017855.1 filamentous cyanobacterium CCT1
GTAGACGGGTGGATTAACGTTGTCGCTAATTATTCTGGTAAGGCCGTTGCAAATGCTCGCCCGTCTTCGCGGCAGATTTCATAGATCATGTTGCGGCCCGATAGCGCCACGATGGGCAAGCTGCCGCCGGGCTCGGTCCACTGGCTCACCATATAGAAGTGCTCTAGCCCCGGCAGGCGCTTGGGTACGCCTTTGATCATTAGCGGTAGGGTGTTTTTGGTCAGTAGCCAGCCGCTGCTGGCCCCCTGCCAGTTTCCGGTCGTTCGCTCCAGGCTAAGGGGCGTAGTGATGGACATGCATTCGATCGCATTTCTCAATCCTGGATAAAACGCTTCCATCCGGTCAATCAAAATCTCCGCATCGCGGCTGGCGGTGTCGTCGTGGGACTGCCAGTCGCGGTAGTGGGTGGTCAACATCAGGCTCACGAGCGATTTGCCGGGTGGGGCCAGCGAGGGGTCAAAGCCGTAGTGCTTAACGCCGATTTCGGAGTGGGGGTGGCCTGCGATCGCTACGGGCTCTTCCAGCAAATGCGTCACCCAGGGGGGCTGCTGGCTCAAGTCCATATCCACCCCCAGCAGCACCTGAAACTGCGAGTGCAGGGGTAGGTGGCCGTCGTAGAGCTTCTCGATTCTGCGGTTGATGTACTCGCCCTTGAGCAGGTCAAAAATGGTGCGGCGACCGTCGCAGGCCGAGATCATCCTGTCTGCCCGATATTCCTCCTGGTTGTCTAGGCGAATGCCCGCAGCCCGGTCGTCCTCAACTAGAACCTGCGCTACGGGAGCCGAGTAGCGAATTTCGCCGCCCAGCTCCAGGTAGCGCTGCTCAATGGCGCGGGCAAAGGCGATCGCACCCCCCACCGGAAACCCCGCGTTGCCGTTATCTAAATAGGCCAGCAGCGACATGCCCACCATCACCGGCACGTCGGGCCAGGCAAACATGTAGGGCATTGCCGATCGCAGGAATGGGTTTTTCGCCTGCCCCGCCAGATCGCGTAGCGACAGCTGGCTCCACTTGCCCAGCACGCCCATAAAGGGCAGCACCTGCTTGCCCAGCCGTGCCCAGTCAGCCGCCGTCATCAGCGACTTGGGCTTTTGCTGCAGCATTGACAGGTCAAACTCTTTGAACTTACGAACGCCTTTGCAAAAGCCCTCGATCAGCTTGGCATCCTCGGGGGCCAGTTCCAGCAGGTGTGCCTCTAGCTGGTCGGGCTGGCTGTGCACCCGCAGCACGTTTCCCTGGGGGCCGCGAATCTGCATGAACTCTGTCTGATTGACAAATTCTAGTCCCTCAAAGGCTCCCAGCTCGCGCCAGAGCTCGTAGAAGGGTTGCCCTTCTCCAGTGCCAAAGATATAGTGAATGCCCCCGTCGAAGGTGTAGCCCTGGTGCGACCTGCCGCTGCACAACCCCCCCGGCCGGTCGCTGGCCTCAAAAATGATGCTGCGGTAGCCGTTCATCTGGGCGTAGCAGCCCGCCGCCAGCCCCGAAATGCCCGCCCCAATGATGATGATGTCTGCCGTCGGTGCCATAAAGTCTGCAATCCAGCGCTGAATGTCTCAACGCTAGATTGCCCAGGGGAAGGCTATCAAACGTCTTCTCGACTAAGGCTTGCTGTCGGCAACGGCTCTCTACCTATCGACAGAGTTCATCGTTCGCGAGAGTAAATTAAGCTACCCACAGTTTTGGTACTCCTCCACGATGATTCAGCGCAGAGGCATCTTTGGAATCGTGACTTTTTGGGAGTTTGCCAAGTCTGTCAGAATTCGAGTTTTTATATACTCCTATTTTGTTGCGTCGGATTGGCTCTTTCAAAAATAGCTTTGTTAAAGCTTTCTGCTTCAAGGCCCTCAAAATTTGCTGACTGCTGAAGATTTTTAGCAGTTAGTTCAGATCGCAATTGAGCACAATTTGCTGGGGGTTCAACGCCCCTTGTCCCAAGCTGGTTTTGACTTAGGGCAAATCATTTATGGTGGAACGCTGTTTGCGATGGCCATCCTAGAGCGTTTTGTCTTAGAGCATTTTGACTGACATGTCTGCGTTCGCTAATTTCTTTAATTCAACGAGGTTAACATCAGAGCCATGAGCAATATTCAGGCACAGTTTTCTGCGACTTCAACTGGCTTCCGAGTTGAAGGGTATGAAAAAATCGAGCTAGATTTTCAGCTGGTTGAGCAGCTGTTTGATATTCATCAGCCAGATTTAGCCAGCTATTACACGACACTCAAACGCTGCCTCGCCATCGTAGATGAAACCGTTAACCAGCTATACGGTGCGCAACTGCAGGAGTATTTTCAGTACTACGGGATTGACCTAACGGTATTCCCTGTCTCGATTAAAGAACCTGGCAAAACGGTGACCACCTGGCAAACGATTATTGATGCCTTTTATCGCTTTAACTTGCGGCGCAAAGAGCCCGTTCTCGTGATTGGCGGTGGTCTGGTCACCGATGTGACCGGGTTTGCCTGTGCCGCCTATCGCCGCAGCACCAACTACATTCGGATTCCGACGACGCTGATTGGTCTGATTGACGCCGGAATTGCGATCAAAGTGGCGGTCAACCACGGCAAGCTAAAAAATCGCCTGGGGGCCTACCACGCGCCGAAGGCAACGTTCCTCGATTTCTCATTTTTGCGGACCCTGCCTGTCGATCAAATTCGTAACGGCATGGCAGAACTGGTCAAAATAGCCGTCGTCTCGAATCGCCAGGTATTTGATCTGCTCGATCGCTACGGTGAAGAGCTGCTCTATACCCACTTTGGCTATGGCAGTAACGATGCATCTCTGCAACAGATTGGTCATCAGGTCAACTACGAATCGATCAAAACCATGCTGGAGCTGGAAACGCCCAACCTGCATGAGCTGATGCTCGATCGCGTGATTGCCTATGGCCACACCTGGAGCCCAACCCTGGAACTCTCGCCCGAGCCGCCGCTGCTCCATGGCCACGCCGTCAACATTGATATGGCGTTTTCGGCCACCCTCGCCGCCTGCCGGGGGTATATCACCACAGAAGAGCGCGATCGCATTCTGAGCCTGATGAGCCGTCTGGGGCTAGCGCTGGATCATCCCAATTTAGACATTGAGCTGCTGTGGGAAGCAACCGAAGCCATTACTCTGACCCGCGACGGTCTGCTGCGGGCGGCGGTGCCCCACCCCATTGGCACCTGCCACTTTGTCAACGACCTGACCCGTGAAGAACTGGCAACCGTCCTAGCAGAACACAAGCGCCTGTGTGCCGATTACCCACGGCAAGGGGATGGCATCGACGCCTACGTGAAACCTGAGGAAACCTTCAGCAACTCCGTTCGCTCGCTGGTGGGAGGTGCAGCATGACGTTTAGCGCAACGAAACCCACACCCGCTCCGCCTCGCCCGATCACGCCCGTAAAAATCGCGGCCCATCATCTGGAGCAGGCGATCGCCCTGCTACCCCAGATCACCGATTCCCCTGGCGATCTCTCTATTCACCTGCAAAAAGCCCTGCTGTTAATTGCTGGACTGGATGACTACCTGGAGCGATCGACGACCCCTGAGTCACCCGCACTGTCAGAAATCGCCCAAAAAACCCAGCACGAACCTTGGCAGGCCAAATTCGACGGGGGAGAAACCGAGCAGCAGCTAGAGCAGGAAATGCTGACTGGCCACCTGGAAGGGCAGGTGTTGAAAATGTTTGTGCGCATGACCGGGGCGAAACGGGTGCTGGATATCGGTATGTTCACCGGGTACTCTGCCCTGGCTATGGCGGAAGCCCTGCCGGATGATGGCTGTCTGGTGGCCTGTGAAATTGACCCGTACGCCGCCCGGTTTGCCCAGGGTCTCTTTGAACAGTTGCCCCACGGCGACAAAATTGAGGTCAAGCTGGGGGCCGCCTCAGACACTCTCGATCAGCTGATGGCAGATCAGCAAACCTTTGATTTTGCCTTTCTCGATGCCAACAAAGCGGGCTATGCAGACTACTACGAAAAACTGGTTGGCGGCAATTTGCTTGCGCCCAATGGCTATATCTGCGCCGACAACACGCTGTTTTTAGGAGAGGTCTATCTGGCAGAATCCGAGCGATCGGATACGGCAAAGGCACTGGCCCACTTTAACCAGGTTGTTGCTGACGACCCCCGCACCGAACAAGTGCTGCTTCCCCTGCGGGACGGACTCACGCTCATTCGTCGAGTTTGAGGGAGGGGGAAGAGATTATGACTGAAACCTACAAATCTACGTCAACCAAACCGCTGTCTTCCAGGCCAACGGACGCGACACATCCAGGCAAGGCTGTTGCGGCAGAATCCCTCAATCTTCAGACTGTGCTTTGGGCGGTTGTGCAAAACCTGGGCACGCTGGCGCTGTTGGCGATCGCCCTCCCCTTCAACTTGACGCTCGTGCTCGGGTCACTGCTCTGGAGCCGGTTGCGCCCATCTGCCCCAGCGGTGATCGCTGCCAAGCAGCCCAAAACCATCCTGATTGCGGGCGGCAGAATGACCAAAGCCCTGCAACTCGCCCGCTCATTTCACGCCGAAGGGCATCGGGCCATTTTGATTGATACAGAAAAGTTCTGGCACAGCGGCAATCAATACTCCAACACGGTTGCGGCCTTCTACACGGTGCCCGACCCGGCGAAAGATTTGCCGGGTTACGTCGATACGCTGCGGGCGATCGCGCGCCGAGAGAAGGTCGATTTGTTTATTCCCGTGGCGATTTTCTCGGTGCTCTACTACGACGGTATGACGGAGCACCCTCTGGCCGATTACTGCGAGGTCTGCCATTTTGATGCGGCAACAGTTCGCATGCTGGATGATAAGTTTGCCTTTGCAGAACAGGCGCGATCGCTCTCGCTGACGGTGCCCAAGTCTTACCGCATCACGTCCCCAGAACAGGTCTTCAACTTCAACTTCGACTTCTCAAACGAGAAACGCCAGTACATTCTAAAGAGCATTCCCTACGACTCTAAACTGCGGCTAGACCTGACCAAACTGCCCTGCGAAACCCCAGAGGCCACAGCTGCATTCGTGAACAGTTTGCCCATTAGTGAAGCCAAACCCTGGATTTTGCAGGAGTTCATTCCGGGGCAGGAGTACTGCACCCACAGCACCGTCCGCGATGGGCGATCGACGCTCTACTGCTGCTGCGAATCGTCTGCTTTTCAGGTGAATTATGGGCAGGTCGATAAGCCCGAAATTGCGGCCTGGGTCGAGCGGTTTCTGTCGGCGGTGCCGGGCTATGGACAGGCTTCCTTTGATCTGATTCAAGCGGAAGATGGGACGGTTTATGCGATCGAGTGCAACCCCCGCACCCACTCGGCGATCACAATGTTCTACAACCACCCCGGTGTTGCCGATGCCTACCTGAACCCCAGCGCTCCTGCCGAACCGCTGCAACCGCTGGCCCACAGCAGGCCCACCTACTGGCTCTACCATGAACTTTGGCGGCTGAATGAGGTGCGATCGCTCCAACACCTGCGACGCTGGTTCACCACCATTTGGCAGGGGCAAGAAGCCGTTTTTATGGTGAATGATCCTCTGCCGTTTTTGATGGTGCATCACTGGCAGATTCCCCTCCTGCTGCTCGACAGCTTGAGAAAGCTCAGGAGCTGGATTCGCATCGATTTCAATATTGGGGAATTGATTGAGTAGCGAGCAACTGGTGGAAAGGCTGTGGTGTCTTAGCGTCAGGCTGTTCTGATTCGTTAAAGAACACCGTCGATTCTATTTAGAAGCCTGCCAACTCTATATTTTTCTCCATCAGTTCTGTTTGGAAGCCTGCTGATTCTATATTTTTCTCCATCAGTTCTGTTTGGAGGGCTGTCAATTCTATAATTTTCTCCATCGATTCTGTTTAGAGCACCGTCGTTTCTATATTTTGCTATGTTGACGCAGTTCAAACTAGAGTCGATGGCCCTCCAAATAGAATTGAGGCACCTAGCAATCGCGTCCTCACCCCCTCAGCTTCTCCCACCCTAGCCCTCGCTGTCGCTCAGGGGGACGACGGACCCTATCTATACATTGAGCAAAATGTCCTAACTATGCTGCTTAGGAACCATTGCAATAACGTTCCGGTTGAGCAGCTGCCAGCTACCTTTGCAACCCAACTATGCTCTCTTGTCAGTCTGCTCCGACCGGGTTGTTAGGCCATTCAGCGGCTATAAGGTTGCTCTAGACTCAAACCCGGAATGATTAGGTAGTGCTTCACGTTAAAAGTACAGAGAGTCGCATTGCGCCCAACGGCACAAGCCGCAATCAAGGCATCAATTAGGCCGACCTTATTGGACAGATGATAGGCGGTGAAATCAGACAAAGCTCTAGCACAGTCAGTTTCAGCAGGCCAAATGATTTGCAACGGAGCCACCATTTGTAGAACTTTACGAACCTGCTGCTTGTTCTGAGCATCCTGAATCAGCTCCATTACAACAAAACCAGGAATACTTGGCAGCTCTGTGAGAGAGGCAAACCAAGCAAGGGCAGGTGCATAGCTTCGCTGGATATCGATCATCACATCAGTATCAACCAGGTACATTCGCTATTTAAGCCCGCTCCCGGTTTTCGGCTTGGTTACGCAATCTGCGTGCATGTTCCTGACTATCCGTAATATCAGATCGGGAATTAACCACTTCAACCCTTTCCCAATACGCCACAAGTTCTAACCCTGTTTTGGGTGGATTCTGAAGAACGGGCCGAAGAGAGAGGATACGCAGAACATACTCTGTCAAGGGTAGCTTAAGACGAGATGCTTCAGTGGTCAGCTCCTGTTCTAGCTCTGAAGATAGCTCTAAGGTGATGTTCATTAGTGATCGTTCCTTGAGTATTCCTATCATACTACTCGGATTATGTGAGCGATTGACACATTGTAATCCTTCCTTGCTGTTGTATTAATTAGAGTTTGTAAGACTGCTCTACTGGCACAAAAATCACCTCAATATGAGTAACAATTTCTGGAGCTTTAGATGCCATTTCTATTGCTTTCTGGAATTCCGGTTGACTCGATGAGAAATCAGCAACAAATTCCAGAACTGGTCGCACTTTCTCTGTCTGAATACAGAATCCTTCAAATCCAAGGAGTCTCAATGAGTTGGCAAAGACCGCTTCCACAACATCCACAGCACTTGAGGATAGCACGGTGATAAAACCATTAGCCTCAGCTAAAAGTTTGTTCCAGCTTTGAGCATCGCTAGGTAGATCAATTACTTGCATGCCTATTTAGATATCTGAAGAGTGAATCTGTTAGTGACCTTTAGTGCTGCCTAACTATGTATTGAGTGTCAGATCCGCTAGATAAGCCCCTATTCTCCAGTATTATCCGGCAGATCTGTGGGATAATACCTGGATCTTAAGGAATTAAACATCATTTCTGCTGATTAAGTCCCTAACGTTTGGGTGTTATCCAGTATATTTGAGGGTTAAGTATAGAGTTTGGGGATATTATCCAGCCAAAATGCTGGATAACCTCTAGCTCCGGGGTATTGTCCAGCATCTACCTATGTCACCGCCGCGCCTGCTTGACCAAGTGAGAGAGGGGGTCGGGGTGTCAGGAGTCCGTTAGATATTGGTTAGACAGCACAGTTGAACTTGTGGCCTACTTCCACGTCAGCCATTCATCTTAAAAAACGCGCTGCTACCGATCGCACCCTTTCCCCTGGGCACCCTAAAAGCCAGAATCAGGGAACAACACATCATGCTGGCAAGGGTTTGGAGCGCGGCGCTGGTGGGCATTGATGCCCTTAAGGTAGGAGTTGAGGTCGATATTTCTGGCGGGCTGCCAGGTGTGGTCGTCGTGGGTTTGCCCGATACCGCCGTGCAGGAGTCCCGCGAGCGGGTCAAAGCCGCCCTCAAGAATGCTGGCTTCCCCTTCCCCATGCGCAAGGTAGTGATCAACCTCACCCCTGCCGATCTGCGTAAAGAAGGCCCCATTTTTGACCTGCCCATCAGCGTCGGCATTCTCGCCGCCTCAGAACAGGTGAATACTGACGCCCTCAACGACCTGCTGTTTTTAGGCGAGGTTTCCCTCGACGGTAGCCTGCGGGCGGTGGCCGGAGTGTTGCCGATCGCCGCCGCCGCGCAAAAACTGGGCATTCGTGGTCTGGTAGTACCCACCGACAACGGGCGCGAAGCTGCGGTGGTGCCGGGGCTGACGGTCTACAGCTTCAACCACCTGTCTGAGGTAGCCGATTTTCTCAACCATCCCTCTGGCCATACCCCCGTGGCCATCGATACCAACCTGGCGATGAACTCTACTACTAACACGCTGGATTTACGGGATGTGAAAGGTCAGGCCCAAGCCCGTCGTGCTTTGGAGATCGCCGCTGCCGGGGGACACAATTTGATTTTTGTCGGCCCACCAGGCAGTGGTAAAACTATGCTGGCCCGCCGTCTACCCTCCATTCTGCCGCCGCTGCAATTTGAAGAAGCTCTAGATGTGACGCAGATTCACTCTGTTGCGGGTTTGCTGAAGGAGAAAGGCACTCTGGTGAATACACGCCCCTTTCGCAGTCCCCATCACTCGGCCTCTGGCCCCTCCCTAGTTGGCGGTGGCAGCTACCCCAAGCCGGGAGAAATCTCGTTAGCGCACCGGGGGATTCTTTTTTTGGATGAATTAACGGAATTCAAACGCGACGTGCTGGAATATCTACGACAGCCCCTGGAAGACGGCTACGTCACCATCACCCGCACCCGGCAGTCGGTGGTCTTCCCCGCCCAGTTTACCCTGATTGCCAGCACCAACCCCTGCCCCTGTGGCTTCTACGGCGACTCGGTGCAGCCCTGTACCTGTAGCCCCCGCAGCCGCGAAAACTACTGGTCGCGCCTTTCAGGGCCATTGATGGACAGAATCGATTTGCAGGTGGTGGTCAGCCGCATCAAGCCCGAAGAGATGACCCAGCACCAGCCAGGAGAAGCCTCGGAACCCGTGCGCGATCGCGTCCAGGCCGCCCGTCAGCGCGCCCGCGATCGCTTCAAAACCGAGCCGGGGCTGCAGTGTAATGCCGACATGCAAAGCCGCCACCTCAAGCACTGGTGCCCGCTGGACGACACCAGCAAAACCCTTCTGGAAGGGGCCGTTCGCAAGCTGGGTCTGTCGGCCCGCGCGATGGATCGCATTCTCAAAGTTGGCCGCACCATCGCGGATCTTGACGGGGCTGAAGATCTGCAAACCCACCATATCGCTGAAGCAATTCAGTACCGCACCATCGATCGCATGCAGTAGGTGACCTTTAGCCTCTGGTCTTTTCCAACAGCGCCGTCATCTTGTTGAGCAGGCGGGGCAGCTCGATGGGTTTGGTGTCGTACTCGTCGCAGCCAATGGCGAGGGCTTTTTCGCGATCGCCTGCCATGGCGTGGGCGGTCAGCGCAATCACCGGAATGTGAGCGGTTTGGACGTTGGCCTTGAGCTGCTGGGTAGCTTCCCAGCCGTCCATCACCGGCAGGCTCATATCCATCAGCACAATGTCGGGGCGGTGGGTGGCAGCCATAGTCACCCCTTCTAAGCCGTCTACGGC
>PYER01000254.1 GCA_003017855.1 filamentous cyanobacterium CCT1
GCGTTGGGCGATCGCGCCGTGTCTCCGTTGGAGAATTGGCCGTAGTCTGAGCGGCCGTAGCCCTGGTCATAGTCCTGTCGGTCATAGCCCTGGTCGTAGCCCTGACGGCCATAATCCTGCTGGCTATAGTCCTGCTGGCCATAATCCTGCTGGCTATAGTCCTGACGACCGTAGTCAGAGGCGGGGGACTGGTTAGGTTCTGGCGGGCGATTTCCCGATGAGGGCGCGGTGCGATCGTAGCCGGAGCTGCCGTAGCCGCGATCGGCATCGCGACTGTCACCGTAGCGATCGCCGTAGCCCTGACTACCATAACCTGGGTCGTTGTAGCCCTGACCGCCGTAGCCTGGGTCACTGTAGCCCTGGCTGCCGTATCCCTGATTGCTATAGCCCTGACCGCTGTAGCCGGTCGTGCCATAGGCGCGATTATCGTAGGCCGGGCTGCCGTAGCCCTGTCCACCCGCTCTACCGCGGTTGTCATAGTCCCAGTCGTCATCCCAACTACCCCAGGAGGAGTTGCCCTGGTAGCCGTAGTTGGGCCGCGCGTCCAGGTCGTCGTCGAAGGCAAAGGTTTTCCTCAGGGTATTGCCGATCTGGCCCAGAATGCCGCCTTCGGGAGCATCGTCAGCCTCGTATAGATAGGCCTCGCGGTTGAGGTCGTAGAGTTCGTCCTGCAGTTCGGCCTGGGCGATATCAATGCCGCGCTCGTCGCTCTGCTCCAGGTAGTCGCGCAGCTCCTGCACCAAACCTTCAATACGGCGACGGCGATCGCGGGCAAACTGCATGCCAAAGTCGAGCGCCACCTCCCGCAGCAGCCGCTCGGCCTGGAACGTGAGCGCCTCGGCCCGGTTGCGCTTTTCGACCCGCTCGCGCTGGAGGCGATCGGTTTCAGCGAATTCTTCCGCCTCGCGAATCATCCGCTGCACTTCACCTTCTTCAAGGTTAGAAGCACCCTGCACCGTCAGGCTCTGCTCACGCCCAGTGGTCTTATCCATCGCCGAGACTTGCAGAATGCCGTTGGCGTCGATATCAAAGGACACCAGCACCTGGGGCACACCGCGCGGCGCGGGGGGAATGCCCATCAGTTTGAAGCGCCCCAGCGACTTGTTGTCTGCCCCCATCTCGCGCTCGCCCTGAAGCACGTGGACTTCTACCGAAGTCTGGTTGTTCTCAGAGGTCGAGAAAATATCCGATCGCCGCACCGGAATCGTAGTGTTGCGAGGAATCACCTTTTTCATCACGCCGCCGATGGTTTCAAGACCCAGCGACAGCGAGGTGACATCCAGCAGCATGATGTCCTGCACTTCCTGGGTGATGATGCCCGCCTGCACGGCAGCCCCCACGGCCACGGCTTCGTCAGGGTTCACCGCCTGGCTGGGTTCGAGGCCAATCAGCCCCCGCACCAGGTCCTGCACCATGGGCATACGGCTGCCGCCGCCCACCAGCACCACTTCATCAATGTCATTGGGGGTAAGGCCCGCGTCGCTGAGCGCCTGCTTGAGGGGAGCGCGCAGGGCGCTAACTAAATCGCCACACAGGCCCTCAAACTGCGATCGGCTCAGGCGAGTTTCAATATGTTTGGGGCCTTCAGGGCTAGCGGTGATAAAGGGCAGGCTAATTTCGGTACTGGCCACGCCAGAAAGTTCAATCTTGGCCTTCTCAGCCGCCTCTGTTAAACGCTGCAGGGCCTGACGATCTTTACGCAGATCAATGCCTTCTTTTTCTAAGAACTCGTCGGCCAGCCAATCAACAATTTTGGTGTCAAAGTTGGTGCCGCCCAGCTGGGTATCGCCCGAGGTCGATCGCACCTCAAACACGCCATCGCCCACATCGAGGATGGATACATCGAAGGTGCCGCCGCCCAGGTCAAACACCAGAATAGTTTCGTTCTGAGCCTGGTCAAGGCCGTAGGCCAATGCCGCCGCTGTCGGCTCATTGAGAATGCGCTTCACCTCTAGCCCAGCGATCCGGCCAGCGTTGCGGGTAGCCTGGCGCTGGGCATCGTTAAAGTAAGCGGGCACGGTAATTACCGCCCCGGTTACAGGCTGACCCAGGTAGCGGCTGGCCTCATCCGCCAGCTTGCGCAGCACAATGGCCGAAATTTCTTCGGGGGCAAAGTCCTTTTCTAGCCGGGGGCAGCGAACTTTGACATTACCCAAATCATCGCGGCGAATGGTGTAGGGCACACGCTTGGACGACTGGTCGAGCTCAGCGTAGCGGCGACCCATGTAGCGCTTGACGCCGTAGAAGGTGTTTTGGGGGTTGAGCACCGCCTGCCTGCGAGCCATCTGACCCACCAGGCGATCGCCCTCTTTACTAAAGGCCACCACCGAAGGGGTCGTGCGCATGCCCTCGGCGTTGGCAATCACTACCGGCTTGCCACCCTCCATTACAGAGACCACTGAGTTGGTCGTGCCCAGGTCGATGCCAACTACTTTTCCCATTCGCTCTGGCGTCTCCTTATCTGTCTGTTGCGTGCTCAATGAAGGTTAGCACCGAGGGGGCGTTGCTTCTGCCAACCTACGTACATCAACTTTCTTAATGATAGTCTGTCACAGGCTGGCCTGATTTTACTCTATGGGCTGGAGTGAAGGGTTTGCGGTGTGAGGTCTACGGATTGCGGTGTGAGGTCTACGGTCTGCGGTCCAGGGAGCAACGTGAGCCGTGAACCTGGCCCCTTTTGACAGACTAAACTGGGCATAGTCCCAATCAACCCCTCCAATGGTGCAGACTCGGCCCAGATTCTATAGCTTTGATGACTATCTGGCCTACGACGACGGCACAGAGAATTTTTACGAGCTATTTAATGGAGAACTTGTTCCGGTGCCGCCCGAGTCAGGCTATAACACCAGCGTTGCCTTCTTTCTATCGATTCAGCTAGCGGCTCTGGTTGGCCACCTGCGGGTCAGACTTCACGGCCTGGAGCTGGAGGTGAGGGGCGAACCCAAAAATCGCTATCCCGACCTGACGGTGATTCGGCCTGAGCACATTGGGCTGCTGGCCAAGCGCAACACCATTCGGCTGACCATGCCGCCGCCCGTGCTGGTGGTTGAGGTGGTCAGCCCTGGGGAGCTGCAGTGGGAGCGCGACTACATCGCCAAGCGCGCCCAGTACGAAGACCTGGGCATTCCTGAATACTGGATTGTTAACCCTCAAGAGCAGACGGTGCTGGTGCTGGTGCAGCAGGAGCAGGGGTTTGTGACCGCAGGTACGTTTGCGGGCAGTCAGCGGCTGGCATCACCCCAATTCGCAAACTTGACCCTCACGGCGGCTCAACTTTTTGTCGCGGGCGCTGAGGAATAGGCCTCGCGAGTCTGCTTCGGCCGCTGCTTTGGAGTAGTCGTCGGCGGATTCTTCCTCAAAATTTTCCCTGCCTAGCTAAAGCCATGATTGAGGCCGTAGAAACAGCCCGTTCAAACTATTACCCCTATTGCGACGATTCTTCGCTATGAAAATCACTATTAATATTCCCGATGATATTGCCCAGGACCCCGCTTTTTCTAGGGCTAACTGGCTCAGAGAAATTGCGATCGCCCTGTTTGAGCAGGAGCGGGTCACGCTGGGGGGCGCCAGCCAAATTGCGGATATGCACCTGATGGAGTTTCAAAAATATCTTGGCCATCGCGGCGGCTGTGTCCACTATGATGTGCAAGAATTTGACGAAGATTTGAAAAACCTGCGGGGCCGAGGTTGGCTATGATTTTGGTGAGCGATGCCTCGTCCTTAAGCAGTTTGGCGTTGATCGACCATCTCTGGCTGCTGGAGTCTATCTACGGCACCGTGATCATTTCAGAAGTCGCGGCCAGCGACTTGACGACCGCTAAAAATGCCCGCGTTCAGGCGGTGCTCGCATCGGGCTGGGTCCACGTGCAGGCCCCCACGGAACTGGCGATCGCTGAGGTTATGCAGCCGGGTAAGCAGCTCGATTGGGGTGACACCCACGCGATCGCCCTGGCCTTACAGCTCAAAGCCGAAGAGTTACTGATGAATGAACGCCGGAGTCGGCAGGTCGCTCAAGGCCTAGAGCTATCGGTAATTGGCATTTTTGGCGTCATTATTCTGGCCAAAAAGAGGGGGCTAATTCCCAGCGTGCGGCGGCTGATGGATACGCTGGTAGAGCAGGCAGGCTTTCGCATCAGCCACCGGCTGTACCAGAAGATTTTGCGGTTTGCCGACGAAATTTAGACCAAGCCCCGCCTGCAACCCTCCTTGGTACAACAACGCCCAACCAAGCATCACCGCAGGATGATTCGTCAGCTAGTTCCGTTGCAGGTTTATCGACTATCTAGCCACCGTTGTAGCGAAGTCTGGCTTTCACCCGAAGGTTGCCCCAGCAAAATGTTCTTCAAGCTAATATCTTCATCTAGATCTGGCCAGTGAATACCCGCCTGGCTTCCAGTCAGCCGCCAGTTTCCTCGTTCTGCCGGGGTGCCATGTAATAGACGAGGGTACCAGGCCAGCGGTACAGCAATCACCCGCCCATCTGACAAATCAACCGTAAGCAGCTCATCTGAAACCGCAACCTGCTGAATTTGAGGAATATTGAGGATCTCAACCATTGAAGAAGTCATGCCAAGTCTCCAATAACTGCTGCTGATTGTCCTCAGTTAGCTTTTGAATGCGATTAATCTCATTTGATGAAAATCCTTTGTTGAACTGGAGCCTCACCGGAGTGAGCCAAAACTTAGCTTCGCTACTGTCTCGCTCAATATGTACGTGAGGTGGCTCATCGCGGTCACCTGCATAGCAGAAGAATCGGTAAGGGCCAACGCGAAGCAACGTAGGCATTGGCGGTCGCAGCATTTTCTAAAACACCTCTACTATTGTATGTTGCCGTTACTGACGATGCGTTGTGGCCGACTGTGGAGGTCAGCCCCCTACTTGGGTTTTGGGGTTAACAGCACCCTATAAGCTAACCCGCTCCGGTAAAATTCTGGGATGACTGACCTATCTCTCCCTCAAATTCCGCCCCAGGCGTGGCAGCGACCGATCGGCCAACCCTGGGAGCACCACTACATCGTGCGCTACGCCAGCAACCTCGACGACGGCCCTAACCACGGGGCACCGCTGGGCGGCCTGGGGGCGGGCTGTGTGGGGCGATCGCCCAATGGCGACTTCAACCTCTGGCATCTCGACGGCGGCGAGCACGTCTTTGGCCAATTTCCAGCCTGTCAATTCAGCATTTGGGAGAAAACTGGGGCAGGCACCCAGGCCTACGCCCTCAGCGCTCAGCCACCGGTCGACGGTAGCCTGTCGTCCTGGTCGTGGTATCCCGCATCCACTCAGGCACGGACTACGGGCAGCTACCACGCGCTGTATCCGCGCAGCTGGTACCGCTACGAGAATGTGTTTCGCGCCCAGATTACCTGCGAACAGATCACACCTATCTGGCCCGACAACTATAAAGAGGCCAGCTACCCGGTGGTGGCCTTTGAGTGGACGGCCCAAAACCCAACCAACTTTCCCATTACCCTAAGCCTGATGGTGAGTTGGCAAAACCTGGTGGGCTGGTTCACCAATACGCAGAAATCGCCGGAAGTGCTGCTGCGCGACGACGGCAGCCCCTACTACGACTACGTGCCTGCGATCGGCCAGAGTGCGGGCAACTTTAACCAGCTGCTGACCACTGGCGGCGTTAAGGGACTGCTGATGGATGGTGCCTGGGGTGGCGACCCCGCCGAGGGGGATGGTCAGTGGTGCGTGCTCACCCCAGAGGACTCTGACATTGAGGTCTCCTACGACCTGCGCTGGGACCCAGCGGGCGACGGGCGCGATCTGTGGGACGCCTTTGCCAAGCTGGGCCGATTGATGAACCTGCTGGATACGTCTCCGGCGGGGGAGGGGGAGCAGATTGCTGGGGCGATCGCCCTGCGCTTTACCCTGCAACCGGGCGAAACCCGCCAGATCCCCATTGCCCTGGCCTGGGATCTGCCGGTGACGGAGTTTGCGGCGGGGGTGGTCAACTATCGCCGCTACACCGATTTCTTTGGCAGAACGGGGCGGAACGCGCAGGCGATCGCCTTCACCGCCCTGAGCGACTACAAGACCTGGCAGCGGCAGATTGTCGCCTGGCAGCAGCCCATTCTAGAGCGCCCTGACCTGCCCGACGCCTTCAAAATGGCGCTGTTTAACGAACTCTACGACCTGGCCAGCGGCGGCACCCTGTGGAGCGCTGCCACCGAGGCCGACCCGGTGGGCCAGTTTGCGGTGCTGGAGTGCATCGACTATCGCTGGTACGAAAGCCTGGACGTGCGCCTCTACGGCGGTTTTTCCACCCTGCTGCTGTGGCCCGAGCTAGAGAAAGCCGTGCTGCGCGCCTTTGCCCGCGCCATTCCAACCCAGGACGAGCGGCGGCGGATCATTGGCTACTACGTCACTATGGGCCTAGAGAATCCGCCCGCTGTGAGGAAGAGCAAAGGCGCAACGCCCCACGACCTGGGTGCCCCCAACGAGCATCCCTGGGTGCAGACCAACTACACCAGCTACCAGGACTGCAACCAGTGGAAAGACCTGGGCAGCGACTTTGTGCTCCAGGTATACCGCGCCTACCAGTTCACCGGAGCGACAGATATCACCTTTCTCAAAGACTGCTGGCCTGCGGTGGTCGATACCCTGCAATACCTGAAGCAATTTGACCGCGACGGCGACGGCATTCCCGAAAACGAGGGTGCCCCAGACCAGACCTTTGACGATTGGCAGCTAAAGGGCATTAGTGCCTACTGCGGCGGGCTGTGGCTGGGGGCACTGGAGGCAGCGATCGCGATCGCAGACATTCTCACCGCCAACAACCTTGCCCCTGGCAACCCCCCGATTCTGCTTAGCCAGTACCGCCGCTGGCTCGACAACGGCCTCAAGGCCTACCATCCCAAGCTGTGGAACGGGCGCTACTACCGACTGGATACGGGCAGCGGTTCGGACGTGGTGATGGCCGACCAGCTCTGCGGCCAGTTTATGGTGCGCCATCTGGGCCTACCGGATTTGGTAGAGGACGAGTTTACCCTGTCAGCCCTCGACGCGATTTACGACGCATGCTTTGTGAAATTTAACCAGGTGGTGCAGAGCCAGGAACGGCCCCCCCAGCAGAAATTCGAGGGGGCGCAAGTGGGCAACTTTAGCGCCGCCACTTTGAGAATGGCGATCGGCGCGGCCAACGGCGTTCTCCCCGACGGCTCTCCTGAAGACCCCGACAGCACCCACCAGCAGGAGGTGTGGACGGGCATCAACTTTGGCCTGGCAGCGTTTTTGGCCCAGATAGGCAAGCGGGAAGAGGCGATCGCGATCGCCCTTGCCGTCATCGATCAAATCTATGGCTACGGCCTGCAGTTTCGCACCCCCGAGGCGATCACGGCTCTGGGCACCTACCGCGCCTGCCACTACATGCGCCCGATGGCGATCTGGGGTCTGTACGATGTGCTCACAGCCGGAACCGAGCCGTAGGGTGCATTCGCGGCACAGTGCCCCCTATAATTACTTCTACCCCCGCGTGCCGCAATGCACCTTAGCGAGGAACTAGCAGCTCGTAGACCGCCTGGTGCATAGCGGTTTGGATGGAGCGAGTCAGCATTGATCAACCGTGGCCTTTAGGAAGTTCATAGGCCAAATTAAGCAGCTTACCCAGCTATTCCCTCGCTCCGTCGTATGCACCGATGGCGGCCAGCTGAATGCCTATTGAGGTGTGGAGTACAATTAAACTGGCCTAGCAACCGATCGCCTACCCCCTCACCGCCATGCGCCCTGCACCGCCCGATCGCACCCCTACCCAGCCGCCTCACTACGACGAACCCAGAACGTCTGTAGACCCCTGGCCTATCCCGGTGCGGCAGCCTCAGCCCGTTCATGAGCAGCCACGATCGCGCCGCGAGGCCCCCAGGTCGCCCTTTCGCCCCATTCGCACGGTGTTCAACGCGCTGATCGGCGGTGCAGTGCTGGTAGGGGTAGCAGCTGGGGTCGGCTTCTGGCGATCGCCCGATCGCTTTTTGGAAGGTGCGCGCCTCATGCTGACGCCGGCCCCAGCGGAGCCACAGGTGGATGTGCGATCCGTCGTTGTGCAGCAGCTGCGGGGGGCTAGCGAGCTGACCACGGCGATTTTTGCCATGGAGGCAGTGGTGCCGACCCAAAGCGATCGCACCCTGGCGGGCTACGTGATTGGCTCCACCAATTTGCTCTACATTGCCTACGGCGAGGTGCGGGCTGGAGTTGACCTGGCCGAACTCACCGCCGCTAACGTGCAGGTGACCGGCGAGGATGCCATTCAGATCACCCTGCCGCCGCCCAAAATTCTGGACAGCAAAATCGACTTGAGCAAATCCAACGTGTTTGACTACAGCCGGGGCTTTTTGGGCCTGGGGCCAGATGTCGCGCCCGAGCTGCAGGAGAAAGCCCAGCAGGAAGCGCTCGTCAAAATTGAAGAGGCCGCCTGTCGGGAGAACTTGCTGGCCGAGGCCAACCGTCGCGCCGAAGTCACCGTAGGGCAGCTGCTCGCCACCACTGGGTTTGAAACTGTCACCGTCACCACCCAGCCGCCGACTAATTCCGCCTGTGCAGCGCCTGCAAATAGCGATACAGTGTTACCGGGTTTAGCAGTACCCACTCCGCCCCCCGAAGACCCCGGCCAATAAGGACTCCTATGCTAGAGCTGTACCAGTTTGAAGCCTCCACCTTTGCCGAAAAGATTCGGCTGATTCTCGACTACAAGCAGGTGCCCTACCGCAAGGTCGAAGTCACCCCCGGCGTTGGCCAGGTCGAAGTGTTTCAAATGTCTGGCCAGCGCCAGGTGCCCGTGCTCAAAGACGGCGAATTGGTGATTCCCGACTCGACCGCGATCGCCCTCCACCTCGAAAAAGCCTATCCCGATCGCCCCCTCATCCCTAACGACCCCAAACCCAAGGGCCTGTGCCTGGCGCTCGAAGCCTGGGCTGACGAGGCGATCGTGCCCAAGGCCCGCATCGTCATGGTCGGGGCCTTTAAGCAGCACCCCAACTTTCGCACCGCCCTGCTGCCTAGCTTTACCCCCGGCCCCCTGCGCGATCTGGTTGGGGCGCTGCCCGGCGACATTCTCAACCTGGTCGGTACCGGCGTCGGCTTTGGCCCAGAGGATATTAAGGTGGCTACCGCTGGCCTGCACCAGGATCTCGAAGCGCTGGTGCTGATGCTGCAAAACAGCCCCTACTTGCTGGGTGACCAACCCAGCCTGGCTGACTTTGCGGTGGCTGCCGCCACCTTCTACCTCAAGTTCCCCAGCGCTCAGTACATCGATTTGCCCAACGGCATCGGCGGCAAGGGCGTCCCCGGTCTGGTGGATGTGCCCGAATTTCAGGCTTTCTTTGAGTGGCGCGATCGCCTCTATAGCGAGTTCCGTGCCACCCGTACCA
>PYER01000255.1 GCA_003017855.1 filamentous cyanobacterium CCT1
AGATGTGTATAAGAGACAGAAATAGCTGAATTAGAGGCAGAAAAAGCCCTGGGTCGTCTCAGTTTTTGGGTTAGGGTAAGACAGACGAAAGAGGCACTCGTAATCGGTTGTGTGAGCTAGCGGGAGTCGGCTTTGGCCCAGGCTTGAGGCCAAAACGTCAGTCGTAGCGGCTCTATACTAGGGTTCCGTCAGAATCTAGAGACAGGAGCTAGAGACAGGGGTTTGCTGTGCAGCTTGCTAACCTCTGGTTTTGCCCTCAATAGCAGCAGGTCTGTCGGGTATCTGGGTGTTGATCATTTATTTTTCGCTGTGTCTAAAGAATGACGCGCCACCTTCCACCCCAACCAGTCATCAGTGAAGCAACAATTTTATCGACGGTGGCAGCTGTCTGTGATGCAGCCGCTTTAGCCTACGATCTAGACCTTTTTCTACAGCAGGTGGTAGACACGCTGCGGCCGCTGCTCGACACCGACCGGGTCGTGGTCTACCAGTTTTTGCCCGACCAGGATGGCCTCATTGCGGCCGAGTCGGTCGGGGCAGACTGGTTACCCCTGCGGGGGCAGCTGATCTACGATCCTTGTTTTCAGAACGGCTGGGGCGATCGCTACCGCCAGGGCAACATTGGCGTCGTCACCGATGTGCAGCACGACAATCTCGAGCCCTGCTACGCCGACTTGCTCACCCGTCTGCAGGTGCAGGCCAAACTGGCGGTGCCAATCTTTGCGGGTCCTCAGCTGTGGGCGCTGCTGATTGTGCATCGCTGCGGTGGCCCCTGCAACTGGCATCAATCGAGCCACGAGTTGCTCAGACACGTGGCGCACCAGGTTGGCCAGACCATCTACCAAAACGAGCTGGAGCGACAGCTGGCCCAGCAGCGCCAAACTCGCCCGTCCCTGGAGCAAACTGAGCAGTTATTTCAGCTCTTTACCGACCACGTCGATCAGCTTTTGTTTATTCGCGATGCGGTGTCGGGGCAGTTTTTATACGTCAACGCCGCCTTTGAGCGGATCTGGGAGCAACCCTTAGCGGCTCTCTACGACGATCCCAATCTCTGGCTGCGCCAAATTCATCCAGACGATCTGTCCCGAGTGTTGGCTTCGGTAGGGCGGCAGTTTGAGGGCAACTCGGTGCGGCGAGAGTACCGCATTGTGCGCCCCAGCGGCGAGGTGCGCTGGATCCAGGCCCACGTGCGAGTGGTCGAAGACGATCGAGGGCAGCCCCGCTACATGGTGGGCTGGGCCGAAGACTGCACCGAACACCGAGAGCTACAGGCTCACCTGAGGGCTGCCGAAGCCACTCTGAGCCGCCGGGTTGGGCAAGAGCAGTTGTTGCGTATGCTGACCGCCCGCATGCGCGAAACCCTCGACTTTGAGACTATCTTGAGCGCTGCGGTGGCCGGTATTAAGGCTGTGTTTAGCGCCGATCGGGCGGTGATTTTTGAAATCTTGCCCGACGGTAACCGACGCATTGCCCAGCAGGCCACCCACCCTAACTACGTCACCATCACCGACGCCATGATTCCGCCGGGGCCGCTATCGCCCGACTATTTAGAAAGACTGCGCAGCGGCCAGCCCTACATTGTCAATGACGTCGACACGGCGCTGTGGTCGTCCGAAATTCTGGCTTTTCTGAACAATATTATGGTCAGGTCCGCGATGATTGCCCCCATTGCCCATCCCTTTGGGGGCGATTCGCGAAGCGATCCGTACCGGAATCGCCAGCCGGTGTGGGGCATTTTGGTGGTGCATGCCTGCGGCGAAAACCGTCAGTGGCAGCCCTTTGAGGCCAACATGCTGCAGCACTTTGCCGACCAACTCACCACCGCGCTGCACCAGGCCGAGCTATACCGGCAGCTGCAGGCCGCTAACCAAGAGCTCGATCGCATCTCTAAGGTCGATAGCCTGACCCAGTTGGCCAACCGTCGCTGGCTCGATGAGTACCTGAACCAGGAGTGGCAGCGGCTGACTCGGGAGCGCAAACCCCTCAGCGTAGTGCTGGCCGACGTCGATTTTTTTAAATCCTATAACGATACCTACGGCCACGCCGCTGGCGACCAGTGCCTAATTGAAATTGCCAGAGCCATTGGCTACGGCGCTCGTCGCCCCGCCGATTTGGCGGCGCGCTACGGTGGCGAAGAATTTGCCCTGGTGCTGCCCGATACCGACACCGCCGGGGCGATTCGCGTTGTGCAGACGGTGCGTCACCACCTGCAAATTTTGAGTCTGTCCCACGGCGCTAGCCCCAGCAGCCCGACTATTACCCTCAGCTTTGGTGTTGCCACGCTGGTGCCGACCCCCGGTAGTCCGGCGGAGAGCATTTTGGCGGCGGCAGACCAGGCGCTCTACGCCGCCAAAGATGCTGGTCGCAATCAGTACCAGGTGTTTCAGCGGCGACCCTGACGGTCAGGGGAAAGCGAAGCCCTCAAGCGAAGCCGTTGGGCCGTTAGCTCAGGGGCTTGACTAACAGCAGGTATCCTACCGTCAGCAGCACTACCGCTGTGCTTAGAATTCCTTGACTGACCCTAGATCTAAGTTGGGGCAGCAGGTAGGCGGTGGCAGCTAGCACCAGCACCAGTTCCAGGGTGGCGCCCAGGCGCCCAAAGTGGTCAACATCCCAGTAGGAAACGGGACTGATGAAGCGCACGGAGCTGAAGGGCCAAAAGTGGCGATGGGCGTCGTCGTGGTGCAGGGGCAGATCGGCCAGGTGGTGCAGCACCATGCTGGCTCCCACAAACCCCAGCCAGTAACGCTTGAGGTGGTAACTCAGCGCGATCGCCAGCAGCCCCAGCGGGATCGAATTGCCGACAGCAAAAATATCCTGCCAGGGCTGGCTGTAGTAGGCGGTGCTCCAGATCGTTTGCTCGGGCAGGCCCTGCCACCGAGCCCAGGCGTAGAATACAAACAGCGCCGCGTCGGGAATCACCGCGCCCATGAGAATCGGCCAGGTCATTGCCGGAGGCACCGGACGGCGCAGCACGGCCAGGTTGAGAATCAGGTGACTGGGGGTATTCATAGGGCCATGGTACATCGCCCAATCTATCTAGATAGCCACGCCACTACCCCGGTCGACCCCCGGGTGCTGGAGGCGATGCTGCCGTTTTTTACCGAGCAGTTTGGCAACCCGTCTAGCCTCACCCACGCCTACGGCTGGGAGGCCGAGGCGGCGGTGACGCGATCGCGCCAGACCATCGCCGCCGCCCTCAACGCTGCGCCTGAGGAGATTGTCTTCACCAGCGGCGCCACCGAGGCCAACAACCTGGCGATCAAGGGCATCGCCGAGGCCTGCTTTAGTCGGGGCCGCCATCTGATCACGGTGCAGACCGAGCACAGCGCCGTGCTCGACCCCTGTCGGTATTTAGAATCTTTGGGCTTTGAGGTCACCTACCTGCCGGTGCAGCCCGACGGCCTGGTGAATCTGGACAGTCTGGACAAAGCCTTTCGCGACGACACGGTGCTGGTGTCGGTGATGGCCGCCAACAACGAGATTGGGGTGCTGCAGCCCCTGGCCGAGATCGGGGCGCGCTGCCGCGATCGCAACGTTTTCTTTCACAGCGATGCGGCCCAGGCGATCGGCAAAATTCCCCTCGACGTGGAGGCCATGCAGCTCGATCTGGTATCGCTGACGGCCCACAAGGTCTACGGCCCCAAGGGCATCGGCGCCCTCTACGTGCGGCGACGACCCCGCGTGCCCCTGGCGGCCCAGCTCCACGGCGGCGGCCAGGAGCGGGGGCTCAGGTCGGGCACGCTGTACCCGCCGCAGATTGTCGGCTTTGCCAGGGCGGTAGGGCTGGGGCTGGAGGCCCTGGAGACCGATCGCGATCGCCTAATCGCCCTGCGCCAGCAGCTGTGGCAGGGGCTAGAGCCGCTGGGCGGTCTGCACCTTAACGGCCACCCTACCCAGCGGCTGCCCAACAACCTCAACGTCAGTTTTGAGGGGATCGATGGCCAGGCGCTGCTGCTGGGGCTGCGGGGTACGGTGGCGCTGTCGTCCGGGGCCGCCTGTAGCACCGCCAGCACCGCCCCCTCCCACGTGCTCAAGGCCCTGGGCCGAGACGATGCTCTGGCCTACGCCTCGCTGCGCTTTGGCCTGGGTCGCTTTACCACCGCCGCCGAGATCGAGCAGGTGGTCGCCGGGGTGACCGCTACGGTGCAAGCCCTACGCCAGGCCGCAATGTGAGCCCTGCGAAGGCCACCGCAATAAGGCATAATGAAAACTAGCTTTGGGGTCAGGGGCATCTATAGCAGCTAAAGCAGTGCCCTGGTTTAATTCACACACCGTTTCACACGCCTCAGGGCGTGACGCCAAAGGGCGCAATCGAGTGTCTAGTTCCCCAGCAGGCTTATGACAACCCCAAACCGTCAACTCGGCGATCTTCTCAGAGCGGGCATTGAGCAGGCCCGGCTGGGCTACTTTGAGGCGGCGATCGCCCAGTTTTCTGAGGCCATAGCGCTCGACGCCACCTGCGCCAAAGCCTTTTACAACCGGGGCTGCGCCCACCGCGACCGGGGCTGCCACGCCGCCGCCATCGACGACTTTTCTGCGGCCCTGCGCCTGGAGCCCACCTTTGCCAATGCCTACATCAATCGGGGCAGCGTCTACCGGCTAATGGGGCAGCTGAGCGAAGCCCTGGGCGATCTGGACCGGGCCATTGCGCTGCAGCCGGAGTCGGTCAAAGGCTACGGCAATCGCGGCCGCATTCGGCTAGACCTGGAAGACTACAGCGGGGCGATCGCCGACTTTACGACTGTGCTGGCGGAGCAGCCCAAGTTTGCCAAAATTTTGCTGTGGCGGGGGCTGGCCTACCTCAAGCAGGGAGCGCTGGCAGCGCTGGCCGAACCCCGGCGCGAGGCCTACCAGTGTGCGATCGCCGACTTTACCCGGCTGCTGCAAAGCCAGCCCCACTGCGCCGAGGCCTACAACTACCGGGCGGTGGCCTACTTTCAGCTGCGCAACTATTACCAGGCCACCCTCGACATCAACCGCGCCCTGGAGTGCCAGGCCGACTACGTGGAGGCCTACATCAACCGGGGCATGCTGCGCCACGAGCTAGGCGACTTTCAGGGGGCGATCGATGATTACACCACGGTGCTGGAGATCAACCCCGACCTGCAAGACCGCTCTTATAACCAGACTCTGGTGGGTCTGGCCCTCGACAGCCCCGATGCTACCCTGAGCGAAGATACGCCGCTCAACCTGCGCTTTCGGCTGGCCGACCTGTACGACAGCCGGGGGTTGCTGCGGGCTCAGGTGGGCGACACAGAGGGCGCGATCGCAGACTATACCCTGGCGCTGCGCTTCAACCCCCACAGCGGCCGCATCTGGGCCAACCGGGGCCGCGTGTTTAGCCGTCAGGAAGACTACCCGGCTGCGATCGCCGACTTTGACCGCGCCCTGGTTCTCAACCCTGGCGATGCTCTGGCCCACTGCGATCGCGCCTACGCTCTCTACTTTCTCGACGAGTGGACGATCGCCCTCGAAGACTTCAACCGCGCCATCGAGCTTAGCCCCGACCTGGCCGAGGCCTACATTGGCCGGGGCCACACCAGCATTCGCCTGGGTCACGGGGCAAATGCCGCTATGGATGACTTTCGCAAAGCCCTCAACCTATCGTGGGACAGCCGCAAATCAGAGCGATCGCGCCCCCTGTAAGGCACCTCTCACTTAATGGACGTCGTTTCTGGCGGGTGTCAAAGCTCCCAAGCTCTGAGTGGAAATGCCCCTGGTGGCGCTCCTGCGTCCCTTAGTGGGAGGCTGCGATTTCAAACAGTTTGACCGCCATTGCCACTTCGCCTCCCGTTCAAATTACCGCCGTCTGCGGCCAGAGCTACGACGCGGGGCCGAGCGGCGTGAACTGCCAAAACTACCGTTTGAAGGCCGAGCGCGCTCAGTCCGCCGATTATTGCGGCGTAGATTGCTGTTGCCGACGCCATTGCCCGAGGGTTTATTAGTGTTAATACGCGGGGCAGTGCCACTGGTTGAACGTAGCCTGCCACTCGCTCGAAACTGACGATTCCGATACTCAGCCGGGGGTGCTTGGTAGCGCGACTGATAGCGCGAAACGGCTTCGCTATAGCTGCGTCCATAACCGCCGTGGCCGACTAGGGCTACACCCGGTCGATACATTGGCGGCATATAGTACTGCGGGCGAAAGAGTAAGTTGCCGACCGCCTGACCCGCTAGCGCTCCTGCAAATGGCGTCCAAAAACTGGGCTCTTGACGAATAATGACGACTTCTTCCTGTCCGGTCTGCGGATCGGTTTGAGTTGTAGTCACGTTGTGAACGTATTCAATTCGAAAGTCGGGTGTTAGATACAGCGCCGGTTGTCCGTTTTCAACGCGCAGTTCGCTCGACTTACCCGCAGAAATTTCTTCGTCTGTGAGCCGGGCTAAGGGTAGATTGGCGCTGCGAAACATCGACTGCCCAGGCGCAGTGTTGAGCAACATTAGGCTATATTCACCCAAACTGTCGTCGTAGGTAGCTTGCTGCACAGGATAAGCACCGTCTGCAATGGATCCAACAGCAGCAGGGGCCGTTATTTCTGGTGGGAGCTGCGGTGCTGGTTGCGAAGTGGAGTAATCTTCCAGGCTAGTGCAGGCAACCGACGACCACACCAGGGCTAACGCTATTAAGGAAGCCGAAAATTTACGTATCATTGTAGTTAGGGGAGAAGCGTGAAGAATTAGAAAGACTAGAGCGGAATGAGTTCAGGAAAACTTTCAATCAGTTGGTCTGATGTGAGTTCGTCTCCCAATTGAGCAGGAGAAAAATGTATTTGAATTGCCCTTAAAGTTCCCCTGTAGTTCAAATCGATTAGCGCTTTTAAGCCTGCTCTTAATGCGGTGAGATCGGCCAAATGGGTCTCCAGTTCAGATACTTTGCCCTCACAGGCCACTGCGATCATAACAACCACATTCTGTGTCATGGCGATCGCGAAATCCTCACTGCTGTTTGGGGCAACCTCTATTGCGCTACCGTAACGGCCAGCCGAGTCGGTGAATAGTTCATTAACGTAATCTCCGGCTTCGCCCTCATCCCAAAAAACATCGCCTTCGTTGGCGGCCGACTGCCAAAAAGTTTCATACTCCAGCAAGCTTTCACAAACCCGCACGAGTTGCTTACCCAAAACTTGCATATCACCGTCTGAATCGATCGCCTCACGGGCCGCTTGATTGAGCACGCCCAGAAGTGGTGCTATTTCTCGGCCCGTGAGATGCACAAAAATGCGACACACAACAAAGCGGGTCTGTCCACTTAGCTGATTGAAGCGATCGCGCAAACCCATAGCAGTTTAATTTAGTCAAGAGCGGCGTACAGGCTTTATTGTAGAGAGCCGAGTTCGCGATTGTCTTGATCTAAAGGTTGATTGATAGGGCAATTGCCGTCATGGATAGGCAAATAACTCAGCAAGGGAGTTAGGACTGGTTCGTCACCGAGATTAATGGAATGCGAGCTGCGTCCTTTGTAAGGTTTTTTCTGCCCGTCAAGCTCCCAATCGACTCTCTCGGGCAATCGCTCAAAGGCTACTACGGGTACTGGCGGCACTGCCTGCTATGCCCGATAGGGCAGGCACATCGCTGAATGACATTAATACTGGAATAACGACATTAATTCCGGAACGATGTCAAATAATTCCGGCATATACATGTACAGAAGCGGGTTACACCCCACTGTATAAGAAACGAGCATGGCAGGATTCGAACCTGCGACACCTAGAACCGGAATCTAGTGCTCTATCCACTGAGCTACATGCCCTTAGGCTGCATCATTCTAGCACCTGCCAGCGGCGTTATGGTGGGGCTTATTTTCTCTGGGCTGCGATCGCTTGGTGCTCCTTAACTCCACCGCGACCCCGCCAGTATCGCTGCCTGTCGGCTGCCCCAGTGAGGCCCAGCTTTTTCGTGGCTTTTGGAGGATGGCGAAGCTCTCGGGCCGCTCGATAATGATGGTGTGCGTCTGTCCTAACCCAGGTGGCGATTGCTACACCTGTTTCAACCCTGTTTAATCGAGGAGAACTCCGATGACGTATGTAGACGGGTTTGTGCTAGCGGTACCGACAGCCAATAAAGAACGCTACAAACAGCATGCCGAAACCGCCGCCGTGGTGTTTAAAGAGCATGGGGCTCTCAAGCTGGTGGAGTGCTGGGGCGATGACGTCCCCGACGGCGACGTGACCTCCTTTCCCATGGCGGTGAAATGTCAGGATGACGAGACTGTCTGTTTCTCCTGGATTTTGTGGCCCTCCCGCGAGGTCAGAAACCAGGGCATGGCGGCGGTCATGGCCGATCCGCGCATGCAGCCCGAAGCCAACCCAGAGCTGACCGAAATGCCCTTTGACGGCCAGCGCATGATCTACGGCGGATTCGACATGATTGTCGAGGTCTAGACTCAATTAGCGGTACGTCAGCAGTTTGACGCTTAAATCAGTTCAACAGCAGTAGGATGGGGAAGCAACGCAGGCCCATCGAGATTGGTTGCGACTACCCTCGCGTCTCGGTGGGTGATAAGCGCTAGCCTTTGTCATCCTACGTTTTTTTACTGCTATGAGCGAACCTACCGAAACCCTTGACGCCGCGGCAGCGGCCCTAACCCAGGAGGCCGAGAGCGCCAGCTCTGAGGAGCAGTACCGCCGCAAGATGCAGCGGCGGCAGGAGGTGCAGCAGCAGCGCATTGCCGATCGCACCGTCGAGAAGGGGCTGGTAATCGTTCACACGGGCAACGGCAAGGGCAAGACCACCGCTGCCCTGGGCATGGTGCTGCGCTCCCTAGGGCATGGCTACCGGGTCGCCATTGTGCAGTTTATTAAAGGAGCCTGGGAACCGGCGGAGAAAGCGGTGATGGAGCGCTTCGGCGATCAGCTCAGCTTCCACGCCATGGGCGAAGGCTTCACCTGGGACACCCAGGACCGCGATCGCGACACCCGCACCGCCCAGGCCGCTTGGGATACCGCTCTCAGCTACATTCGCAATCCCGAAGTCAAAACTATTCTGCTCGACGAGGTGAATATCGCCCTCAAGCACGGCTTTCTCTCAGTGGATCAGGTGCTGGCCGGGCTGGCCGAAAAAACCGAGATGACCCATGTGATTTTGACCGGACGGGGCGCCCCCCAGGCGCTGATTGACCAGGCCGATTTAGTTACCGAGATGACCCTAATCAAGCATCCCTTCCGCGAACAGGGCGTCAAAGCCCAACCCGGCATCGAATATTAATCCCCCTTTCTCCCTACGGGAGAGGCTAACGCGTTGGCGAAGCCTGTCCACAGGACAAACGACTCCGCTCAGGGACCAGCACCCATC
>PYER01000256.1 GCA_003017855.1 filamentous cyanobacterium CCT1
AATCACCACCGCCTTTCCCGGTGCCAGTGCTGAGCGCGTCGAGGCGTTAGTCACCACGGTGCTGGAGGAGGAGCTAGCGGAAATCGACGCGATCAAAATTCTCGAATCTGACTCGCGGGTAGGGTTTTCGTCGGTTTCTGTGGAGCTGGTGGATTCTGTCACCAACACCGCGCCGGTGTGGTCGCGGGTGCGCGACGAGATGGATACGGCGGCGACGCGATTTCCGGCGGGGGCGGCGGCCCCAGAGCTGTCGGAGGTGCTGGTTAAGGCCTACACCCTGGTCGCCTCAATGACGTGGAACCTGCCCGGTGAGCCCAACTACGCCCTGCTGCGCCGCTACGCCGAAGAGCTGGGGGTAACCCTGCGCGGCCTGGACGGTACCGAGGAGGTCGATTTCTTTGGCAGCCCCGACGAAGAAATTTTGGTAGAAATTAGCGCGCCTGAGCTGGTGAGCGTGGGGCTGTCGGCCCAGGAGTTGGCCAACCAGATTGCGCTCAACGATGCAAAGGGCAGCGCCGGGCAGCTGCGGACCCCAGAGCAGACCCTGGCGATCGAGTTGGAGAGCAGCCTGGAGACGACCGAGCAGATTCGCCAAATCCCCATTCGCGCCAGCGGCGGGCAGTTTACTCGGCTGAGCGACATCGCTAGCGTCAGCCGGGGGGTGCGCTACCCGCTCAGCGACCAGGCCCTGATCGGCGGCAAACCCGCTGTGGTGGTCGGCGTCATGATGCAGTCGGGGCAGCGCATTGACCAGTGGGGGGCTAGGGCGCAGCAGGCGATCGCAGACTTTCGCGATCGCCTCTCCGACGGCATTGCCCTCGACGTTATTTTTGACCAGAGCGGCTATGTGGAAGCGCGGATCAGCACGCTGATGGTCAACCTGGTGCTGGGGGCGCTGCTGGTCGTCGGCGTTACCCTGGTGGCCATGGGCTGGCGATCGGCGCTGGTGGTGGGTTCGGCGCTGCCCTTTAGCGTGTTTGCCGTCTTTATTTGGATGACGCTGCTGGGGGTGCCCATTCACCAGATGTCGGTGACGGGGCTGATTATCGCCCTGGGACTGCTGATCGACAATGCGATCGTGGTGGTAGACGAGATTCAGACCGACATTCAGGCGGGGGCCGATCCGCTGCACGCGGCCGTCAAAACGGTGAATTACCTGAAGGTGCCGCTGCTGGCCTCAACGGTGACCACGGTGCTGACCTTTTTGCCCATTTACCTGCTGCCCGGTGCCGCTGGAGAGTTTGTCGGCACCATTGCCCTGGGGGTGATTTTGGCGCTGATTTCATCCCTGGTGATTTCGCTAACGCTGATTGCCGCCCTGGCCGCGCGAGTGCTGGGCCGCCGCTCTCAGCCGCAAGAACGACGGGGGCTGAGGGGGCGAATGCTCAGGTTTCTCAATAAACCGGGGAGCTGGTGGCATGAGGGGGTGTCGCTGCCCGCCCTAACCGGCCCCTACCGCTGGTCGATCGCCCGCATGACCGCCCGCCCGCTGCTGGCGATCGCCCTGGTGCTGGCCATTCCCCTGGTAGGCTTTATCGCCGCTGGCACTCTAGAGAATCAGTTCTTTCCGCTGATCGATCGCGACCAGTTTCAGGTTGAGATTGAGTTTGCCCCCCAGACCTCTATCGAGCAGACCCGCGATCGCGTGCTCCAGGCTCGCGAGGCCATTCTCGCCCACGACAACGTGCAGGAGGTCTACTGGTTTGTTGGTGAGAGCGCCCCGCGGTTTTACTACAACCTGCAGGGGGCGCGCCAAAACCAGCCCTACTACGCCCAGGCCATGGTGCAGCTCAAGTCTAAAGACTGGGTAGAACCGCTGGTGCGCACGCTGCAGGCAGAGCTCAGTGACCTGTTTCCCACCGCCCGCGTGATTGTGCAGAAATTTCAGCAGGGGCCGCCCTTCGACGCCCCGGTAGAAATGCGCATCTACGGCCCCAACCTGGATGAGCTGCGCCGCCTGGGCATGGAGGTGCGCGCCCTGTTGACTACAATCCCCGATGTGGTGCAGGTGCGCGATAGCCTGACCGAGGGCCGCCCCAAGCTGGGCCTCAGCCTCGACCAGGAGCAGGTGCGCCAGGCCGGGCTGACCAACACCGCGATCGCTCAGCAGCTCGACGCCTACTCGGAGGGCGTTACCGGCGGGGCCATTCTCGAATCGACCGAAAACCTGCCCGTGCGGGTGCGGCTGGCCGAGGGCGATCGCGCTAGCCTCGATGCCCTAGCCAGCCTCGACCTGAGTTCGGCCCAGACCCCCGGCTCGCCCCCTACCTCGGCCCTGGGGGAGTTTCAGCTGGTGCCTCAGCGGGCCAGCATTGCCCGCCGCAACGAGCAGCGGGTCAACACCGTGCAGGCCTTTATCACCGCTGGCACCCTGCCCAGCACCGTGCTGAGCGCCCTACAGCAGCAGCTTGAGGCAGCTAACTTTGAGCTGCCCCCCGGCTACCGCTACGAGTTTGGCGGCGAAGCCGAGCAGCAAGACACCGCCATGGGCAATCTGCTGCTGTTTCTGCCTATTCTGCTGCTGGGGATGGTGGCGGCTCTGGTACTGTCGCTGGGGTCGTTTCGCCAGGCAGGCATTATGGCGGTGGTGGCGGTGGGTTCCATCGGTATGGCGCTGCTGTCGCTGAAGGTGTTTGGCTCAGTGCTGGGCTTCATGGCGATCGTCGGCACCATGGGGCTGATCGGCGTTGCCCTTAACGACTCAATTGTGGTGCTCTCGGCCCTCAACGAAGACCCCTCAGCCAGCCGGGGCGACCCCAGGGCGGTGCAGCAGGTCGTGGTCAAAGCCACCCGCCACGTGCTCACCACGACGGCCACCACCATCATCGGCTTTGTGCCGCTACTGGCAGAGGGCGACCCCTTCTGGCGACCGCTGGCGATCGCGATTGCCGGCGGTATTTCGGGCGCAACGCTGATGGCGCTCTACTTTGTACCCGCCGCCTATCTGCTGATGAAGCGTGGTCAGGCCACCCCCAGCCAGCCGTCAGCGACAGCACCCGAGTCGGCCTGGCTCAACCATTCGGTTGGTTAAACGTTATAGATCATTTTTCCTACAAGGTCACGGCTCTATGAATGACATGTCGCTGCTGTCCACACTCCGCGAATTGGAGTGCGAGCTTCATCAACCGGATTGTCGAGGGAATCGAGAACGCCTGGCGCAGTTGCTTGCGTCTGATTTCAGAGAATTTGGTCGTTCGGGAGCGTCATACACGCTCGACGATATGCTGACGCTATTGCCGACCGACCCAGAACCGCCGCACATCCACGCTCAAGACTTTGCTGTGCAGAAGCTCTCAGACGCGATCGCATTACTCACCTACCGAGATGCCCATATCAACGCAGCGGGGGAGCTGTTTCGGCACACGAACCGCTCGTCGATTTGGCGGCTTGGTTCGTCGGGCTGGCAGATGGTGTTTCACCAGGGTACGCCTACCGACGAGTTTGACCGAGCTGCAACCTAACAACCCCTTTATGCAATCAGCCGATTTTTACCAGCTGCCCGAGGCCCCGCCGCCCGAGGAACTGCCGCCGCCGCCAGAGCTGGAGCTGGAGCTAGAGCTGGGAGGATCTACGCGGGGCAGAATGCGGGTGTAGTGGTGGGTGCGATCGCAGAACTGGCAGGCCTCGCTGACCTCCGCCGTGCCCGTGCTGTGGTAGGTGGGGGAAACCAGGGTGCAGGTGCTAACTTTCATCGTTTTGTGGCGGCAACCAGGGCATTTTTGATAGCCCGAACCAAAGCTGCTGTAGTCAAAAACCTCGTGGTGGCCGCAGCTGCCGCAGAGCCAAACGTCGTAGTCTACCGACTTGATCGACTCTTCGGTGCGCTGACCGGGGCTGAGGTAGCGATCGTCAGCCTGTTCGTCGAGCCGCTCCATCTCGACCTGGCACTGGGGGCAGGTGCGCTTGTGGTGGCGTTTCCAGTGCCCCAGGGCAAAGAGACCCGAAACAGCCCCCACACCGCCCGCCGCCAAACCGCCTCCGATCGCCAGCTCAGGCGAAACCCAATCGGCTACGGCGGGTGGCACGTAGGTCAGCAGCGGGTTAACGGCTGGCGGATTGCTGGGGTCAAAGTTTTCGACAATTTCGTTGACGCCGATCGCGGTGCCACGAGCAATATTGCCCTGCCTGAACTGGGGCAAAATGGCGTCGTCAATAATGGCCTGAGCCACCCGGTCGTAGCTGCGGTCGTAGCCGCTGCCCAGCTCAATGCGTACCTTGCGATCGCCGGGGGCCACCAGCAGCAAAATGCCGTCGTCGCGGGCGGCATTGCCAATGCCCCAGGTGTTAAACAGGTTGGTGGCAAAGGGCTCGATCGCAGCGTCGCCCGTGCCGTAGTCGTAGATGGAATTTACCGTCAGCAGCACGGCCTGGACCCCGGTGCGATCGCGAAACTGTTCTAGCTGAGCCCTGACCTGGCTCTTTTCGCTGGCGCTCAGCACCTGGCCGTAGTCGTTGACGTAGGCATCTGCAAAGGCGGGATAGGCGGCCTGGACTGGCCCCGCAAGCGCAGGCAGCAACAGGGCGATCGCGCTGACCATTGCCAACAACCAATAGCGAGATCGGCCCAGCCGCACTGTCCAAAATCGATGACCAACGACAGACTTGATCCACATACCCGAGTGCTCAGCGAACGACTAGTTCAAGCATTCCCCGGCTGTCGCTGTGGCTGTCAGCGCTACATTTACCGCAATCTTCTGTTTGGTTTTCCCTGGTGCTTTCCTGTCGTCGGGGGCGATCGCGGCTCCCGTGATTGAGATCATTGCTGCCGCTGACTCAATGCACCCAACTCGTTGGGGAATGCTGGCATCTTTCCCTGTAGATCCTTTCAGCCCATGCTTCCTGTAGATCTCTCCAGACCGCCTCAACTCTGCCGTCAGTCCCCTATGCCCCATGCAACAACTCAACTTGTCGCTTTTCCCAACCTCTCAGCCCGAGGTCGCCCCCCAACCCTCGCCCGGCAAACGCCCCTCCTGGTGGCTGGGCATGGGCATTGTGCTGGGCAGCCTAGTCGGCTACTGGGTGACCTACCACGTCACCCAAAAAAGCACCGAGCAGTGGTTCGCCGTCCTCCTCGAAGAGAGTCAGGAGGTTCAGCCGCAGCGCCAGAGCAGCTTTGCCCTGCCCCAGGCCGCCTACGCCGAGCAGCCAGAAACCCCGACCCAGCGGGGCACAAACCTCGACATCGACACCATCGAAGAGGCCATTCTCGACAAGAAAACCTACTTCGATACTCAGTCCGAGGAGTATCGAGAGCGGCTGCTGGCCCTGGAAACCAACCAGGCCGAAATTCTGCGGGTTGCCAAAACTCTGGAAGCAACGCTGGCCGGCCCAGCGGCGGTGGACGAGGCCGCCCCAGACCTGGCCGAGGTGGTGAAACAGCTCAGCGCCCAAATGGCCCAAAATACCGAACTGCGATCGGTGAATGAAACCGCTCTTTCCCTGCGCCAGCGATCCTACGAGCAGATTCGCCTGCTGGAGCAAATTGAGGTTTCTAAGCGGGGGGCCGCCAAGCACGCTCAGCTGGCCCTGCACTTTCACAGCCAGGGCAAAGCTTCGGTCATTGTGTCGCTGGTGCTGGGCATTGCGGCGGGTTCGCTGGGCGTTTTGATCAGTCGCGAGGGCTGGGATAAATCAGACAACCGCTTTATCTATTCCTTTGCGCTGCTGTCGACGATGGCGCTGTTTTTTAACCAGCTGCCCAGGGTGCTGCAAAGCGAAATCAACTTTCAAAACAACCGCGATATCTACCTCGGCTATCTCACCCTGCGCAACAACATTCACACCTTTGTCGCCACCGAAAAAGGCGTCGGCGTTGACCCAGAGGCCCCCGATCGCTTTGACGATCTGCAAACTAACCGCTTTATTCACTCCGTCGATGCCAAACTGGCCGAGCTCAACCAGCTCCGCATTGGCATTGACGCCAATCAGCGGGTCGATATTTCCAACGTGCTCAATATTCCCACCCGGTAAGGGCAGGTTCAGTCTCTAAACCACAGCCCCTCCCTGGTACCCATGCTCCGCGTGGGTGCCCTGGTTTTGCGGCTCTGCCGCTGAGGTCAGGGGGCAGAGCCACCCCTCGTTCCCATGCAGAGCATGGGAACGAGGGGTGGCGAATAGTAGACCGGCATTCTAGCTCTGTCTTTTGACCATCACCGCCTACCTCCTGGTCCGGTTTCTTTCTGCTTGGGATGGGGCTATGGTGGAGCTAGGTACCCGCTTCTCCAATGCTGCAAATTACGCCCCGCACCGCCATTCCCCTCAGCGAAATTGAGCTGAGTGCCGTTCGCTCCCAGGGGGCGGGGGGCCAAAACGTGAACAAGGTGGCTACCGCCATTCACCTGCGGTTTGATATCAATGCCTCCTCTTTGTCGCCGCTCTACAAAGAGCGCCTGCTGAAGCTCAACGACAGCCGCATCACTCAGGATGGCGTGATCATTATCAAAGCTCAGCAGCACCGCACCCAGGAGCAAAACAAAGAAGATGCCCTCAACCGCCTCAAAGTGCTGATTCAGAGCGTCACTGTTACCCCCAAAAAGCGCAAGCCTACCAAACCTTCAAAAAGCGCTCAAAGAAAGCGGCTCGACAGCAAAACCAAACGTAGCCAAATCAAAGCCCAACGGGGCAATGTGCGAGATTAAGCTGAAACCCAGGCCACCAACGGTAGGGTGGGCATCGCCCGCCAGCAAGATTTGGCCTTAACACCCCGGATTAGCACTATTTAGCAGGGGCGTTTGCCCCAGCGATGAAGCTGACTTCGCCGCTGGTGGATATGACCTCACCACTGGTGGATATGACCTCATCACTGGCTGAAATGGTTTCGCCACTTACGGAAATGGGTTCACCGCTCATGAAGCTGAGTTCCCCGCTGGCGAAGCTGACTCCACCGCTCACGAGGCTGACTTCACCGCTCATGAGGATGCGGCGCGATCGCGCCTGGTTTGCCTTTCTGGTAGTCAAGGCTAGAATCTGAATGATTTGCCCTACAAAAAGACCTCTAGCCCCCTTTGTGCGTTTGGCATGGATGAAACCGACCTATTTGAGAGGGCTACTGCAATACTCAAGACAGCGTGGGAAAATCCCGACTGGTTTATTTATGGGCTGACGGTGCTTTCGGCGTCTGGGTTTGCTGCTTGGCGGTGGCTACTACCTCGGTTGAGGTCATCTACACCGCCAGCACCTATCAACCCATCATTTCCCTTTGAGGTGATTAAGCCCAGAAGCGAGGGTGTCTTAAAAAGACTGATGGGTTCAGAGCAGGCCGATGGTGACCCTTTAGCCGATTTCAACATTCCTTACCAGCAGCGGCGGCCAGAACTGTCGGTACAGCAGCAACTCGAAGGATTGTTAGAGGTGCACCGCTGGCTGCTGATCTTAGGTCGCACGGGGCTGGGCAAAACCCGCGAAGCAGGTGAACTAGCCACACGCCTCAATAGCGAAGGCTGGACGGTGCTCAAACTCAAGAACCACGAACAACTGACGGTGCCAACCCAGTTTCCGGCAGAGGTAGTGGGCCACCAACCCAAACTAATCTTTTTTCTCGATAATCTGAACCAGGCCATGAACCTGGGCGCTGAGGCCAGTCGTGACGCCCCAAGCAACTTGCCCAGTGCCCTGAAGCAGCCTTTACAAGAGCGCCTACAAGAAACCCTAGAATTTTTTGAGCGCAGTTGCGGCTATGACCGCATTCGAGTGATTGCCACAGCCCGTGATGAGACTATTCCCGAAAAGCCGGGACAACCCAGCGAGTGGGATAAGTTAGCGATCGAAAAATATCCTCAATTCTGGGGCCAATTTTGCCAACATCGACTGCCAGTGCCTGCGGAAACCGCCATTGAGGCGGTGCTGGCCCAAACTACTGAGCGGGCCAACTTGTCTGCCAAAGTCGAAGACTTCGCCCCCATCGCCCAACGTAATGACGGCACTTTTAGAAACGTCGTCGAAAACCTGGAGCGAGCCAAAAGCCGCAGCTTGGTCGTTTCTACCGCTACCTACAAAGAGACCCTGAGAGGAACCTGGCAAAGCCGCTATCAATCGGCCACTAGCCGCGATAAAACCGCAAGGTGCATTTACGATGCCGTTGATCTACTGCGCCAGTGCAATGTGGAGCTGCGAGATATAACAGTACTGCCCACCGCAGCGCTGCTGGCCCAGAAAACTAAGCTATGGCAGTTTTGGCCTCGCTACAAAATTCGTCAGGGTTTGCAGCGTCTAAAGGACACAGAGCGTATTTTGCAGCCCAGAGATGGGCAAATAGAAGCCAAGGGCTACACAGTTGCGGTGAACGAAAACTTAGCCAGCCTTGGCAAGCTGCTAATTGACCTCTCAAGACGATACTCAAATCAGCTAGAGAATGCTTTAACAGGTTTTGCGGTAGCTGCTGTAGGGTTGGGACGGTACAAAACAGCATTACTTGCCAATAGTCGGCTGGCTAAACTTCAGCCCCAAAGCGACGTTGTTTGGTACAACCAGGCCTGGCTAAAATACTCAATCGGCCAAAAAGAAGCGGCGATCGCCTGCTACGACGCGGCCCTGGCGATCAAACCCGACTATCACGACGCGCTCAACAACAAAGGGTTAGCGCTGTCTGACTTGGGGGACAAGGCGGGTGCGATCGCCTGCTTCGACGCGGCCCTGGCGATCAAACCCGACAAGCACGAAGCGCTCTACAACAAAGGGAATGCGCTGTCTGACTTGGGGGACAAGGCGGGTGCGATCGCCTGCTACGACGCAGCCCTGGCGATCAAACCCGACTATCACGAAGCGCTCAACAACAAAGGGATAGCGCTGTCTGACTTGGGGGACAAGGCGGGTGCGATCGCCTGCTACGACGCGGCCCTGGCGATCAAACCCGACTTGCACGACGCGCTCAACAACAAAGGGAATGCGCTGTCTGCCTTGGGCCGATACGAAGAGGCGATCGAATGTTGTGACCAGATTCTCTCAGTCAACTCTGACTATTTCTCAGCTTGGGGAATTCGAGGAATGGCATTAGCTAGCCTTAGTCGCTTCGAAGAAGCACTTTCTAGTTACGACAAAGCTTTGTCAATTCAACCGGATAGCAGCTACACCATCTATAAAAAAGCCTGCTGCTACGGTCTCCAGGGCGATGCCGACAATGCTCTATCAGTGTTGCAATCCGCCATTGCCCTAGACCCTAAATATCGCGATATGGCCAAAACCGACACCGACTTCGACCCCATTCGCACCAACGATCGCTTTCAGGCGTTGTTGGAGGAGGAGTAAGCGTTAGTACACCTTGGTGACGGGAGAAACTGTCTCTTATACACATCT
>PYER01000257.1 GCA_003017855.1 filamentous cyanobacterium CCT1
CCCATCCACGCATCCACCCATCCACGCACCCACCCATCCACGCACCCACGCACCCACGCACTCACTCCCCAAAATACGCCTCCACACAGCGCACAAACATCTCCACCCCCAATCCCAGGGCCGTTTCATCAAAGTCGAAGCGGGGATGGTGGTGGGGATAGGCTAGCGCTTTGTCGGCATTGGCCGAGCCCAAAAAGAAATAGCATCCCGGCACCTGCTGCAAGAAAAAGGCCATATCTTCGCCGCCCATGGTGTGGCAGTCGGGCACCACTCCCGCTGGCGTTTCGACCACGGCCAGCGCCACCGATCGCACCAGATCGGCCATACCCGCATCGTTGATGACGGGGGGGTACAGCGCCCGGTAGTCGAAGCTGTAGCTAGCCCCGTGGGCCTGACAAATACCTGCGATGATCTGCTCCAGGCGGGGGGCAAAGTAGTCGGCATAGGCGGGGTCGAAGTAGCGCACGGTGCCGCCAAAGGTGGCACTGTCGGCAATCACGTTTTGAGCCTTACCGGCATGGAATTGACCGACGGTGACCACTGCTGACTTGGTGGGGTCGATGTTGCGGGCCACGATGGTTTGCAGCGCATTGACAATCTGCGCCCCGACCACAATAGAATCGACGGTTTGGTGCGGCAGCGCGCCGTGGCCCCCCTTGCCCTGCACTGTGCAGGTAAAAAATTCTGATGCCGCCATCAGCGCCCCAGTGCGCACGCCCACGGTGCCCAGGGGCAAGTTGTTCCACAGGTGCAGGCCAATTATGGCTTCCACATCTGGGTTCTTCAGCACCCCGGCTTCGATCATGGGTTTGGCGCCCCCCGGTCCCTCTTCGGCAGGCTGAAAAATCACCTTGACGGTGCCCGCAAAGTCGCGGTGGGTGGCCAGGTAGTAGGCGGTGCCCAGGGCGATCGCCACGTGGCCGTCGTGGCCGCAGGCGTGCATGACCCCGTCGTGCTGCGAGCAGTAGGGCACGGTATTTTCTTCTTGAATCGGCAGGGCATCCATATCGGCGCGAATGCCCAGCACTGGGCCAGGACGCGTTCCTTTGATCACCGCTGCCACGCCGGTTTGAGCGATATTCCGCTGGTACTCAATGCCCCACTCGCTGAGGCGATCGCAGATGAAGTCGGCGGTCAGCCATTCTTTAAACCCTAACTCGGGCTTCTGATGCAGGCCGCGCCGCCAAGTGACCAGTTGGTCTTGCAGCGCTTGAATGGCTGGACGAATGCGATCGCGGTGGACGGGCAGGGGCGGGGCGGTGGTGGCAAACATGGCGCAACGACTAGAGGGATAGGGCTAAAGCTATCTCTGCCTGGGGCGAGAGATACCTCTATCAGCATAAACCAGTCATCCTGGCGCCTGGCTCCAGCAAGACCCCGCTCAGCATTTGCAGTTTAATAGAAGTGTTCAACCCGCACACAAGCTCACAGTTATGACGCTCCAGGAACTACAAGACCAGGCTCTGCAACTTTCGGTTGAGGCCCGTTGGCAACTCGTGAATACGGTTCTGGCCTCGCTCCAGAAAGACACCCACTGTGCCCTGATGGAACCCGACCCCGCCTTCCCCGACATTGCCTTCCGTTCCGATGCCGAAAATAGCTGGGTGCCCGTGGTGCACGGCACCAGTATTCACGTCAAAACAGTCGTGATGGCGGCCACCGAGTGGGAATGGTCTAGGGAGCAAATAGCTGAAGAATACGGCCTCTCTAATGCTCAGGTCGATGCCGCCCTGGTGTTTTACAACACTCACCACACTGAGGTGAATGGCGCGACTCTAACGGAATTACCAAGACAGGACGCCGAACCAACGCCTGAGCTAAAACCGCAAAAGTCGTCTAAAAAATCGCCTAAAACCCCAATCGAGTCTGCCGAGTCTGCCAAGGTATAGCCCACCCTGTGCCTTTCCACAGATACCTCAGATTTGAAGAAGCGTTAGACTGTCAACAGTACAGTCACAAATGTTTACAGATGCTTCCCGATTTGATTGGCGCCACCCGAGACTACTGGCGCAAGCTAGATGCGGTTGAAGCCGCCTACCAGCGCAACGAGCTGACCCTAGAAGAGGTAGACGCCGAAGTTAAGGCGCTGATGGTTGAGCTGGGCCAAACCCGGCGACAGCTGTTGAGGGATAGCTGGGCGATCGCGCAGACGTTTGTCAATCGGCAGGGCGAGGCTCTGGCTGGGGTCGCTGCGCTAGGCGTACTGGCCTACGTTTGGCTGACGGTCAATTTCTAGCCAACGTGCAATTGATGGCACCACGTTCCTCGCAGCTATTCCGCAAAACTTTGCTGAGTGAACCCCCAGGCATTGGCTAAGCTAAAGTCACTCCTCTAGCTCTGTGCCCCCATGCCCGATCTGCAGCAAACCTGGGACAATAGCCGCTTCTTTACCGGCAGTGACGATCCCCAAATTGCGGCCACCGTCGATCGCCTCAAAGCTGAAATTGAGGCTCTGGCCACCCTCTGTGCTCCTTTTATTGAGCCCGTTGAGGCGGCAGCGTCGCTTGCTCTAGACCAGTTTGAGGGCTGGCTAGCTCAGGTCAGAGCCGCTCACCAGCAGCGCACCGCCATCGCCAAGCAGCTGGGCAATTTACGCACCTTTATTTCTTCCATTCTCAGCGTTGACTCTCGCGATGCCAGCGCCAGCGAGTGGAAACCCACGCTGCAGCAGCTCGGAGCCGAGCTGAGTCAGGCCACTAAAGCGCTGGACATCTTTTTGCTGCGGGCCAGCGACGAGTTTGTTCAGGCCCTGGTGGCCGATCCGGTGCTGGAAGAGCTGAGCTTTTCGCTGAGGCACCAGCGCCAGCTCAACGACCAGCTGCTCAGCCTGGCCGAAGAAAAGTTGATTACCGGCCTGGCCGTCAATGGGCTGCAGGGCTGGGGCAACCTCTACACCGAGCTTTCGGGCACCCTGCAGTGCACCGTCGGGGGCGAGAGCGTGGGCCTGGCCAAAGCCTTTAACCTGCTTAGTTCTCCCGATCGCGCTGTTCGCTCTGAGACCTGGCACGGCGTCAATGCCGCCTGGGAGAGCCGGGCCGAAACGGTAGCCGCCGTTCTTAACGCCATCAATGGCTGGCGGCTAGAAGAAACCAAGCGGCGATCGCACCATCGCACCTTGCACTACCTCGACAAAAGCTGCCACCAGAGCCGCATCGATCGCGCCACCCTCGACGCCATGATGGAGGCGACCTACCAGCGGCGGGCGATCGGCCAGCGAGCTTTGAAGGCCATGGGCAAGGTGCTCGACCTGCAACCCGCCCCCTGGGATCTGTTCGCGCCACCCCCCGCTGATAGCCAGAGCGCCAGCCAGAGCGAAAGCATTACCTTTGCCGAGGCCATTGACCTGATCGCCAACGCCTTTAGCCAGTTCACCCCGGCCATGGGCGACTTTGCGGTGATGATGGCCGAGAAAGGCTGGATTGACGCCCAGCCCACCCCCAACCGAGCCACCGGGGCCTATTGCACCAGCTTCGCCGAACCGAAAGAGCCGCGCATTTTTATGACCTTTGAGGGCAGCATGAACAACGTGCTGACCCTGGCCCACGAGCTGGGCCACGCCTGGCACAACTGGGTCATGCAGGATCTACCCCGCTACAAAACCTTTTACCCCATGACCCTGGCCGAAACAGCCAGCATTTTTGGCGAGACTTTGGTGCGCGATGCTCTGTTTGAGCAGGCCAGCACGCCCGAGCAAAAGCTCAAAATTGCCTGGGAAGAGGGGTCTGCCGCCGCCACGTTTTTGCTCAACATTCCGTCGCGCTTTACCTTTGAGCAAAAGCTGGTCGAAGCTCGCCAGCGCGGCTTTGTAATTACAAACACCCTCAAAACTATGATGCGCGACAGCTGGCAGCACTGGTACGAAGACAGCCTGACCAGCTACGACGACATGTTTTGGGCCAGCAAGCTGCACTTCTCGATCGCAGAACTGGGCTTTTACAACTACCCGTACCTGTTTGGCTACTTGTTTAGCCTCGGCATCTACGCTCAAAAAGACCGCTACGGCAGCGCCTTTAACGACCTGTACACCAACCTGCTGCGCGATACCGGCAGCATGACCGCAGAAGAGGTGGTGCAAAGTCACCTGCAGCAAGACATTCGCCAGCCTGAGTTTTGGCAGGCCAGTCTGGATATTGTCGATCGCGCTGTCAGCCGGTTAGAGAGCCTGGCTCTATAAGTAAGTGGGTCGGATAGTCTATAAGCCGCATTTCGACTCCGCTCAATGCTTGATCCGTATTCCTGCCTATGTGGGAATCTGAGCCGTTCCCTGAGCGGAGCCAAGCCGTTCCCTGAGCGGAGTCAAGCCGTTCCCTGAGCGGAGTCGAAGGGAACGGCTATGGCTGCTTTTTTCGTTGCCAGTGCTGCGCTAGCGGCATGGACGATTGGCATCAGCCAATGCCTACCTCACCTAACCAGGAACCGCCACATAAAACCCTAAACGGCGAACCCTGACTTCTGCTTGCGTTTGCCTTTCGACTTTTTCTTTGACGAGCTTTGGCCGACCTCCTGCAGTGCCTCCTGAAACAGGTTGTGCAGGTGAATCGGCACGTTGGCAATCTCTGGCAGCGTGGGTTCTAGCGGCTTGTCGGCCTGAACCAGCACCTCATCCAGGTCGGCTGTGGTCAACTCGGGGCGATCGAGCACGCGCCCTAGCGACGCCATCAGCGGCTCGGGGTTTTCGTCAGCGAGGCAGCGCCAGATGTAGGCGTTGACCGCATCGTCCTTGAGGTACTTCTGAATCAAGCGATCTAGCTTTGCCGTCGAGGTTTCATCGGTCGCTTCAAGTAGCTGGGTAAGTTGCGTGTAGTCTTTTAAGAACGTTTGACCCCAGCGAGGATGGACAAACACGGTAACCGCTTCTGCCCGGCGCAGATCGTCCGGCAGGCTGATGGAGGGCATGGCCATTTTGACCGCCTGCTTGTTCTTTAGCAGGCGACTCACCTGCCCCCCGTCTTCGCCAAACGACTCTACCGACTCGGCAATTTCTGCCTCAGATACACCGGCTTCAGCCGCCAAATCCTGCAGCGATTTAGAGCCGTCGATTCCTGCCTCTTCCAGGCGGCGCTGGGTGGTGACATCCTGGTACTCGTTCAGCTTTTTGTTGAGTTCGTGGCCCGAGAGCGTGACGCGATCGCCGCCAAAAAACTCAACAAAGTCTTGATGAAAGCGCTCTACAGATTCCCAGGCGGCCTCTAAAAGCTCTGGGGCATCGCCGTAGAGGTAGTTAGGAAACCAATTTTTGAAGTTGCCGATGGCTACCGCCAGCTTGGGCTTGCCCAGCTTGCCCAACAGCATCAGAGGGCCGGAAAACGTCCACTGGTCTGAGGCAATGGGCAGCAGGCGAGTGACGACAATTTCGCCGGAGCTGAGCCGGGCTAGTTCTTCGGCTGACTGAGCCGCGTTGGGCTCGACCCAGTAGCGCTTTTCCGTCAGCCAGTTCATTAATTCGTAGCGATCGCCTGAACCGTCAGCGGAGTCCTCTGCGGGTACCTGAAGCACCTTGAACAAGCCGTTGAAGGTATTTTGCCAGCTCTTGACCAGAGCCTGGTCAGCTTTGGATAGCTGAGATTGACTTTGTATGAAGGCATCCAGCACTGACTGGCCAGCGACCTGACCCTCGGTCAAAAACATATCGATCGCGAGTTCAGAGCGACTGATTCCCTGCAGGTTGGTCGCTGACCAGTGTTTTAAGCGATCGGCACTGTAGCTTTCTAAGGCCGTTGCTAACGCGCCATCGGCGTCTAGCACAAAGTTATATAGGTCTTGCTTTAATTCTTCAGATCGCTTTAACTGATCGTTCACAGAGAGCCCTACTTAACACAACGAAACCCCTGGCAGTCTGCCCCTTTTAAAAACAGATTAGGACAACTGCCATTCAGAAGTTGTCCTAAATCGTTATGAGCAGGTGGGTCTAGCCGCTCTAGGGCAGGTTAGTGCCCAGTATACCAAAGCTCTGGGTTGTGGCGCGCTAGTCTATAAGCGCAACCTGCTTCAGGCTTTGGGCACGGCTGCCCATCTAGATCAGCTAGCCGTTAGTGCTGCTAATTAGACAGTCCGCTTGGTGGCTGCGTAGTAGATGAACAGGGCCACAATCGCACCCAAAACAGCGATGATGACGCCGCCAATGCTGAGGCCAGTTGCCGTAAGGGCCAATGAGCCTGTCGTCAGCAGGGTGTAAATGCTGCCGCCCACGAAAGCACCGATGACACCTAGAATGAGGGTGCCCAGGATGCCACCGCTCTGATGACCAGGGTAAATAGCTTTAGCAATTGCGCCAGCAACCAGACCTAACACGATCCAAGCCAGAATATTCATAAGACTGTCTCCAGAGGTAAAATCAACAGGATAAAAAACAGTTAAAGGGGCTCTAAGAGGTAATTAAAAACGTTAGAGACCTGTCTGCGTTTTCCTTTTCATACAGTAATTTAGCAGAACAGATTGAGCTGGCGAGACTCTCTAAAGATACATTTTGCTTCGTCTAAAGACATACGGTGATTCTGGGCGGCTGTGAAAATTTGCAGAGCGGCTGCCCTATCGATTCAGGTCAGTCTAGATAAGCAACTCGTTTCACCCGCAAAACTTGACGCAGAGGGTTATAGACCGCTTGCAGCGATCGCTCAGAAGCGGTTGTAAAGCCTGTTTTGACTGGGCTTAGGCAGGGCTAATTTGGCTGCTCAGCGGGCGCTCCGGTGCTGCTGGGATCTACCAAAAGATAGAGCGGCGGTGCTGAAATTTCTCTTTACCCTAGAGAGGACTGACTTTCACTTTGCCGAGCGAATAATTTTTTTTTATGGCTCAAAATAACGCGGCGATCGCTGGCGCTGCCAAATACCGTGACTAATTCTATGTTTGATTACGACCTACTCGTCATCGGTGCCGGGTCGGCTGGTCTGTCGGCGGCGACGACTGCTGCCCAGTACGGCGCCCAGGTGGCGATCGCTGACCCCGACTTTATTGGCGGTACCTGCATCAATCGCGGCTGCGTGCCCAAGAAATTTATGGTGTTTGCCGCCGATTTTGCGCGTCAGCAGTGCCTGGCTAAAAGCTACGGCTGGGTCAACCCCAGCGGCCAGTTCGACTGGCTGATGCTGCGCACCGCGATCGATCAGGAGCTGGCTAAGCTGCGGCAGTCGTACCAGTCGAAGCTCACCAAGCTGGGCGTTACCGTGCTAAACGATGCGGCCCGTTTTGTTGATCCCCACAAAGTCGAGCTGGGCGATCGCACCGTCGTTGTCGACAAGGTCATCATCGCCACGGGCGCTAAGCCCGTAAAGCCCGACCTGCCCGGCATCGACTGCGGCCTCACCTCGCGCGACATGTTTCGGCTAGAGGCGCTGCCCAGTCAGCTAACGATTGTGGGCGGCGGCTACATTGGGGTGGAGTTCAGCAACATTTTTGCCACCCTGGGCTGCAACGTCACCCTAATCGATAAAAACGACTGGATTCTGCCCGGCTTCGACGAAGATATTCGCAAAGCCCTGCACCACAGTCTGATGGATCAAGGCATTCGAATCTGCCCGGAAACCTCGCTCAAAGCCTTGCGCACCGACGAGAGCGGCATTCATGTGTCTCTATCGGGCAAGCACGACGATACGCTGCTGGCCGATACGCTGCTGCTGGCGCTGGGGCGCACCCCTAACCTGGAGAGCCTCAACCTGGAGGCGGCGGGGGTTGAGGTCAAAGAAAAGGCGATCGCAGTCGATGACTACAGCCGTACCTCGCAGCCATCAATCTTTGCGATCGGCGACTGCACCGATCGCCTGCCGCTGACCCCCGTAGCCAAGGCCGAGGGTGCCGCCGCAGCCAAAACCCTGTTTAGCGATCGCCCCCATGCTGTTTCTTACCGCTGGGTGCCCTCGGCGGTGTTCTGCTCCCCAGAAGCCGCCACCGTAGGCTGGAGCGAGGCCGAAGCGAGATCTCACAACGACCTGGAAATTGAGGTGCGCTGCTCGCGGTTTACGCCACTGCGCTACCTGCCGTCGTCTCAACAGCGAGAGGCGCTGATCAAGCTGGTGGTGAATGCCAAGTCCCAAGAAATCCTGGGCCTGCATCTGGTGGGTGACGAAGCCGCAGAGATGATTCAGGGCTTTATTCCGGCGCTGCGGCGGGGGCTAACGGTGGCAGAGCTAACCGAAACCATTGGCCTTCACCCCACCTCTGGCGAAGAAATTTTTGCCCTGGATTAGCCCAGCCTGCTACCTGTCTCAGTCTAAGCGGGTTGAGTTTGACACTACGTTCTACCCTTTGGCGCTACTCAGGCTTTGATTTTTTCTTTAGTTTGAGACGTAACTGTCCCCTAAGCGGAGTCGTTCGCGTTAGCGTCTCCCTTAAGGAGAAAGGGGGCATCTCGGGTAGGTTTTGGCTTTCTCCCTTTGGGAGACGTTTCACGTTGGCAAAGCCTGCCGAAAGGCTTACGACTTCGCTCAGCCAGCATAGTTCTGGGGACGCTTACGTTTGAGACCAATGTGCAGTTATTTAAATAGGGAGAAAAGTGATTATGATTAGCGATGTTTCACTGGATAGGAATGAGGTTAAGCAGGTGCGCGATCGCTCGCTGTGGACCGGCGTTGTGCTCGCTATTTTTGGTGTGGTTGCGATCGTATTGCCCGTTGTTTCCACCATTTTTGTTGAGACCTGGGTTGCCCTTATTTTGGCCTCTGCCGGAGCGACTAAGCTGTTTTATGCGTATCAAACTCGCGCCCAGGGCGGCACTCTGTGGAAGGTGCTGCTCGGCGTTCTTTACATTGCCACGGGCATCATGCTGTTTATTAACCCCCGCACTGGTATTTTGACGCTGACGCTTTTGCTGGGCAGCTTTTTGCTTACCGAGGGCGTGTTTGAGCTAATTTTGGCGTTTAAACTGCGGCCTCAGCAAAACTGGACCTGGGCGCTGGGCAACGGCATTGTCACGCTGCTGCTGGGGGCGATGATCTGGTTTCAGTTCCCCTTCGATGCGCCCTGGCTGCTGGGCACGCTGGTGGGGTTCAGCATTCTGTTTACGGGCATTTCTCGCATTGGGCTATCGTTTAAAGCCCGCGAAGTGCTCAAGAATGAGTCTGAGTCTGCCGCCTCTGCCTGAGCCATCGCCTTAGAAATTTGCTGATAATCATCCTGCCCGGGTGCTTCCTATATGGAGCGTCCGGGCAGTTTTGGGTTTAAGGTCCGCCAGGGGTGCGTCCCAGTTTTGTAGATGTGCTGCGCTATTGGTTTGAAGAAAGAATCGTGCCTGTCATTCCCGCGGAGGCGGGAATCTACTTGGGAGCATGTCAGGTTTGCAAGGTCGGCTAAAACAGGTGAGGATACAAGTGTTGACCTAAAGGCCTAACTGATGCCC
>PYER01000258.1 GCA_003017855.1 filamentous cyanobacterium CCT1
GCTATCAAGTTGACCTCACGAAGCAGGTGGCTTAAGAACGGTCGAATCTTGGTTTGTCAGCTTTATTTTCAGGGCAAGGGCTTGGCACCGGGCCGGGCGCTAACTAACTTTTTAACCCCAGATCAGCATTAGCCTTTTGTACCAAGTCCGAATCGCATAGCCCCGACTCCAAACAGGCGGCCTGCGTAGGGCAAACGGTGTTTGCCCAGTCCAATCGGGGGTAGCTAAGGCGGATTCAGTATTAGAAGCACCGCTAGCGCTTCACGGTTGTTATATTTTGATCGTCAATGACTAGAGGGCAGGGGTCACCGCTGTTAGCTTCGGGGGGCACCAGCCCAACGAGATGGGGTACCGGGCGAGGAATGTACCCCACCAGAGAATCACCCTGATAGGCCAGGGACGTACTAGCCCCCGAATCGAGCATAACCGCATCGCGCAGACCCGCCTGATGCAGCATTTCTCCTAGCTGTACCGAGTCCACCATTGTGTGAGTCACCCCTACCACCGGCTGCCCAGCCGTGTTGATGCCCCAAAACGCCCGGTGGCGACGGGCATCGTAATCAAACAGGCTGCCAAAACTGCTGGCTGGCTGGGGCAGGCCATCTTTCACTAGCCAAGCTGCGGCTACAAAAGCATCGGTTACGCCGGGCAACTCGCGGATTAGCCCCGCCAGCGCATTGTGGCGATCGGCATCAAAGGGCACAAACAGCACCCGATTGGGCGCAATGAGCACCAGAGGACGCCCGTTCAGCCTGGGGGTCTCGCCGCCGTAGCCAGGCACAAACTGTCGGGTGCTTTGGCTCAGGACTGGGCCAATCATCACGTTAGAGTCCAAATACTCTAAGGAGAAAAACCCGCCGTCAACCGCTCCAGCAATGTTGGTTCCCGCCGTGATGTCTGTCAACTGATAGCGGCTGTTGGCGTGGATAGTTACCGGCTGACCACCTGTAATGAGTGAGAACGATTGATTCTCCAGGTCCAGTTTCTGGACTTCCACAGGTGCGGCAAAGTTAAACTCCGAATTGGGCACAGCAACCGGCGCAGCGCTGGCAGTGGGAAAACCGCCCCAGGCCACGTCGACTAGGGAGGCAAGACTTGACTGACCAAAGCGCTCGATCGCAAGCAGCGACTCTGAGGCCCCGGCAAACTGCTCATTTTGCTCACGCATTGTGAAAGCAGCCAGGTAGCCAGCATCGGCCACAGCCTGCGCTACCCGCTCGTCGTAGTAGCCTGTGGGGTAGCTAAAGTAGCGCATGGGTACGCCCAGCTCGCTCTCGAGCCGCCGCTTTGACTCCGTCACTTCGTAGATCAGGTCGTCGTCGCTGAGGGTGCGGAGATCGGCGGGATGGGTGACGCTATGGGACGCGATAGTAACCAGGGGATCGGCAGCCATGATCTTGAGCTGCTCCCAGGTTAGGGTCGATCGCCCAGCTACATCCCCGTCTACTTTGCCCGGAAACACAAAAAAAGTTGCGGGTACCTGATACTTTTGCAGGAGCGGATAGACATGCTCGTAGTGGCCTACGTAGCCGTCATCAAAGGTGATTAGCACCGGCTTCTCGGGCAGCGGGGCACCGGTGCGCAGGTGCTGCACAAGCTGGTCGGGGCTGATGGGGGTCAGTCCATTGTCCAGAATAGTTTGCAGGTGCGCTTCAAAGTCGGCGGGGGTAAGGTCAAAAAAGACCTCGGGTGGTTCGAGCACGTCGTGGTACATCAAGACCGGCACCCGTGCCTCTGTCGCCTGGGGATGAATGCTGGGCCAGGGCGCTGCCCCCAACTGCGCGATCGCCTCTGTTCCGAGGGTTTTTGCAGCGGCCTCTAAGCCTGCCCCCTGAAATAGTTGTTCGCCGCGATCGCTAGCGGCCTCTGCTTCGACTAATCCCAGCGGACGACTGCACAGCCGCTCGCTGCTGACCGTGGTGGGAAAGGCATCCACCCCAGGCGCATCGATCAGGGCAAACAGCTGGGTATTTAAAGCCTGGGGTTGAGCGGCGGAACCTGGTGCAGCCCCAACCACATCGCCCATCGTGATCGCCCCAGTGCTCAGCGCTCCCGCCAGGGGCACGGCAGCTCCTAACACAAACGCGGCTGATCCCATTGTCAACAGCGTCCGTGCCCTGGATGGTTTTATCCCAAATCTGGTCTTAGCGCGCTTGCCCATCACTCTCTCCCCACCACCAGAACCTTGGCCCTGGCCAAAACCCATTACATATTACTGGGGAACGCTGTCTTTGTTCGATTAAAGTAGCCGAGTTTTCAGTTAAGGAACCGTTAATTCCAACCTTACGGTCAGAGTTGTTGCTTACCCTAGGCTAGGACGTAGTATGAAACAAACCCATCGCGCGATCGCTCTTCCCATGACGCTCACCATTGCCTATCTGGGGCCTGAGGGCACCTACTCCCAACTGGCTGCTCTGGCCTATAGCCTCGACTTAGAACAGCGCACGGGCCAAGCTGTCGAGCTCAGAGCTATGCCCAGCATTCCAAAGGCGATGCAGGCGACCGCCGAGGGACTAACCAACCTCACCATCGTGCCGGTCGAAAACTCAACCGAGGGTGGAGTCACGACCACCCTCGACACCCTCTGGCGGCTTCAGCAGCTCAACATTCACCACGCGATGGTCATGCCTATTCGCCACGGGCTGCTGTCTCACGCCCAAGATCCAGCGCTGATTAGGATGGTTTACTCTCATCCCCAAGCGCTTTCTCAGTGCCAGTTTTGGCTTGAGCGCCATCTGCCCCAGGCCAAGTTGGTGGCAACCCTTTCTACCACAGAAGCCCTTGAGCACCTGGCCGACGACGAGGCAGTAGCCGCAGTTTCTTCGGAATGGGCGGCTCAGCTCTACAACTTGCCTATTCTGGCCCACAACATCAACGACCACACCGACAACTGCACCAAGTTTTGGGTGCTCAAGGGCAACAACCCCGAGGAGCAACCTTCTGGCGGTCAATATACGTCCCTGGCGTTTAGCCTGCCCGTCAACGGCCCCGGTGCTCTGCTCAAAGCCCTAGAGGTGTTTGCCCGCTACGAAATCAATCTTAGCCGCATTGAATCTCGCCCTACCAAGCGATCGCTGGGAGAGTATCTCTTCTTTGTCGACTTAGAAATCAGTGGAACCACTCCCACCGGGCAACAGGCTATTGAAGACCTCTTTGCCTGTACCGAAACCTTGATTAACTTCGGCACCTACAATCTGGTGACCGTAGACCCTAGCCTGGCGGCGACCAAAGCTAAAGCGCAATCTATTCAAGCACTTCCTTGAGGGCCGTGCGGGCCGCCAGGTGATTGCGGGTAGAGGTGAGAATTTCGGCCTCACGTTCCAGACGAATGCTGGTGTCATCCATTTCTAGCAGGGCCTGCTGTTCGAGGGCGACGCCATGCAGGTTGCTCGCCACCCAGTAGGACAGCTCAATGGGAATGTCGGGGATGTTGTCCGGCAGGTCAATATCTTGATTAGTCAGCTTTGCCGACAGGTGCACTACATCGCGCAGCAGGCGATCGACATCGGAGGCAAGCGGGTTCAGATCTTGGCTAGTGGGTTTGTCTTCGACCCACTCCACCAGACCCACCCGGTAAGGCTTTTCGCGCACATAGCTGAGCACACGGAAGCGCTGTTGACCAATGGTGAGAATCTTTAGGCGATCGTCCGGTAGCCGCTGGTAGTGAAGAATCTCAGCGCAGCAGCCGACCTGGGCTGGTTGGCCTGTAGCCGGGTCAAGCATCAGCACCCCAAATCGGCGATCGCTTTGGAGAATAGTGTTCATCATGATTCGGTAACGGGGCTCGAACACATGAAGCGGCAGGTGCCTTCCCGGAAACAGAACCAGCTCAGGTAATGGAAAAAGCGGGAGTTCTCGCACGGATATGGACTCAGAGAATGCCATTATCGCCTCTTGCAGGTTTCAAGCGCGCCGTGCCGGGGCAAGGCAGGCCGTAACACTTGTTTACATAGGAGTATTCTAACCCAACTCCCCGGCGAAATGCCGGCTGTCAAGGCGCTAGTTACTCAGCTTGATCCCTGCGACAGACCTCAAAGAACCCGCTAGATAAGGCTACCTAGCGGGTAAAACAAGTCTGCACTAAAGCTTCACTTCGATATCAACCCCGGCGGGTAAATCCAGCTTCATCAGGGCATCAATCGTTTTAGATGAGGGCTGATAGATATCGATAATTCTGCGATGGGTGCGGCTCTCAAAATGCTCGCGGGAGTCCTTGTCGACGTGGGGAGAGCGCAGCACGCAGTAGATGCGGCGCTTGGTCGGCAGAGGAATGGGGCCAATTGCTGTAGCGTTAGTGCGATTGGCGGTGTCAACAATTTTTTCGCAGGAAGTATCAAGCAGTCTGCGGTCAAAAGCCTTCAAGCGAATACGGATCTTCTGTTGCTGAATAGTAGCCATAGGTCTTGGAAAAATAAATTGTCGAGGTGCAAAACGAAACCGAGATCTTGAGAGACAAAAGGCAGGAGTGATCGCTCAATGGGTTCACTCCTGCCTTTAGAAGATAGCGCTAGACTACTTCAGAATTTTGGAAACCACGCCCGCTCCCACGGTGCGGCCACCCTCACGGATGGCGAAGCGCATTCCCTGCTCAATGGCGATGGGGTTGATCAGTTCTACGGTCATCTTGATGCGATCGCCGGGCATCACCATCTCAGCATCGCTGCCATCGTCAGCGGTAAAGGCCTTGATGGTGCCGGTTACGTCAGTGGTACGCACATAGAACTGAGGCTTATAGCCGGGGAAGAAGGGCGTGTGACGACCACCCTCTTCTTTTTTGAGGATGTAAACCTCAGACTCAAACTGAGTGTGAGGTGTAATGCTGCCAGGCTTGGCCAGCACCATGCCACGCTCAATGTCTTCTTTCTGCACACCGCGCAGCAGCAGACCAACGTTGTCTCCAGCCATCCCCTCGTCCAGGGTTTTCTGGAACATCTCCACCCCGGTTACGGTAGTGTTGCGGGTATCGCGAATACCAACTAGCTCAACGGTTTCGCCGACCTTGACCTTGCCGCGCTCAATCCGCCCGGTGGCTACGGTACCCCGACCAGTGATCGAGAAAACGTCCTCAACCGCCATCAGGAAGGGCTTGTCGATGTCGCGCTCGGGTGTGGGAATGTAGTCATCAACGCTGTCCATCAGCGCCAGAATCTTGTCGACCCACTCGTTGTCGCCACGGTTGATAGCCGGGGTTGCGGTTAGCGCCTCTACAGCCAGCAGAGCAGAGCCAGAGGTAATGGGAATATCATCGCCGGGGAAATCGTAGGAGCTGAGTAGCTCACGGACTTCCAGTTCTACCAGTTCCAGCAGTTCTTCGTCGTCGACCTGATCTTGCTTGTTCAAGAAGACAACGATGCTGGGTACGCCCACCTGCTTAGCCAGCAGAATGTGCTCCCGGGTTTGAGGCATGGGGCCATCGGCAGCGGAGCACACCAAAATGGCACCATCCATTTGAGCTGCACCAGTGATCATGTTTTTCACATAGTCAGCGTGGCCAGGGCAGTCAACGTGGGCATAGTGGCGAGTTTCGGTCTCATACTCCACGTGGGCCGTGTTAATGGTGATACCACGAGCCTTCTCTTCGGGGGCCGCGTCGATCTCGTCATACTTACGAGCCTTAGCGCCGCCAGCCGCTGCCAGCGTCATGGTGATAGCAGCCGTCAGAGTGGTCTTGCCATGGTCAACGTGACCGATGGTGCCGATGTTGACGTGGGGTTTGTTGCGTGTAAACTTTTCGCGTGCCATTTACGTTACTTGTCCTTTCCTTTCTAAGCGTTCCCAGTGTTTTTAGAGATAATGGCCTCAGCCACGTTTCGAGGAACCTCACCATAATGGCTGAATTCCATCGAAAAAATGCCCCGACCCTGCGTTTTTGAGCGGATGTCGGTAGCATAACCAAACATCTCAGCTAGGGGAACATGGGCTGTAACTTTTGCAACGCCAACTTCTGTTCCCATACCCTCGATCTGGCCCCGGCGGGAGTTCAAATCTCCCATGACGTCACCCAGAAAATCTTCTGGAACTTCAACCTCGACCTTCATGATCGGCTCTAGAAGGACAGGAGACGCCTTCAGAACGGCTTCCTTCATCGCCATTGACCCGGCAATTTTAAAAGCCATCTCTGATGAGTCTACATCGTGATACGACCCATCAACCAGCGTAACCTTTAAATCAATCACCGGGTACCCAGCTAGGATACCAGATTCGCAGGCCTCTTTCATGCCCTGTTCAGCGGGAGAGATATATTCTTTTGGAATTGTGCCCCCCACAATTTTCGACACAAACTCGAAACCACTGCCCTCGTCAGCAGGCTCTACCTCGACAACCACGTGACCGTACTGGCCTTTACCGCCGCTCTGACGAATGAACTTGCCCTCAGCGCTAATGGGTTTGCGAATCGTTTCTCGGTAAGCCACCTGGGGAGCCCCAATATTGGCCTCAACCTTGAACTCTCGCAGCATGCGGTCGACCAGAATGTCGAGGTGAAGCTCACCCATACCGGCAATCACGGTCTGGTTAGTTTCAGGATCGGCACTGACCCGGAAGGTGGGATCTTCTTCCGATAGAGACTGCAAAGCCTTGGCCAGCTTGTCCATGTCCTGCTTGGTTTTGGGCTCTACGGCCACTGAAATCACTGGCTCAGGTACAAAGAGCGATTCAAGGACGATAGGGTGAGCCGGATCGCAGATGGTATCGCCCGTGAAGGTATCTTTAAGCCCAATGGCAGCGCCTAGATCCCCAGCCCGCAGCTCATCAACTTCAATGCGATCGTCAGCTTTAAGGACAATCAACCGAGAAATACGCTCTTTTTTGTCTTTAGTTGCGTTGTAGATATAGCTACCTTTTGCTAATACGCCAGAGTAGACGCGGACAAAGGTGAGCCGCCCGTAAGGGTCAGCCATGATTTTAAATGCCAGGGCTGCCAGGGGCGCATCGTCATCGGCAGGGCGCTCCGCCAGGTCGCCATCGGGTAAATGGCCCTGAATGGGAGGCACCTCAAGCGGAGAGGGCAGATAATCGACAACCGCATCCAGCAGGATCTGCACCCCCTTGTTTTTGAAGGCAGACCCACACAGAACCGGCACAATGGTGCCCTGAATGGTGCCCCGGCGCAGCGCCGTCATAATTTCATCTGACGAAAGGGGCTGCCCTTCAAAATACTTTTCCATCAGGGCATCGTCAGTCTCAGACACGGCTTCAACTAGCTGGGCGCGATAGTCTTCTGCCACAGCCAGGATGTCAGCCGGGATCTCGGTATCCTCAAAATTTTGTCCGAGGTCATCGTGATATATGCGGGCGCGCATGGCAACCAGGTCAACCACGCCCTGAAAATCATTCTCACGCCCAATGGGAACCTGAATGGGTACCGCATTGGCCCCTAAGCGATCGCGCAACTGGACGCACACCTTAAAGAAATCTGCCCCGGTGCGGTCCATCTTGTTGACGAAGGCAATACGAGGAACGCGGTAGCGATCGGCCTGACGCCATACGGTTTCTGACTGAGGCTGCACCCCGCCAACCGAATCAAATACGGCAATTACACCGTCTAAAACTCGCATGGAACGCTCGACTTCAATGGTGAAGTCAACGTGGCCCGGAGTGTCCAGGATATTGATTTGGTGATCGTTCCAGGTTGTGCTGATGGCCGCAGCCGTAATGGTGATACCACGCTCTCGCTCTTGCTCCATCCAGTCGGTAACGGCCGTGCCGTCGTGCACTTCACCAATTTTGTGCACGATGCCTGAGTAGAACAGGATGCGTTCTGTGGTAGTGGTTTTGCCGGCATCGATGTGAGCCGCAATACCAATATTTCTAACCCGCTCTAGGGGCGTTGTTCTTGCCACAGTTACCTCCTCGTCATTCTATGGCCAGCCGTTTCGGACACCGGAACAAATTTATTGTAGGAAGCAGAAACAGCGATCGCCAATGAACCCGACGTTCTGGAGCCGAAGAACCGTGCGGGCCTAGTAGCGGTAGTGGGCGAATGCTTTGTTGGCTTCTGCCATGCGGTGGGTCTCTTCTCGCTTACGAACGGCACCACCCGTTTCATTAGCTGCATCCATAAGCTCGTTGGCCAGCCTAATAGCCATTGATTTACCCGGACGCTGGCGAGCGAACTGGGTCAGCCAGCGCAGAGCCAGGGCCACACTGCGTTCAGATCTTACTTCCATGGGCACCTGGTAGGTCGCACCACCGACTCGACGGGCCTTGACCTCTACCAGGGGTGACGCATTGCGCACAGCCCGTTCAAACACATCCAGAGGATCGCCGCCGCTACGCTCCTTGATAATGGCGAAGGAGTTGTAGATGATTTTGTCAGCCAGAGACTTTTTGCCACTGGTCATGAGTCGACGGCTCATCATGGTGATGAGCCGGCTGTTGTAAACAGAATCGGGCGGGATTGGACGCTTTTGAACAACGGTACGGCGAGACATGATCTAAATTCCAGTAGCGATAAGGCTGTGTAGCTGAACCAACAAAAGTACTCAATAAAGACAGGCTAGGCCGGGCTCATCCAAATATCTGGCAAAAGTGAAAATTAGGACGCTCAGAGTGACTAGTGCGCCCCAAGACTTCGGGGCTTATCAAACAACCTAATCCAGCTTTCTACCCTGCAATATTAGGATGACTGCTTAGGACGCTTGGCTCCGTACTTGGAGCGACCCTGGCGACGGTCTTTTACTCCGGCAGTATCAAGGGTGCCTCGAATGATGTGGTAGCGAACCCCAGGCAAATCTTTAACCCGGCCGCCACGAATCATGACTACGGAGTGCTCTTGCAGGTTATGGCCGATACCGGGAATGTAGGCCGTCACCTCAAAGCCAGAGGTCAAGCGAACCCGGGCCACCTTCCGTAGAGCCGAGTTAGGCTTTTTAGGAGTGGTGGTATATACACGGGTACAAACCCCCCGACGTTGGGGACAGCTCTTTAGAGCAGGGGATTTTGTTTTCTTATCGGCTTTTTGGCGCTCACTCCGGATGAGTTGCTGAATCGTGGGCATAGGATGCTTGTTGTGCTACGGCGGGTGGACTCAAGTTTTCACAAGATCTAATGCTAGCACTGCGAATTGGCTTTGGTCAAATGTGATGACCTTGTGTTCAGGGCAAACGCATACTCACCCAGCCCCAGCGAGGACTTTGGTGAGATAAGTGTTATCCCAGCCAGCTTTAAGGCGTTTCGCCTTCTTGCCAACCTTGGCTGAGGATTCTCGTGAGAGCAGGTTGAGGGCCATATGCCGAATGACGGCCATGTTGTGGGGAGCATAGCCTGCGCGAATGCGGG
>PYER01000259.1 GCA_003017855.1 filamentous cyanobacterium CCT1
CCCATCCACCCATCTACTCCTCACCAGTCTTAAAGGTGCCAACGGTAGCCTGGAGCGATCGCGCCACATCCACCGTCTCGCGCAGGGAGGTAGAAATGTGCTGCGAGGACTGGGAGGTGCGGGCAGACTCGGCGGCGATCGCCTGCATGAGCTGAGTGACCGACTCCGAGATTTCGACCTGGGAGACCGTGGCTTCAGAGATCGATCGCACCAGCGCGTCAATCTGCTGGGAGACATCGAGAATGCGGCCCAGGCTCTGCTTGGCGTCTTCGACCAGGCGGGTACCGGCCACGACCTCGGTGGTGCTTTGATCCATAGCGTCAACCACCTCGGCGGTTTCGCGCTGAATGGTTTCGACAATCCGCTCAATCTCTTTGGTGGCTTCGGCGGAGCGGGCGGCCAGTTCGCCCACCTCTTCGGCCACCACCGCAAAGCCCTGGCCCTCTTCACCAGCGCGGGCGGCCTCGATGCCAGCGTTGATGGCCAGCAGGTTGGTCTGCATGGCGATCTGGTTAATCAGCGAGACCGCCTTGGAAATTTGCTGCGACGACTCGCCCAGGCGCTTCACCTTTTTGGAGGTTTCGCCAATGATTTCCCGCAGGGTGAGAATGTTTTGCACGGTCAAATCCATCGCCTGGCCGCTGGTTTCGGCGGTAATCGAGGCGCTGTTGGCGACCACGGCAGCCTGCTGGGCGCTGCTCGCCACCTGCTGAATGGAGGCGGTCATGGCTTCGACTGAGGCCAGGGTTTGGGTCACGTCGTCGGCCTGGCGCAGCGCTTCGGTGGCCAGCGCCTGAATCGCCCCTTCGTTTTCGCCCAGGGAGGCATTCACCTGCTCGGCGGAGGTTTTTACCTTGGTCACAATCTGGCGCAGGCTCTCCACAATTGAGTTAAAGAAGTCGGCAACGGTGCCGATTTCTCCGGCTGTAACGTCGGCGCGCACGGTGAGGTCGCCCCGGGAAGCCCCTTCTACCTCACTGAGCAGCTCGACCAGCTGCATTTGCAGGGCCTCCTGCTTTTGGCGACGCTCCTCGGAGAGGGCGGCGGCCTGGGCATAGAGCCGGGCCTGCTCCAGGGCAAAGCCCAGCTGAATGGCGATTTGACGGACGAAGTTGATCTCCATCGGGTCCCAGTTGCGGGGGTGGCTGCACTGGTGAACAATTAGCAGACCGACCAGTTCTTCGTTGATAATGAGCGGGGCTACCAGGTTGGCCTTGATGCTGTACTGCTGGAGCTGGCGCAGATGGCACTCAGTGAGCCCGGCCTCGGCCAGGTTGGACACCGCCTGCACGCGGCCCTGGCGGTACTGCTCGATGTATTTTTCTTTGAAGCAGGGGTCGTAGAGGTCGTTGCCGAGGGCGGCGGGCCAGCCCTGAGCCACGGATTCGGCGACAAAGGTACCTTTCCAGGTTTCGTCAAACTGGTACACGACGACGCGATCGCTGTTTAGCACCCGCCGTGTCTCGGTCACAGCGGCGCGGTAGATGCGATCTTCATCCAGGCTTTCGCGCAGGCGGGAGACGATTTCGTTGATCTGGCGCTCGCGGGTAGCGGTAAATTCTTGCTGCTGGAGCAGGCGGGCCTGGCTGAGGGCGTAGCCCATCTGCAGCGAGACCTGCTGGAGCAGGTCAATCTCCTCCGGTGTCCAGTGGCGGGGGCGATCGCACTGGTGCACGCACAGCAGGCCAATCAACTCGTCGCCCGCCAGCAGCGGAGCAACCATGTTGGCCATTACCTCCAGCTTTTCGAGAATGTCGCAGTGGCAGTCGGAGATCTGGGCCTCAAGGCGGTTGGCCATCGTCGTGACCCGCCCGGCGTAGTAGCGCTCCAGGGCCTCAGGGCTGAGCGGATCCTCAATGGTTTGGCCAACGGCCCGCTTCCAGCCGCGCCCGATCGCCTCGGCGGTAATGTCGCTGCCCTTGAAGTCGGGGCGGAAGCGGTAGACCAGCACCCGGTCCACCTCCAGCACCTCCCGCAGCCCTTCTACCGAGGTACTGAGAATGGTCTGCTCATTGAGCGACTGGCGAATGCGGCTGGTCAGGTCGGCCAGCAGGTTGGCTCTGGCGGCGGCCAGCTGTTCCTTTTGGCTCTGGCGGCGCAGCAGGTCTTCCGATTCGGTGACGTTGGCGGCCAGCTGGTTAAAGGCCTGGGCCACCTGACCCACCTCATCGCTGGCAAATACCTCGGCGCGGGCCTGGCGATCGCCCATGCCAAAGCGCCAGGCGGCCTGCTGCAGGTTTTTCATCGGCCGCAAAATCGACCGCCCCAGCAGGGCGGCAATGATCACGTCAGCCCCCAGGGCTATTACAGCAATCAGCAGCTGCAGCCGCAGGCTGTTGCCAATCAGCGTGTTGAGGGCAGTTTCAGAGGTGCCGCGCACCATCACCGCGACCGGCACGCCGTTGAAATCTTCAATGGCGCGGGCGGCCAAGGTGTAGGTGGTGCCGTCGATGCGATCGCGGCGGGTCACCTCCTGCCCCAGATTTTCGGCGGCCTGCTCGATCAGCGTAGGGGCGTCGAGGGGCACGTTGACCTGGGCGACTTCGAGGTCGGCGTTGTCGCCCGCGTAGAGAGCGGTGGCCAGGTCAAACTGACCCTCGCTGTTGCGCTGGTACAGGGCGCTGTAGCCGTTGCCAAAGGGCGCGATCGCCCCCCGAGGAATGGCGTTTTTGCCGTTGACAATGTCGCCGGAGACCAGCGCCCCCACCACTCGACCTGAGGACGGGTCGGTGACGGGGGTGATGGTGTAGCGAATCAGCGCATCCTGGTTGGCAAAGCCGTCGGGCAGGGGCGGTGCCTCATTGCTCAGTTCCTCCCAGCTGACGATGGCGCTAGCCTTGACCTGGCGCGGGTTTTGCAGCACGGTACCGACCAGTCCGTTGGGGTCAAATCGCTGGCCCCGGCGATCGCGGTTGGCGTTGGCAATAATTCTCAGGTCGTCGCCCACCAGGGTGGCGTACTCAATGTTGCGGGCCTCAATTTCGTTCTCAAGAATTTGCTGCACCGCCGCGATCGACCCCGAGGGGACGGTTTCGCCGCGAGCGTAGGCCGCTGCCGCCTCCACGATGGCGCGGTTGTCGGACTGGCCCCGAAAGCCAAACCCCATCTGGTTAATCTTGATGTTGTACTCAATGTCAGAGACCGCCAGCTCGGCTTTGGCCTGGTTGATCAGCTGGCTGCGCCCGCCCGCAATAATCAAAAGCGACCCTACCCCCATCAGGCCCACCACCGAGATCAGCTCAGAGGTAAACAGCCCCGCCAGCTGCTTTTGCCGCACGCTGAGGTTGCTAAACCACTGAATCCAGCCCCAGCGGGCCGACTTGGTAATTCTGACCGTAGATTTTACCTCGGGGTCGTAGGCTACCCCACGGTAAATCAAGCCATTGGCGTTGTTTTCCCCAGCGCTGTTCTCTCCGGTGCTACCGGCTATGGCGTTTTGACCATTGACCACCCCGTTGTGTAAGGTCGGGTCTGGCTCTCCGGCAGCGGCGGGGGGATAGGGTCGAAAGTCTGTGGTCATGGGTCAACTACCTTAACGAAGTGGGTGAGATGAAGTGGGCGAGATACCGAGAGATGGGTAAGGGCCGCCGCATTAACGACACTGCGGCCCGAGAGTGAGAGATGCTGAAGCAATCGCTGATGGTAAGGAGGCACAGCTAATCAAGCCGTGGTCTAGGGCCAAAATCGAGGGTCTAGCGCCCGTCTGGGCTTAGAGAGCCTGCAGGGCCGGGGCGCGCAGCAGGGCTTCGCCGTCTAAGCCCAGCAGCACTTCCCCCTCCTGCAGCACGCAGCCGCGCAGGAAGGGCACCAGCCCTGGGGGAACATGGGTAGGGGCAGGCTGCAGCTGCTGAGGCGGCAGACTGAGAATGCCGTCGATCTGGCTTACCCGCAGCCCCAGGGTCACCGTGCCCACCTGGAGCAGCACCAGGTTGTACTGCTGGGAGTTGGGGTAGGCGGTGGGTAGCCCCAGCAGCAGGGCTAAATCGACCACCCACAGCACCCGACTGCGGCGGTTGATCAGCCCCAGCAGGGCGGGAGGCATGTTGGGCATTGGGGTAATGCTGGCCGCTGGCGTGGCGATCGCCTCCTGCACCTGGCGCGTTGGCAGCAGCGCGGGCTGCTGGCCCAGGCTAAAGCGCAGATAGCTGTGGGTGAAGGGGGCCAGCGACTGGGTGGCGAGGGCTGCCCTGGTGGTTTGCGGCGGGCCGAGCGATAGGTTGCTCATCGGTTGACCCTCAGCATGGTCATCACGGCCTGCACCAATTGTTCGCGGGTGTAGGGCTTGGTCAGGTAGGCATCGGCCCCCTGGCGCATACCCCAGAGCCGGTCAATATCTTGATTTTTAGAGGTGCAGAGCACAATCGGCACGTGGGCGGTAGACGCCTGCTTTTTGAGGCTGCGGCAGAGCTCAAACCCGCTCATGCCGGGCATCACCACATCGGTAACGATCACATCGGGCAGGTGCTGGGCGGCTTTGTCGAGGGCCTCTTGGGCGGTCTCGGCACAGACCACCGTGCAGCCGCTGTCGCGCAGATAGTGCACCATCAGCTCCATTTCGGAGGGGGTGTCTTCAACCACCAAAACGGTGCCTGCTAGAGTCGCTTGCATCATACATTTACCTAAAGAATGGGTAGGCCCCTGCGGCAATGAAGGGTCAGGCCGTTGCGCCCGCGATCGCCGCTCGGGCTGGAGGAAATTGGGCGAAAACTCGGTGCTCCAGACCCACCTTCATCACCGCCTGCAGAACACCGGGCGGCATTAAGATTGGTGGATCGAACTCAGATCAGCTGCAAAACAAATTTAAGACTCAACTGGCCACAGGTTGAGCGATACCAAGATCGGCTCAGGATTTGGAGACTGCCTACGGGCAAAATCCACGTCCGGTCTTGGGCTAATTTAAGTACTTAAAAATGAATTTGAGCAGATCGGATTGATTGAAGGGTTTGGTCAAATAGCCCGATGCCCGCACCAGTTTGGCCTTGGCGCGATCGATAAACCCGGTGTTGCTCGTCACCATAATAATCGGGGTGTTTTTAAAGTCGGGGTGACGACGCAGCAGCGAGCAAAGCTCGTAGCCATCCAGGCTGGGCATGGTGACATCGAGCAAGATCAAATCGGGCTTATTTCGAATCACCTGCATCAACGCCTTCACCGGGTCATCGATCATAATCACCGAGAAGATTTTGTCGTCTAAAAAGCTGTTGATGGCCTGTAGCACGGTGGGGCTATCGTCGATACAGGCGATGGTGTAGTGGGCTTTGGCCCCAAGCTTGACCGGGCCAGAACCCATGCCGGTCTCTCCGACGCTCCTGGCCACGGTGGCCGCAGCACCCACGGCGGGGGCGGCCGTCAGGGTGGCTGCGCCTAGCGTTTGATAGCCGCCGTTGCGCTGGTTCAGGCTGGTGCGCCGCTGCTTGAGTCGGGCGTAGCATTCTTCTACCGTAGTGCGCAGGTTGAGCTGGCAGTAGCGAGGCGCACTGCCCAGGCTGTTGCCTTCTACCAGCTCGTAGCTGCCCTGGCGCACCTCTAAGAAGGCTTCAAGCACTTCTTTAGAGAGGGTTTCAACCAGGGTCGAGGCCTGGTTGGGGTGCAGGTGCTGCTGCTCGACCAGCCAGCAAATCGCCTGGTAGTCAGCCAGATTGGTAGCCGCCTGCTGTTCAAACAACAGCCGCACCTGTACGCGCACGGCGCTGACCAGCGAGGGCACCTGTACACTCAGGCGTCTGAGGTGGCTATCCAGTCGCTCAAACGCCCGGTCAGCCGTGGAAACATAGTTGATTTGCCCCTGCTCCAGGCACAGCAGCCAGGTGTTGGTGGGGGTGATGACCTGAAGACAGCCAGTCACCTGCCGACTACTCACCTGGGCGAGCAGGCTGAGGGGGTGCAGTGGGGTGGGGGAAGACGGTGATGCCATGGGAACGGTGTTCAAGAGCGATGGTTGCATAGCGGTTCACTACAGAAAGAAAATGCACGGCGGTAGACAGCACGGATGGCCCAGGCGGGCGCTACCCCAGGGGGCGTTGCTGCCGCGAGCTGCGTTGGACAGCAAATAGGCGCTGTCAAAGACGTGTTCTGGATGCCAGCGTTAAGCCAGCGAGCTGCCGCTAACCGGGGGTGGTGCGATTTGCAGAGCTACAGCCTGCGACATCTCAGAAACGGAAACTCGGAATGAGTATCCCTGCGGGAATCGCCTCCTATTTCTGCCACCTCAGTTCAGAACTCGATCTTGACCCGAGGCCCAAGATGGTCTTCAGCAGTGGCGAAAGAGACAGCAGCGGTGGATGAAGTTTTGAATAAAGCCCTGAACGTTAAACCAGGGTTAAACCAATCTCAAATAGCTGCGGTTGGGCAGCCAAATTTTGAAGCGGTAGATGCGGTACTGAGACTGGTTGGGAGCTTGGGGCTCTCACCTGATCTGGGGGCTAGATAGGGAGATAAATCAGAGAAACTCTGATAGTAAGCTCAGACTATAAGAAGTTACTGGAAAAATGATCGATAATCAGGAATGAAGCGCTAAACCGTTACCTTTAATCTGATAATAACAGAGCCAGAGAATCAAAAGTATAAAAAATAAATGAATGATAGGAAATAATGTTGCTTCACTATGAAGTGCGAGTAAAGGATTTTGATATCATATTTCTGGTCGATCAAAATCAGAAATAGCAAAATTATTGTCAAAAGCTTCTATTTTATTTGCAAACGTAAAATTCAATCTCAGGCGGCGTTAATGTATCGGAGCAATCAATTTGAGCGATCGCCAGGGGTAGCGCTCAGGCTGCGGTCAGAAAAACGTTTGAGCGTTTAAACGTTAGGCCAGCGATCGCAGCAGGGTTTGAATCTTGCGGCGCTGCTGGGTGGCGAGGGTGGTAGGGAAGCTCAGCTCCAGCACCAGGCGGGGCTGGCTGCGGTTGAGGGTGGGCAGCTCGATGGCCTGATCGACCTGGGCCACCAGGCTCTGGGCCGTGGGCAGCTCAGGGCCTGGTGGAAACAGCAACCCCACGGTGGGCAGGGTTTCGAGCAGGGTGGCGCGATCGAGTTCTGAGACGTTCTGCACCTCCAGGCGCAGATCCTGGCTACCCATTTCAACTACGCGGGCCGGGTAGCTATCGCCGTGCCAGCCCTCCCAGGCTAGCTCTACCGGGGCCTGCACCTGCTTGCGCATTTTTTGACCGGTGGCCGGCTGCAGGTCGGTGAACACGCGCCAGAGGGTGGTGGCGATGAACTGGAGCGATCGCAGCGGCTTGTCTACCTGCTGGCGGGTCTGCGAATACCATTCTTTGACATCAGAAAACAGCACCAGGGTGAGATCGTCGGCCTGGCTGGGGCTGAGGTTGACAAAATCCATCGCTAGTTCTGTTTCCAGGCGGCTGGTGGCTGTAGCCCGCACAATATGGGCTTCAAGCAGGGCGCGGCCGTCGTAGTCACCCACCAGTTCCACCCACACGTGGTCGGCCACATTGGGCCACTCGTCGAGAATGATTTGAGCGCCGCTCTCGCTGACGTCGATGGTTTTGCCCGTCCAGCTCTGGCCGTTGCTGTGGATGATGGCGGTGAGCTGCCGGGGCAGGCGGTGGGCGCGGCGCAGCTGGGGTTGCTCCAGCGCTACCAGGCAGGCGGCCAGCACCAGCACCAGGTTAAAGCCGCACCATAGGGCGTTGATCAACACCGCCTGGGTGTCTTCGGGGCTGAGCAGCAGCCAAAAGGGCACCGCCACCAGCGATGCCGCCGTTAGCAGGCCCAAAATAAGCAAATACCGCACGCTGTTGGCGTCGAAGGTGCGCTGGTTGACCACCAGGCCCTTGGCCGTCACGTTAAAGCTGCCCAGCTTGGGGTTGACCAGGGCCAGCAGCGTCACAATCCCCGCCTGAAACGACATGGCAAACTCGTAAATCTCGTTCCAAAACGAGAACCGCACCCGCTTGTAGGGAATGTGGTTGGTCTGCATCGACAGCACAATGTGAGGCAGCGCGTAGAACAGCGTCTCGATTCCCAACCCCTTCACCGAGTTGATGCTAAACAGCAAAAACAGCGTTGGCGCTAGGGCGTACATGAGCCGGGGAAAGCCAAAGAAAAAGTGCGAGGTGGCGCTAAAGTAGCAGACCCGCTGGGGCAGCGACAGCTTGAGTTTGCGGTTAAACAGCGGATTCTCTAGCCGCAAAATCTGGGCCATGCCCCGCGCCCATCGCACCTGCTGGCCTACGTAGGCCGCAAACTTTTCGGGCGCTAGCCCCGCCACCATGATCTTGTCGTAGTAGATGGTGCGATAGCCCAAAGAGTGCAGCCGCAGGGAGGTGTGGCAGTCTTCGGTGACGGTTTCGGTGGCAATGCCGCCCACCTCTAGCAGGTGACTGCGCCGCACCACCGCCGCCGAGCCGCAAAAGAAAGCCGCGTTCCAGGCGTCGTTACCCTTTTGCAGCACTTTGTAGAACAGCTCGTTGCCCACGGGCACCTGGCCCTGGGTTAGCAGGTTGCGCTCAAAGGGGTCGGGGTTGTAGAACCAGTGGGGCGTCTGCACCAGAGCCACGGTTTGATCCAGAAAAAAGCCGACGGTTTCTTGCAAAAAGCCCCGCACCGGAATGTGGTCGCAGTCGAGAATCAGCACCAGATCGCCCGTGGTGCGCTCCAGGGCCGTGTTAATGTTGCCCGCTTTAGCGTGATTGTTGTTGTCACGAACCAGCAGCACCGCCCCCAGTTCATCGCAGATGGCCTGTAGCTCAGCCCGCCGCTCGGGGTACTTGCGACCGTCATCGAGCACATAGACCTGCCTTTTAGCAGCGGGGTAGTCCATCGCGACGGAGGCCACCACGGTTTTGCGCACAATCTCCACTTCCTCGTTGTAGGTGGGAATGTACACATCGACCGCCGGCCAATGCTCCTGGGGCACAGCCGCCAAATCTACGGGCCTGCGATCGCGCAGCCGCAGCGTCTGAAAGTACGACAAAAACAGCGTCCCCAGCGCGTACATCTCAGCCCCGTAGAGCAGCAGTGAGAAGGTGCCATCCAGCGGCGTGTCAAAGTTGAGCGTGTAGCGGGTGCGGTAGTAGAGGTAGCGCAGAGTCGTTAGGCTGCTGAGGGTGACCATAAACAGGTGCAGCCGCTCGCGATCACCGCTGCTGCGCGCATGGCTATCCTCCAGATTCAAGACGCTGTAGCCCAACGCAATCAGCAGCACCGCCACAATGCCCTGCTGCCAGATTGCCGGATGGGCC
>PYER01000260.1 GCA_003017855.1 filamentous cyanobacterium CCT1
CTCCCCCACCGCCCGGTCAAACCGCTCCATCTCAGGGCTCTCGTCACCGTAGATATCGGCAATGTGCTCCTGGCAGCAGTCAATGGCAAAGTCGTCTAGCTCATCGCTGGCGACGCCAAACATGGTTTCAAAGGTGCTGAATGTGACTCGGCAAAAGTCAGGGCGGTCGGGATAGATGGTGCAGGTGCGATCGCCCTTGTCGTAGTGAATGCACCAGCCGTCGTTACCCACCAGGCTGAGGTACAGCGCCAGCTGGTCGGAGTCGAGGTAAGACTCCAGATCGGGGCGCTCGTCGGGCGCCAAAAAGCAGCACGCTCCGCAGGATTTCACACATTGCCAGGTGGCCATCGATTTCTCCTCGGGCCATACCTAGCCCAGCATTTCGACGACAGCGGAAGCTGCCTTAGAATTTTGTTAAGTTATCTAAAACGGGTGCCGCATTAGCAGGTAAAATAGGCACCGAAAGCAAGTCTTACTTTAGTCTAATCGCCTTGTGTTGGGAGGATCCATGAGCTTTCTGAGCAATGTTTTAAGCAATATTAATTTTGAGCTAATTGCCCAGTTGACGATGCTCGGTATGATCGTTATTGCTGGCCCGGTAATTGTGTTTCTGCTGTATCTCCGCGGCGGTGACCTCTAAAGCCTTTGGGGTTCAGGCCTCAAAGCTTATCCGTAAGCAGCGTCTGGGCTAGCCTAGACGCTGTTTTAGTATGAATTCTGCGATCGCGAGATCGACAGGCGTCGTCACCTTCAGGTTGGTCTCTTCGCCCGGTACCACCTGCACCGGCAGATCGGCCTTTTCAAATAGGGCGGCGTCGTCGGTGACGCTCCAGCTTAGCTCAGCCCCACGCTGGTGGCACTGTTTGAGTAGAGCGACATCGAATCCCTGGGGCGTTTGGGCGGCCCACAGGCGCTGGCGATCGGGGGTGGCCTCAATCCGCTGGTCGGCGTCGACCACTTTGATGGTGTCTTTGACCGGCACCGCCGCTACTAGGCCGGGGCAGGCCTCTAAAGCCGCCGCACAGCGGTTAAATAGATTTGGGGTGGCCAGGCAGCGCGCGCCATCGTGGATCAGCACCCGAGTGGCCTCTGGGGGCAAGCTTTGTAGACCGTTGTAGACCGACTGCTGTCGGGTGTCGCCGCCGGTAACTAGGTGAATGGGTTTGCTTAGGTGCAGCGCTTCAGCGATGGCGGCGAGGAAGGGGCGATCGCTCGCCTGGCAGATTAGCCCAATCCAGACCACAGCTTCGGCCTGGTCGGCGGCCTGCAGCGTCCAGGTGATGATCGGCTGCCCCAGTAGCTCTAGCAAAACCTTGTTGCGATCGGCCCCCATGCGACGACCGCTACCAGCGGCGGGGATGAGGAGATGAACAGGTGTCATAGCGGTAGTGGCTTAAGAGAATTTGGGGATAAATTATCCCCTTTGGTGAAATTTAATGCATTTTGTCGGCCAGATATCCCTTAAACCTTGACCAGGTTCCACTACAATAGCTTGCGAACAGGCATGGACGTAATGTATGCGGGTACTGGCTCTTGTTCCAGGGCAGATGGAGACTCAGCTGAGTTTCTTTCCGGTGATCAGTCAAATTAAGCAGAGCTTTGCAAACGTCGAGGTTTCTGTGGTGGCGTCTCCAGCAGCCACGCCAATTTATCAGCTATCCAAGGGGGTTGCCGAGGTTGTGCCCTACAACTTTGCGGCCCCCAACAGCCCGGCTGACTGGGCCAACCTGCTCGGTATCGTGCGCGATCGCGAGTTTGATGTCGCCCTCACCCTCACCCATTCCTGGTCGATCGCCCTGCTGCTGTGGCTGAGTGGGGTGCCCACTCGCCTGGGCTATGGCGGTGCCGCTAACGATCTGCTGCTCACCACTACGGTGCCGCGCCGCACCGGAACGGCTGCCTACAGCGACCTGCTGGGTCTGATTAACGTCACGGGTGCCCCTCCGGCCCTCTCGGTGAACGTGCCCCGCAGCGACCTGACCGCCGTTGAGTCGATGCGCCAGGGAACTGGGCTTGAGAACGGCTATGTGCTGGTCTACCCTGGCCCAACCGCCAGCGGCACCACTTACCCCACCGAGAGCTGGGTTGCCATTCTCAAAGATTTTCGGCAGCGCCAGCCGGACATGCCCCTGGCCCTGCTGCAGACTAACGAGGCGGGCTCCCAGGCCGCTGAACTGGCCAGTGCGGTGCCAGATCTCAAAATTTTGCGCCCCGAGACGCCGGGGCAGACGGCGGCCATGGTCGCAGCGGCTAACCTGCTGGTCGGGGTGACGGGCTACCCGCTGGGGCTGGCGATCGCCCTCAATGTCTACACGGTGGGGCTGCTCTCCGCTAACGATGCCGCACTGCCCAGCGGCCCAGCGGGCGATCGCCTCATTACCCTGACCTCTACCACGGGCACCCTAGCCGACATCGCCCCCGACCAGGTGCTCAAAAAAATCTGGAGTGAAGACGCCTAGCGCCGCATTCTCCTACCTATAGCCCCATGACTGTTCCGTCGCTCCTGACTACTATCTATATCAAGTCCAGCTCGGAGTCTAGAGTTTTCCCACCGGCAAAACTTCACTTCTGGACTTGAATTTGGTCTAAGTGCAAGGCCGTCATTACCCGCCCAGCCATTGGAGAATTGACACCTATGGACAAGATTAAAGAACAGGCTAATGTCGTTAGCCAGCTGCTGTTTTCCGCCGAAACCAGCGACATCTATAAAAAGACCCTTAGCCGCACCTGGGATATTCTGCGCGAAGTCGGGCTTTTGCTGTGGCTGGTCATCTGCCTTACCTTTGTGGGCGGCGAATGGTTCTACCGCACCGCCGTTGGCCTGGGCCGCAGCACCCGTGCCTGGTATACCAACCTCAGCGAAAAAGACCCCGCTGCCGATGCTCAGCCGATCACCTCCACCGGTCAGGCTCTGCTCGACACGGTGCAGTCCGGTACATCTTACCTGCTGGCCCAGGCTCGCCAGCAGCTAGGCATTCCCCAGCCAGAACCCCTGGCACCGGCTGCCCCACCAGCGCCCGCACCCGTTGCATCCGCCCCTGCTGAGCCACCGACCCCCAGCGGTCCGCCAGCCCCAGCCGAGCCTCTCACGGTCGTTGAGCCGCCACCGTCTCCGGTTGCGACCATCAGCGCTGACGTTGACGACGAGGGAGAGGACTTGGCTTAAGAGATGGGTCGTTGAGCTAGCCGTTTGACCCGTCACTGGCGAATTAATGGCGAATTAATATAGCAGTGGCCAGTTCGCTCAGGGGGCGTTGGTAGCCGCTGTTGGCAAAACTCAGGCGACGAACTGGTGTATGGCCACCGCTCCAGAACTACTAGCATGTCCTAGCCGTCCTGGCGATGGCTTTACAAAGCAATACGAGCCCGACGTTGCTCAATTGAGTTAACCAGGCACCTTGTAAAGGCCTTTTCGCTAACCATGCCTCTGGCCGTCAGAAGTGACCTGTGAAATCCAGGGATGGACGAGCTGGTGGCGGTTCGACTCGCTAAATAATTAGCCAAGCCGTAGCGCTCACAGTGCTACGGCTTAGGGTGCAGAGGACCTCGGGCGGTACAGGCTGCCTGAGGTCCTACAATAGCTAGCAGGATCCACAACACTTAACTACCCCACTATGCTTCAGCACCTTCTGTTTGTTGGTTTTAGCGCTATTTACTACAGCCAAAGCACCGCTAACCCCGAGCGACGCCCCCACCTGTTTGCCTCGTTGGCCCTGCAAGAGGCCGAGGGCAGCCGCACCGTTGCCCACATTCGTGCGGCTAAGGCGGCGGAGATTCCGCTCTGGCTTGACGAGCAGATGCAGCGCCACATCAGTGATGAGGTCCGCCACGCCCAGATTTTCACCAAAGCCGTCGAGCGAGAGGGCTATTTTATTGACCTAGACGGTGAAGCCGCTCAGCAGTCGCTCTCCAGCGTGGGCGAAGCGTCTATGCGGCGCTACCACCAGGTCGATGACCTGGCGGCGGCTCCTCTGCCCCATCTGCTGGCCAGCGTGCTGCTGGCTGAAGAGCTGGGGGTACGAGGGTTTCGCTGCATTCTAACGGCCTTGCCCGACCATCTGACGGTCACTCGAGCCGCGATCGAATCGGTCCTTAAGGATGAGGAACGCCACGTGCGGTATCTCACTGATGCCCTGCACCACTTTCGTGCTACGGCAGTAGTCGACGCCTACCGCCGCGACATTGAGAGTAAAATGTTCCGCGATTTAGGTAAAGTAGTGGAGTTTATAACCAAACCGGCCGCTGAGCGGCCGAAACTAGTGCAGCCAGGTCAAAAGTCTGAGCTATCTCTGGTCTAGTCCCACTCGTTTCGTCAGGTTTTGACTGATTTCTCTCCATGAGCATTAAGCCTGGAAGCAAGTACTATCGACTCTTTGAGTATTTGCAGCACTGTCCGCAAGAGGTAGTCACGCTGACCTTTGCCGAGATCGAATCCCTGATGGGCTACTCGCTGCCTCCCTCAGCCCGCACCAAGCAGAGCTGGTGGGGCAATCGAGATAGTGCGCTTCACGCTGGAGCCTGGATTACTGCAGGCTATCAGGCCAGCTCTGTCGATCTAGAACAGCAGAGCGTTACTTTTCAAACGTTTCAGGCGGCTTATAACGTTCAGAGCAAGGATGGCGAGATCGACTGGAAAGGGAATGCCGTCAAAGCGTTGCGCTTGTATAAGGGGCTTAGCCAGGAGCAGTTCGCCAATGAACTGGGCGTGCGTCGAGAAACCGTGAGCGAATGGGAAAACAGCAGGTACGAGCCCGATCGCTCCAAGCGCAAGCTCTTGAGCCTCATTGCCAAGCAGGTCAACTTTGGTGTGCTTAAATCAAACGCCTGAGAGCCTATTGACCTCAATCCCGACGCTCAAGCCCGATCAGTCTGGCTATTGGTGAAGTGGCAGCGGCCCAGGGAGAGGTCGAACAGGTGAAACCCATACTGCCGAGAGAGGGCTTCAAACACTTTTAGCCCCCGGACGCTATTGCCATGGTTATCCAGCAGGGGTGAAAACACGGCAATACCGGCCTGATTGGGCACTACCGCCATAATTCCCCCCGACACACCGCTCTTGGCCGGAATGCCGACTCGAAAGGCCCACTCGCCAGCGAAGTTGTACATGCCGCACGTGTACATCACGCTGAGAATGTCGCGCACGTGCTCGGCACCAACCGCGCGCTGCCCCGTGATAGGATTGACGCCCTGATTGGCCAGTGTTGCCGCCATGACAGCCAAATCGTGAGCGGTGACCAGCACCGCGCACTGCTGAAAGTACAGGTCAAGCGCTTCCTCAATTGGCTGCTCAATCATGCCAAAGTTGAGCATCAGGTGAGCCATGGCGCGATTGCGGTGGCCCGTCGTTTTTTCTGAGATAAAAGTGGACACATCGACAAATACCTCATCGCCCACGTAGCGCTGAAACATGGCCAGCATGCGGTTGAGCCGCTCGGCTGGGTCGCTGCCGGTAATCAGGCCTGTGGTGGCGATCGCCCCCGCATTCACCATTGGGTTGTCGGGTCGCTTAGAGTCCTCATCGAGACGAATGAGCGAGTTAAATGGATCGCCCGTCGGCTCTACCCCCACCTTCTTGAGCAGCTTTTCGCGGCCGTAGTCTTCCAGGGCCATGCCGTAGACAAACACCTTAGAGATCGACTGGATGGTAAACTTTTGCGCCACATCACCCACCTCAAAGCTACGGCCATCGAGGGTGACCAAGCTGATGCCAAACCAGTCGGGGTTGGCCCGCGCCAGCTCGGGAATATAGGAGGCCAATCTGCCGTCGGCAATCCCCTTAAACTCTTGATAGAGCTGTTCTAGAAAGGCTTGTACCTGGGGCATAGGGGGTTAACTACTTCTGCTCCGGATGCTGAGCCTCAGGTCGATGGTCGCCCAGGTCGTTAAGCCGCCAGATTAACTGGTGAAGTTTGCCAAAGTCGCGATGGTTAAAGTGCATCACCAGCCGGGGTAGAGGGGCGGTTTCGTCGCTGTGCTCTTCGGGGAGAGCCGCTGTTTTTTCAATGCGGCCCTTGGCTAAAATGTCGCTAAATTCATCGTTGAGCAGGTCCACGGCGGCATCGCTCAGGTCGCACTTGAGCCGAATAATCAGGCGATCGCCTGCGTAACGGCAGGAGTGGTAAACCCGGTAAAAGCTGCTGATCGCGTGGCAGGCATCGTCTACATTGTCGGTGATGGTGTAGAGGCTGGGGTCGTCCGGGCTGATGAGACCACGGTTGAGCAGGTGGGTGCGAATGTAACTATCCCAGCCCTGCCAGTAATCGCCACCGGGATGATCCACCAGCACGACGGGCATGGGGTCAGCCTTACCCGTTTGAATCAGCGTGAGCGACTCAAAAGCCTCATCCTGAGTGCCAAAGCCGCCCGGAAACAGCACCAGAGCATCGCTTTCGCGCAAAAAGAAGAGCTTGCGGGTAAAGAAATACTTGAAGTTAATCAGCTTTGGGTCACCCGCCATAACCGAGTTTGCCCCCTGCTCAAAGGGCAGCTGAATATTGAGCCCAAACGAGTGTTCAGAGCCTGCCCCAGCGTTACCCGCCTCCATAATGCCTCCCCCGGCTCCGGTCATCACCATAAAGCCCAGTTCGGTAATCTGTTTGGCGAACTGCTCAGCCAGCTTGTAGTCGGGGCTGATAGCGCCGGTACGGGCCGAGCCAAAAATAGTGATTTTGCGAGTGTGGCGGTAGGGGTAAAAGATTTGAAATCCCTGCTCCATGTCGAGCAGGGCGTAGTTCAAAATTTTCCAGTCCAGGCGGTCTGCCTCTCGCCCGGTCATTCTCAGAATAGTTTCTAACACCTGACGAATGAGCCTGCCGTGCTCCAGGTTGGGCAATTTCTCCAGCACCGTAGCCAGATCAGCTTGAACACTAGAGGGAAAGTCTGAGGGGAGCGCAACCATACGCTGTTGGGTCCATAGAGGCAGCACTCTATTTTAGCGACAATTTCGCCCCTTACCTTGCAAGAACCCTCCAGGGAAAGACTAATGCATCCCTAGAGGGTTCCGATTGATCAATTTTGGGTCAGCTAACCTAAATATTCCCAACCCCTGGCCCAAAACAGCCAAAGATTTTTTAGTCTAGATGGATCAGACGAATGGGCTAGAGGTACTTTTCGAGGGTGTTGGCCAGGGTCGTTTTGGGTACAGCGCCTACCACCATATCAACCCGCTGCCCTTCTTTGAAGATCATCAGGGTAGGAATACTGCGGATCCCGTACTGGCTAGCGACACTGGGATTTTCGTCGGTGTTGACCTTAACAACCTTGATTTGGCCGTCGTACTGCTCAGCAATTTCTTCTACCACCGGAGCCACCATACGGCAGGGGCCACACCAAGGGGCCCAAAAGTCGACCAGTACGGGAACGGTGCTTTCGAGAACTTCTTGCTTGAAAGTAGAGTCTGTTACCTGAGCGGCTGCCATGCCTAGTGTTCCTTGCCGTTGTTAACCACACGCAATCTTACCATAGCCAACCCCCAGCAAACCTCAGTCCTGAGGCAACATCTAGTCTGTAAACCAAATTATCCCTTTAGAAGTAGCCCGAAGACAACGGTTTTCAGGCCTGGGTTGGAAACCCTAAATAAACCTGAATTTAGGAGAGGCGAGACGGCTAGGGACTTTCATCAATTGACAGCTAACGGCCCGAAAAAATGACGGCCAACGGCCCGAGAATTAGCTGTTACAGTCCCTTCTGTTCTGTGGTTTGAGGTTGGGCCTGGTAACGCTGACGGAGTAGAGATTTTGGTTAAGATTAACAACCCTTCCTGAGATGTTGCAGGCAATATCCCCCTGAAAGGCCTAGGGCTAGGTAAACCCCAAGGACGTCGGCAACTACAATAGCAAAACTAGGGCGGCGCGCTGGTGTATCGCGATCGCTGCAAGAATACTTTGCAGTGTATTAAACAGCCTGGCCATAGCTGTCAATTAAAGCTGCTAAAAAGAAACCGTTTCAAAAGAAACCGCCCAGACCAAGGGCCTGGGCGGAGTGTGGTGTGAGGAGTGAACGGAAACTTTACGTCTCCGCTTTACTCTATTGTACTGTGGACACTTGAAAATCTGCCACCGCTTGATGACATTTGCAACAAATTTATGGTAGCTGCAAAGTATTTTCGCCTCCGGGAACCTACGCAATGTTGGGGGCGACGCTGGGGATGCTTTGCCAGGGCTGTAGGTCTGGTCAGACTGGCGGCCTAACCCAGCACTGCACCTGGCTAGTACTTAAGCTGGTGCTACTTAGTCATCCCGCCTGACGATCTTTAGCCAGTGCCGAATGCAGCCTCAGGCAAGCTTTGTAGCACTAGTTCAGTATAGCTATGGCGAGCGCTGGCGTTGTGGCGATCGCCTAAAGCATCGGCCTAAACCACCGCTAGAACAAAAAGTATCGCTGCGCCATAGGTAGCACCTCTGCCGGTTCGCAGGTGAGCAGCTGACCGTCGGCCCGCACCTCGTAGGTTTCGACGTTGACCTCCATATGGGGCTGGTAGGTGTTGAGCTTCATATCGGCTTTACTGAGGCTGCGGCAATGGGTCACGGCGGCGGTCGCTTTAGTCAGACCAATCTGCTCGGGAATGCCCAGGTCGATCGCGGCCTGGGAGACAAAGCTGAAGGAGGTAGCAGCGATCGCTCCCCCAAAGCTGCCGAACATGGGCCGCATGTGCACTGGCTGCGGGGTCGGTATGCTGGCGTTGGGGTCGCCCATCTGTGCCCAGGCAATTACCCCGCCCTTGATCACCAGCGCAGGTTTGACCCCAAAAAAGGCGGGTTTCCACAGGCACAGATCGGCCAGCTTGCCCACCTCAATCGAGCCCACGTGGTCGGCAATGCCGTGGGTGATGGCGGGGTTGATGGTGTACTTGGCCACGTAGCGCTTGGCCCGGTGGTTATCGTTGCGATCGCTGTCCTCCGCTAGCGGCCCGCGCTGCACCTTCATCTTGTGGGCAGTTTGCCAGGTGCGAATCACTACCTCGCCTACTCGGCCCATGGCCTGGGAATCGGAGGCGATCATGCTGAAGGCGCCTAGGTCGTGGAGAATGTCTTCGGCGGCGATGGTTTCGCGGCGAATGCGCGACTCGGCAAAGGCAATGTCTTCGGGAATGCTGGGGCTGAGGTGGTGGCACACCATCAGCATGTCGAGGTGCTCCTCGAGCGTGTTGACGGTGTAGGGC
>PYER01000261.1 GCA_003017855.1 filamentous cyanobacterium CCT1
GGTGGCTGAGTCTTCACGCTCAGGCAACCCCATCGCAGCTCTGTTACCCAAATTGCTGACTTTTTCAGCAAGCCCTAATTATTCAATCCAAAATCCAAAATCTAAAACTCACCCACCCACCTACCCATCTACCCACCCACTCCCAGCCTGCCTCTCGGCAAACGCTCGATTGCGCTGAAGATTCAGCTCCAGCTCCACCAGCTCGCTGAGCTGGGCGGTGAGTATTTCGGCCCGTTTGCTGGCAGCGACTTTGCGGTGTAGGGCAGCGCGGGCCAGGTCTTCGCGGTTATTTCCCAGCGCCTTCTGGGCGACGCGGTGCCAGTCGCGGACGTCTTTTTGGGCGGCCTGCTGATCGGCGAGGGTGGTGTTGTAGGCGGTGGCGATGTCGCCCAGGGCTTTTTGGAAATTGGCGCGGGCCTGTTCGGGGGTGGTGACGTAGTGGTCGCGATCGGCCAGCCGTCGCAGTTCGGGCAGGTTGAGCTGCTCGGGGCGCAGGCCAAAGTTGAGGAGCTGGCGGCTCTCACTGCGGCCGGTGGTGCACCAGGTGGCGAAGTGTTCGCAGTTGTTTTGCAGCAGGTCGTACTGGCGCTCGCCCAGGCGGCTGGTGGCCCGCTCGATCACGGTTTCGGGGGGGTAGATAATGGACTGGCGAACGGGGTAGACCGGGTTGCTCCAGGAAAAGGCGGCATAGCTGGTGCGGGCGATTTCGGCGATTTCTCTGGCTTTGCTGTAGTGAATAACGGTGTCGTCACCGCAGTCGATGCCGTGGTGCTGGTATAGGCCCGGCACCCCAGCCAGGTCGCGCATGACGTAGATTTGATCGCCCTTGGCCATAAATACTGCCGTTTTGTTGAAACAATCGGAGCGCAATTTGCACCGCGATCCGTTCTGAAGGTACTGCTCTCGTTATAGCAGGCCTGATCATTAGCAGGCGGTGCGGGCATACACACCGCTAAAAGCTCAAATCCCCCGTTGCCAAATCGAGGGTGAGTTGACCTCCGGCGGCGGGTATCGACACCTGCGAACCGCTGCGATTGATCGTCGGGCGGCCCGCTAGCCAAAAGCCCTGGGCGGCCTGCTCAACAACCTCAGCCCGCGACTGCTCAGTGATCTGCACAATCTCATCAAAGCTATATTCCGCTTCGACTGCACCATCGGCTCCCATCAGCACAATGGCATAGGGGCTGGCGACGTTGATCCATTCGTCCAGCAAAACTACGGTGCCCCTGTCATTCACCAGGCCCAGGCGGGGGCCGTAGCTGTGGGGTAGGAGGCGTAACCAGATCTGCTGGCAGCGATCGCCCGTTGTCTCAAACAGGCTCGCTATAGTGCGCCGAGTTCCTTCGGCGTCTTTCTCTAGCGTTAAAACCAGGTGGTAGGTACCCGCTGGCGATGCTTCGTGGCGCAGCGGCGGCGGGTAAGGAATGGCATCTCGGCCCAGCATAGGCGGCGATTGCGACAGCAGACTGACATTGGGCCGGGGTAGATCGGGGGGAAGTGGGGCGATCGCCAGCTGTCCCGCCAACATTCCGCCAACAAAGCCGCCCAGCACTATGACCTCCGGGGCTGCCAACCCAGGTATCCCGCCAGCAGCGCCGCCGTCATGAAGCTCATCGCCGGACCGTTGGGAATCTGGCGTGGGGGAGGCGGATCGACAAAGGCAGCTTCGGGCTGAAGGGCCAGATAGGTGACCGGGGGCAGGGCGTCGGGGGAAAGGACAGTGGGTGCATCGGCCAACAGCGGCGCTTCTGAGACCGCAGCCGGAATGCTGTCTGCCGCCAGCCCTGGCCTAGAGCGAGTAAAACCACTGTCGCGGACGACCTCGATCTGGCGATCGGTGAGGCGATCGAGGTTGGCACCGTCGGGAGTAATGTCGTCGAGGGTGCTGGGCGAATTGCGAAAGCCGCCGTCGGTCATCAGGTTATTTGCGCCACCGGCCCCAAAGCCCTCATGGGTGAGGCCGAGGTTGTGACCAATTTCGTGTGCCACGGTATCGAGGCGGCCAACACCGTTGTTGAAGGTCAAAATCTCGTCATCGATCACAACCCCGTTCTGGCCAATCCAGCCCAGGCCAAGGGTGTCAAACCCTTCAAAGGGAAAAATGCTCTCCACAAACCACAGGCTGATCGGGCCAGTGGTGCGGGTCGAGAGCGGGTTGCGGCCAAAGGCTCCGGCCCCACCCGCAAAGGACAGTTCCGCAAACTCATCCTGACTGTCGATGATAAGAAAGCGGCTGGCGTTGAGCCGGTTGGGGGCCAAAAAGCTGACGTCGAGGTTGGCCTGCGCCCAAATTTTGCGGGTCGCCTCTTCAAAGGTGGCCAGATCAGCACAAAACAGGCCAAAGTCGTCACATACCTGAATAGGCTGAATGTTGACAAACCGAGTCGGACCGCTGCTGCCCTGCCCTTCGCCCGTGCAGGACACCAGTGCCGCCGAGAGGCCGCAAACCAGTAAAAACCGAGGCTGGGGAGGCAGGTTGACCATCGGGCACAGGGTAAATACTCGAGTTAGACAACAGGTTCAAACCACCATACCCCGAGCAACCGTAGGATCAGGGAGGTCAACCAAAAATTTTTTGTAAAATTCCCTTTTTTTGACGCTGGCCCAGCACCAAATGTTGCAGCATTTGCCCTTGCCATAAGGGCAACGACGCGCCAGCCTGCTGTAGCTGCCCCACCTGGGCCAAATCTGACGCCGCCTCGGCCCCACCTCCGGTTAGCCACCGAGCAATGGGGTGATCCCATCCCTGCAGAAATTCGTCGAGCATGACCCGGTGGCTATCGTCGATGGGAAAAGGGGTTTCGCTGGTGTCGGCCTGAGTGGTTTCGTGCAGGCCTTTGCGAGGTTTGGTCTTGGCCGTTAGGGCTTTAGGGGTGAGCGATCGCCAGGTCTCGCTCAGCAAGGGTGGCAGCACCGCCAAACTGGCTGCCTCGGCCAAATCGCTGACCAGGGCGGCCATGTCGCGATCGCCGATTTCGTCGCCGTAGCGGGCAAAGTCGGCCAGCAGCGGCTGCAGCAGTTCGCGATCGAGCACCGTAGTCAGCCCTGCCACAGCAGCGCCATCGACCGTGGGTCCGCTAGCGGCAGACAGGTGGGCCATGGCCAGGGTCAGATCTTTCTGGCTCTCGGCGCTGAGGCAAAACCAGACGCGATCGCTCAGGGTCTGCCGCACCTGCTGTTTGGCCTCGTCGAGCTTTAGCGCTGGAGCCACCGCCACCGGAGGTTGATTGGACACAGGCGAGCTAGCCGGGGCGGGCGTGGGTGCCTTAGCAGCGGGCGGTTCTGATTGAACGGGGGACTGAACCGACGGGCGGTCTACCGCCGCAGGCTGAACTGGCAACGTCTCAACCTGCGCGGCTAAAAAGGCCGCTTTCTCTGCATGCCCCGATGTTTTTTTGACGACTTCAGGGGGCGGTGAGGCTGGGGTTTGGGCAGCCAGCAGAGCCGCATTCTCAGCCTCTAGGGCGCTCAGCCGCGCGTCTTTTTGGGCCAGCAGAGCCTCCTGCTCGGCTAGTAGAACTTCAGCCTCGATCAGCCGCTGAGTTAGTTTTTGCAGCTCTACCGCCGCTGCCCCGGCTCGCACCAGGTTGCCGTAGTGGGGTTCGCTCAGATCGACCGGCTTGGCCGACTCGCCCGGCGGATAGAGCCATCCCTGGGGATCGCCTCGCTTGACCACCAGCCGCTGGCCCTCGGGGTTGCTGATGGTCAAGATATCGAGGCCTGCAACGGTCGTGGTGGTAGCGGTGTAGCGGCGATTGCTGTAGGTAAAGTCGACCTCGGTTGCAGGAGCCTCAGACGAAGACGTTGCCGTCGGCTCAAGCGGTGTCGGCTCAGGCGATGTCAGTTCTGGCGGTGTTGGTTCTGGCGCTGCCGGGGTGGGGAGAGTGACCTTTTCGCCCGCCCAAACCTGTGGAGCGTCGGAGCCCTGCTCTGTTCTCGCCCCAGGAAGGTCTGTAGCTGAACTAGGGTATACCTCCGGTTGGGCTGCTTCTCGCAGTGGTGCAGTTGGATAGGTAGGCCCCCCGATCGAGAGTTTGGGGAGCGACGGCCCAGTTAGGCGGGTGGGCACCGCAGTTGGCGTGGAGCCTGCCCTAGCCCCTGCTGCCAGCTGAACTCCCACCAGCTCCAGTTCGACGCTAGTGGTGCCCTGCCACTCGTTTTGCTTCAGCTTGTAGGCGACATCAAGGCGATCGGGTAGGGGGTAATATTCGCCCCAGCGCCAGGCGATCGCCTTGATCGTGATATCATCGCTGCCCGGTTCCGCCAGCACCAGCTTGAGGTGGTCGCGGTTGCGGCCCACGGTTTCCTGCTTCACCACGCGCAGGTTGGGCGTCCAAAACACCGGGTCGGGGTTCTCAATGCCGCAGGGATGCAGGTGATCGATCTGGTCAAACAAGCCCTGGTCGATGTCACTGAGCTGGGCCTGGGCATCGATTTTGACCAGCGGCTTGAGCAGATCGACCGAGAGCGTTTGGCAGGCGTAGTGCGACAGCCGCGTGGTCACCTGGCGCAGCCGATTGGCTAAAAACGAAAACCCCCCCGCCGCCCGGTGGCCGCCAAACTTTTCCATCAGATCGTGGCAGCTTTGCAGGGCGGCAAATACATCAAACTCAGGAATACCCCGCGCCGAACCGCGAATGATTTTGTGGTCGTCGTCTTCATAGGTGCCGATAAAAACGGGCACGCCGTAGCGCTCCACCAGCCGCGAGGCCACAATGCCAATTACGCCGTGGTGCCAGCCGGGCTGGACGACTACCAGCACGCGATCGCGCTCCAGCTCCACCGTGCCCAGCGCCCGCTGCTGCTCACACCAGGCGATCGCCTCCTGCTCAATGCTCTGGCAGAGATCCTGGCGGGTGCCGTTGATCTGCTCGCACTGCATGGCCCGCTCCAGGGCCACCCCCACGTCGTCGGTCGTCAGCAGGTCAATCACAATCTGTGGATCGCTGATCCGGCCCACCGCATTGATCCGTGGCCCCAAACGAAAGCCAATGTGCTCGGGCTTCAGCGGCTTGCTCTGGTCGGCCAGCCCCGCCACCTGAATCAGCGCCTGAATGCCAAACAGCCGCGACCTGGGCAGTAGCCCCAGCCCCCGCCGCACCCAGCGCCGATTCACTCCCGTCAGCGGAGCCAGATCGGCGATCGTGCCCAGAGTAAACAGCTCTAGCAGTGGCCCGGTCAAGTCCTGGGTGCGGCCCAGCGCCTGGGCCAGACACACTGCCAGAATGTAGGCCACCCCTACCCCCGCCACGCCCCGATAGGGTGAGGTTTCAGGCAGCAGCTTGGGGTTCAAAATCGCGTTCGCTGGGGGAATCTCCGGGGGAATGTCGTGGTGGTCGGTGACAATCACCGCCATACCCAACTCACGCGCCCGGGCGATCGGAGCCACCGCCGCAATGCCGTTATCGACGGTGAGAATAATGCTGACGCCCTCGGCGTAGCAGTCTTCGACAATGCGAGTATTGATGCCGTAGCCCTCGGCCATGCGGCTAGGAATGAGATAACTAACCTGTGCCCCCAGCGCCCGCAAGGCCCGCAGCAGCAGGGCGGTGCTGGTCATGCCGTCGGCATCGTAATCGCCACAGATGGCGATCGCCTGCTGCGTGGTAATGGCCTCTACCAGCAGCTCTAAACTCGCCGCTAAATCGGGAAACTCGGCCAGGGGTGAAGGCAACTGCTGCCGCTCGGGGTCAAGAAAATCGGCGGCCTGCTCAGAGGTGACAATGCCCCGGTTGATGAGCACCTGGGTCAGCAGCGGCGACAGCCCGGTGGCCTGGGCCAGCGATGCGGCTAAGGGCACATTTGCGGTTGCCACCTGCCACCGCTGTCGGGGCAGACCAGTCGTTGCAGGTGCGGGAGAAGGCGAAATCGCAGAGTCGGTCACAACACAGGGGGCACTAGATCATGTGCACTTATCATAGCGGGAGTTACCGGTTTGATTAAACCCGGCTCCCTCCCAGCAGTGATTCGTAACCCCGCCAGTTTAGAACACTATGCCAGAATAGAATTCTAAGGCTGCCAGCATCAAACCATAACTTTCCAAAAAGACTGCCCCATGACCATCATTACCAACGACTTCTCAAGCTTTTGGGGCTGACTACTCTTCTTCTGAAAAAAGCAGTTCTAAATCTTGACGACCGCTAACAACTCGTAGAATTTCTACCCCATCATCAACGACTTGATAAAGAATGATATATCCATCCAGAGGAACTCCTCGAACGCCAGGGCGAATAAAAGCATAACTACGTCCCATGCCAGGAAATTCTAGGAGGTTTGTACATTTTTGTACAAAGCCCTCCAAAAGCTTTTCGCCTGCTGCAATGTTTCGAGCTGCAAAATAGTCTGAAATAGCGTTTAGGTCGCGACTTGCTGCTGGCGAAACGTAGCACTGCATCATTCTTGCAATTCACGGGCCGCGCGGATCTTTGCCTGTAGTTGATCGACTACTGTTTCTAGAGGAATCCCTTCACCCCTACCAAGTTCTGCTATGGCCTCATCTACTTTGCCCTGCACCTCTTCTACCCATGCGTCACGATCTTGCTGCTGGGATTCCAGCAGTCTCAGCGCTCGATCAATCACATCATTAGCCGACTGAAACGTGCCCTGCGCCAGCTGCTCTTTTATGAAGCGTTCTTGCTGAGGACTAAGCGTAATCTGCATAGATTTTATTGACCTCTTCAATGGGTAAGCGTTTACGTCTACCCTAATGCGTCAATATTTAGTCAGTGGGCGGAGCGAGACTCGAACTCGCACAACCGAAGTCGCCACATTTTGAGTGTGGTGCGTCTACCAATTCCGCCATCCGCCCTTGGATGAGTCCCCATTATACTCGACTGCCGGGCGTTTAACCAGCTGGTAGTAATCATTGGTGCTGGCCCAGCGATCGATTTCTCTAGCCCGCAGTACGGGCACCGGGTGGGTCAGGTCCTGGGTGCGAATTTGCCGCAGGGCATCGCCCAGGGCATCGGCGCTGAGGCTGTCGTAGGCGCGGGCCTGGTCAATAAAGGCATCGACGTTGAGCTGATCGATGAGCGAAGGCGAGCCGCCGCAGAGCTTCATCAGCAGTGAAGCCACAACGCGAGGGTCTTGGGCTACCAGCAGGGCGGCGCGATCGCAGGTAAACTCGGCACAGCGCACCCACTCCATCAGCTGGTTCTGAAGACTTTGGGCCAGCACGCCGCCCAGGGGCAGGCTGCCCGCCGCCAGGGTCAGTAGGTTGGCCAGGGTGAGGTAAACGCTGTGCTCACACTTGAGGTGGCCCAATTCGTGGGCAATTACCGCCTGGGTTTCTGCTGGCGTCAGCAATTCCAGCAGGGCCGTGTGGACGACGATGAAGGGCTGCTCGCCGCGCATGGCAAAGGTGTAGGCATTGGGCACCGGGTTTTGGCGCACGTAGAGCTGGGGCACCTCCAGGTCGAGAATTTTGCAGGCTTCGACCAGGGACTGGTGCAAATCAGGCAGCTGGCGATCGCTCACCTGCACGCTAGAGGCCAGATGGTCGAGGTGAAAAATCCGCTCTGCCAGGGGAGCCAGGGCCATCCGCACCATTACATCAAGCCCCGGCAGCTGCTTCAGGGCGCGGGTGGCTTCGAGATCGAGGGGATGGCGAAACTGGTCGGCGCGTAGCCCAACCAGAAGAGTTTTGCCGGTCATAATTCAGGGCGCTATGCAGTGCCTTCTATCGTAGCTTGGGAAAATAAATCTCATCCAAGTCCAGAAGGAGAGTTCTGTCGGCGGAAAAGCTACAGATCTCGAGCTGGGCTTGGTATGGGGCTTGGGCGGCGGGCAGTTTCCCTTCGCCTTAAAAGTTCGCTACTATACCTCTCTAGCATCCATAGCCGAGGCTGGCCGCAGCTCACTAACTGCACTCCAGATACCTGTTTTAAGGAAACGCCGTGACGATTCAGGAATTTAGTCTTCTGTTAGTGGCGGTGCTAGCTAGCGCCTGCGGCCAGCTGTTCCTCAAGTTGGGAGCGATGCAGCTGGGTCAGGTCACCAGCGCCAATGCCCTCGGCCACATCCTGAGCATTGCTACCACCCCTACGCTGCTCGCCGGTTTGATGGCCTACGGCGTCGGCGCGGTGCTCTACATTTTGCTGCTCACGCGGGTTGAGCTCAGCGTCGCAGCCCCGGCGGCTTCGATGATCTACCTAGCCTCGGTCTTGATCGGGGTACTGGTTTTTAAGGAAGAGCTGTCACTCGCTCGCCTGGTCGGGCTGGGGCTGATTATGGGCGGTGTGGTGCTGGTGGCATCGCGATAGTGGAAGGCTAAGCAACGATAACGGACCTTGATGTCCTATCAGGCAAAGCCGACAATGGGGCCAGGCGATCGCTAGGCACAAAATAACGTCGTTGCTTGTACCCATTCCATGCCCATTTCATGATCGTGACCGTCGCCAGCTTTAAAGGAGGCGTGGGCAAAACCACCACCGCCATTCACCTGGCGGCTTTTTTGCAGGGCTATGCCGAAACCCTGCTGATCGACGCCGACCCCAACCAGTCGGCCCTGGCCTGGGCCAGTCGGGGCGAGTTGCCCTTTATAGTGGTCGACCAGTGGCAGGCTGGGGCCTTTGCTACCCCCCACAGCCACGTGGTCATCGATACTCCGGCCCGGCCCATCGCCGAAGACCTGGCCCTGCTGGCGACCTCGTGCGATCTCCTGATCTTGCCGACCACTCCCGACATTCTCGCCCTCGACGCCCTGGCGCTAATGGTACAGCACCTGGCCGGGCTACCGATTGCCCCCTACCGCATTCTGCTGACCATGATTCCGCCCTACCCCAGCCGGGCCGGAGTCGAAGTGCGAGACATGCTGCTCACTACTGGATTACCGCTATTTGCAGGCGGTATTCGCCGCTACGCCGCTTTTCAAAAGGCAGCTCTGGCTGGTACAGCCGTCTATGACGTGAAAGACCCCAAAGCTGAATTGGGTTGGCAGGATTATGTAGCGATCGGCAAAGAGGTCTTGGCTTCTGTACCAAAGCTGGAGGATGAGGGGGCAGGATGAATTCAAAATTCAAAATTGAGAGTTCAAAATTTTGCACTTTGAACTTTACACTTTGCACTCTCCCCCACTTCCCTACGCCAACCCACCCCACTCCCTTCGGTTCTCACCACCTTCGACGG
>PYER01000262.1 GCA_003017855.1 filamentous cyanobacterium CCT1
TCATTCTCTAAAAGCTGCTCTAGCAGGGCCTCCAGCACGGCTTTGTCGGTGATGCCGGGGCGGGTGACCAGCAGCATGCCATCGCTGGCGGCCCCCAGCAGCAGGGCGTCGTTGCTGTGGCCCAGGGGGGGCGCGTCGATTAGCACCAGGTCAAAGCGGGCGCGGGCATCGGCCAGAAACTGGCCCATCTCGCTGGATTCTAAAATTGCGGCCGGATGGGGCTGAGGGCCGGGGCTGGGCGACAGGTAGAGGTTTTCGACCCAGGGGGCCAGCTGAATGGGCTCCCGCTGACGGCCACCGTAGTAATGCAGCGGTTCGGCGATCGCCTCTGCCCCCAGCGATACCCCCAGGCGGTGCCCACAGGAGGCCTGGCGCAGGTCGGCTTCCATCACCAGGGTGCGACGACCGGCGCGGGCGGCGGCAATGCCGAGGTTAAAGGCGGTGGTGGTTTTGCCCTCGCCCGCCCGGCTACTCACCACCAGCACCACCCGCGGGGCCGCGCCCGCCTCGGCACTGCCCGCCCGCCGCAGGCTGCTGCGCAAGCGCTCATAGACGTCGAGTTCGGGGCTGTGAGGGTGGTAGAGAATGGGCCAGCCCTGGGCTGAGGTGGCCTCTAAGCCGGGCACTAGCGCCAGCACTGGCACGTCCTGGTCAGTCAAAATGCCCTGGATGTCTTCGGCGGTGCGAGCCGTACTGTCGAGCAAATCGAGCAAAAAGGCAACGGCCCCGGCGGCAACGATCCCCAGCAGGCCGCCCACCACCAAGACCACGACGGGGTTGGTTGGGGGCTCAACCTGGGCGACCACGGTGGGCGGCTCCGCCACGGTCAAACTGCTGACGGTTTCGGCCTCAGCGGCCTGGGCATCAATGCGCTTAGCCTGAATTTGGTCGTAGAGGGCCTGGTTGAGGGCCACCTGCTGGGCCAGGCGATCGCGCTCCAGCTGCTTGTTGGGCAGGCTGGAGTACTGCTGCCGCAGCTGGCCATCGGCCACCCTTAACACCTGCTGCTGGCTGGCCAGGGCGGCGCGCTCCGCGCTGAGGGTGACCAGCTGGTTGGCCAGAGCGGCGCGGGCCGGGTCGAGGGTGCTGTTTTGCCGTACCTCGCTGACGCTGGGCAGGGCCGCCAGGTCTTGGCCACCGACTACCTCCTGGGCTCGCTCGGTCAGCAGGGCGTTGTAGGCGGCCAGGTTCTGGCGCAGCTCCTGCATGGTCGGGTGCGACTCGCGCAGGGTGGGCGACAGCAGCTCCAGCTGAGTTTCGGTTTCGAGAATCTGCGAGCGCAGTTGGGCAATAATTGGGTCGGCGCTCAGGGCCGAGGCCGTAAAGGCCTGCCCCGGCGACAACCCCAGCCGCTGCTGCAGGCTCTGAATTTGAGCGTCGAGCCCCGCCAGGGCAATCTGGTTCTGGCGCTGCTGCTGCTGTCCGCCCGAGATCGACCCCAGCAGGCTGCCGTCGAGGGCGGCCTGAATAGCCGGGCCTTCGGTGCGATCGTAGGCCTCCAGGGCCTGCTCAGCGGCCCGCAGGTCGGCCTCGACCGCGGGCAGGCGCTCGTCGAGGGCGGTGACGATGGCCCCCACCCGGGCCCGGTTGGTTACCCGGCTGAGCTCCACCATGGCCTCAAACATCAGGCTGAGGGTGAGCTGGGTTTGCTCTTCGTTGGCCCCGCGAAACACCACCTTTACCCGCTGCACCTGGGCTTCTTCGCCCTCAATGCTCTCCAGCGTGATTGTGGTGCGATCGCGAATGGTATCTGGCTCCAGGGGCATGCCCTGCCGCTCTAGCTCCTGGGACACCTGCTCCAGCAGCACATCGGCCAGCAAAAACTGCTCCGAGATAATCCCCTGGCCCCGCTGCTGCACCTCGGTGCCGGTGGCCGTCAGCGCCACCACCGGGGCGTTTTGCACCAGCACCCCCTCGGCCCGGTACTGGGGCGGCGGCGGGGGCTGCATTGCCACCACCGCCGAAATGCCCAATACCCCCAGCAGCGTGGCCAGGCTGGGCCACTTGTAGCGATCGAGAGCCAGCAGATAGCGCTTAACAACAGGAGAAACCATCGCCGTTTTCCCTAGGGCCTAAATAACGAATCGGCTGAGTCGGTCAGCGAGTCAAAAAAGAGCAAAAAGCCCAGCACGTCGCGAAAGGGCTGAGTAAACGTGTTCAGGGCGTAGCTCACCCGCGCCAGCAGGTTGCGATCGACTACCAAAATGTCATTTTCCTGCAGCGGAATATTCTGGCTCAGATCGCCGTTGACGGCTGCCGTCGCATTCACCATGATCGTATCGGCGGTGCCGGTCTCGGGGTTAAAGCGCAGTACCGCAATCCGGTTGTAGGCGGCCACATCGGGGTTTACCCCCGCCACCGCTAGAGCATCTAAAAAGCGGCTGCCGTTGCGCAGGTTGATGGCCCCAAAGCGAGCCTCTAGCCCCCGCGCCCCCGAGGCCCGGTTAAGCACCCGCACCGTGATCTCGGGCCGGGCCAGAGTTGAGGTGGCGACCAGGTCGCGATCGTAGCTCTCCACGTCCTCAGGGGCCAGACGGGGGATGGTAATCACATCGCCGTCCTGGAGCTGCACCTGGGGAATGGGTTCGCCCTGCACCAGGGGGGTAAACAAGTCTACGGTGCGCGTCAGCAGCGCCCCGTCCCGCAGGGTGCGCTCAATCTGGACCGTGCGTAGGTCGGCCAGGGTGGTTGAGCCCCCCGCCGTCAGCAGCGCTGCCGCCAGCTGCGGAGCTTGCAGCGGGTACAGCCCTGGACGCGGCACCTCACCCACGACCGTCACCTCCACTGGCCGCTGAGCGGTCAAAATCAGCGAGACATCGGGGTTGACCACGTACTGGTCGTAGCGGCTATAGAGTTCGTCGCGGGCCTGGTCCAGGGTCAACCCCGCCAGGTTGACGGTGCCCGCCAGGGGCACCACCACATTGCCTTGAATATCCAGGGTGGCCGGAAAGCTCAGGTCTGGAAACCGCTGCACCCCAACAAAAATGCTGTCGCCCGGCCCCAGGCGGTAGTTGTCAAAGTCGTCAGCAGGAGAGGGCAGCGGCGTCTCCAGGGGCAGGTTTGGGGGGCTGGCAGGGGAGGTTAAGGGCAGTGGGGTCTGGGCGGCGGCGGGCAGGGCCAGTAATCCTCCACTACAGAGGGCCAGGCCCCCCAAGAAACTCAGCTGACGAACCGCAAACTCGGCCATTCTGCGATCGCATAAACCCATCAAAACCATAGCCTCAACGGCAGGAGAACTCCCTGCCACGGGTAACCCACCCATATTGCCCCATATTTTTCGCATTGAGACATCGATGGTCGCAGGGTGGGGATCGAGATTAAGCAAGATTAAGCGAGCACAACCTATCAATGAAGCTATGCAGAGATTGAAATCGGGTCAAAAACCTTACATCCGGGATGGTTGAGGGCTGGCTTTTGATTCTGTGCTCTTTAATGGAGATAGCTAGGCGTGGCGTTTTGGGTAAGGCTGCTTTGATCACGTTTCTGTTTGATTTTGACGGCACCTTGGCGGACAGTTTATCGACCATTGTGGAGATCACTAATCGGCTAGCCCCAGAATTTGGCTATCGACCCACCCCTCTGGAGGAGCTGGATGCCTTAAAGGGGTTCAGCGCTCGCCAGCTGATCCGCTATTCTGGCATTCCTCTGCTCAAGATTCCGGCCCTGCTGCGTCGCCTGCGGGTAGAGCTAAAAGCCTGCGATCCACCGATCGCGCCCTGTGCAGGCATGCCGGCCGTCATTCGGCAGCTGTACGCCCAGAACCATGCGCTGGCGGTGATTACCTCAAATGCCCCTGAGGTAGTTCATGCTTTTTTGCAGGCTCATGGTCTCGACCACTGCTTTTTTAGCGTGGATGGCGGCGGCACCCTGTTTGGCAAAGGGAAGTTGATCACCAAATGCCTGGCGCGCCATCAGCTGGTTCCAGCCACAACGGTCTATGTGGGCGATGAGGTGCGGGATATTCAGGCGGCTAGGTTTGCGGGAATTCGACCCATTTCGGTGACCTGGGGCTTTAATAGTCGGGAAGTGCTGGCGGCGGCCCAGCCCGATTGGCTGGTGGATGACCCCGATGCCCTGCCTGCGATCGCCCGTACTTTATCCTGTCGGTAAAGCGCTCTAAAAATAGCCGTTCCCTGAGCGGAGTCGAAGGGAACGGCTGTAGCTTCCGCTCAGGGAACGGCTGTAGCTATTTTCATTGTTGGGGTGCCGCACTGACGGCATGGACGTTTGGTTTTAAGGATTGCAGTAGGGACAGTAGCTGGGGTCTGCGGCCGAAAAGCCATGGTCACCGGGAAGGCGCTGCTCAAACTGGCAGCGCTGACAGCGATAGAGCTGCGTTAGCGTCAGTAGCGTTGGGGTGCCGCAGAGGCTACAGGGTAGCCCTGGAAACTGCTTGACTAAGCTAAAGCCAGGGCATCCACAGTCCGGGCAGGAGCGGGCGATCGCCCGCACCAGATCCTCAGTAGCCTGGGCAATGACGGCCATTCGGGTGGGGTTGTAAAGCGCTCGCATATCGGTTTCAAGGCGGGCGGCGCGTTGGGGCGACTGGCTCAGGGTCATTTCCACTATGGCCAAAAGCTTGTCTGCATCGGTAATGCCCTTGCCCAGAATGTGGTCGTCGGCCTCGCCGCCCTTGACCACCAGCCCGTGCTGGGGAAAGCCCACTGACTCTGCGAAGACCAGGGCCTCGGCTGGGCTGTGAATGACCTGACTGCGGTAGTTAGTGTCGGTGGAGAGACACTCGCCGACAATTTCAAGCTGATGGGTGCGATCGATCAGCAGCACCAGTTCGCGATCGCAAGCAATAAACGGAATCTGCGGGTGCGGCCCAAAGCTGCCCTCGCTGGCGATAGCCAGGCTTTCTCCTGTTTGGCGAAGCACCGCTGCCGCCTTCAGCCGGGCCGTAGTGAGCTGATCGGACGGACGCTTAACATCGCCTGTGAAGGTGCCAAAGGCATCGGTATCAAAGTCGGCAGGGACCGCTACGCTGACTCCCAGGTGAGATTCAAGCAGGGGGGCGATCGCCTGCTCTTTGCGGTGCATGGTGGCCAGCATCGCGACTCGGTTGGCAAAAAAGTCGAGCTGTTGGGCCATCCTAGACTCCATTGTCGTGGGCAAAGCGGCTGTGGGACTGGAGGGCTGACAGACAACCCTGCGCAGGTAGACAGCCATAGCTGTTATAGCGGTTATGGGCTGACCAGATCACAGCCGATTTTACGAGGAAACCCACCTCGGCCTTTCCTTGGGGAGACCGACCGAGGTAGGCTGGTTCAGGCACCAAGGCAAGGGGAATGGGGCTGCTGTTGGCGATGGAGGCCCCATGCTCTTGCCTCTGGTCATCTCTCTCTGAACCAGTGCTGGGGGAGGAGTGGTGACTTTGGATTGGCGATTTTGGATTGTGGATTGTGAGCATCAGTTCGCCAGAATCCCAAATCTAAAATCTGCAATGGTCGCTCCTCCCAGACCCACCCAACCTGAAGACTGCTGAGGTAGGCCTCAAGATTGCTGGGGTCAAACTTGTCGCCGTCGAAGACGGTTTCAATGGATCTGCGATCGGTGAGATTTACTTTTATAAATCTCACCTCCTTTCTTCATCGTATTAAGTCTATACTCTTTGCTCGGATCGTGGATCGACGCAGCCGACCAAACTCGACTGAAATTCCCGATACAACCAATAAGACGGGTTTATTCAATAGATTTAATGAAATAGAACGGATTGATCTGGTTTGTACTCCTGGGCGGCTACTCGTTGTTTGGGGTTTGAAAATACAGCATTACGCTGCTGACTGCGTGGGTGCAGGTGACGCGGTCTAATCGCTTTGAGCATCTGCAATCTCCGGTGGCCAAATCCCGAAGCCTCCTTTAGCCTGGCAGCTGTGCACAAAAAAAGCGGAAACCGGAGTTCCCGCCTGAGGCTGTTTGAGGGTAAGGAGAACGCACTGTTGAAACCGTCTCTAGTCTTCGTAGATGCGGCACTCGGGAGCGTCGGGGTGGGCACTACAGTAGCGATCGAATGCGGTAGCCTGAGTGGCTCGGCGGCGGTGGGCGGTCGAGAGCTCTTCGACAGTTTCCCAGGCGATCGCTACGTCTATGCTGTCGGTGCCGTACAGAGCGGTTAGGCGACGAGCATGCTCCAGGGCCACCTGTAGTCGAGATTCTAGACTGGGTTGGATGGCGATACTGGGGGTAGGTAGAGCGGTGGTCAAACTCATGGTGGATGGTTTCCTGTGCTGTAGTTGAACTGTCTTCAGAGTAATGATAATTTGAGCAAATGACTAGAGGTTTTACATATAAACCTTTGTTATCATTCATCAGGTTTTCTTACCTGTCATTGCTCTATATGGTGCTGGCGAAGAACGCCTGTGCAGGGCTAACTTCTTTTCCCTATGGTTTCACTGTGGCACGGGCGGAAGGCAGTTGCTCAGTGGGGAAATCCACCCGAACTGGTTGCGCCAACCCGGAGCAGCAGGGGCTAGTCGAGTTATAGCGGGGCCACAATGTCTGGTTCGGGGGTCTGTGGTGTGGCCACCGCAGGCGCGTGGGGCAGATTGTAGCCAACGATAGCCAGCATCAGGCCGAGGGCCAGGCCAGCGGTAAAGGCCCAACCGTGGGAGGGTTCGAGGGTGCAGAGCAAACGGCGATCGCAGTTGTAGACATGGATCGCCCAGCCTTCCTGGGTACTGTGCTGAAGTTGTTTGTGCATCGCGGTTGATGGTGAATGTAGGATGGGGAATCTGGCGCTGAGTTAGTACTGATGCCCCGATTTGCGGTGGTTGATAGCAGGCATGCCGCCAGGGGCTAGGAGTTCACCCTGATGCACCGTGGCGTAGATCAGCAGGTGGTCACCTGCGGAGGACTGCTCTCTCACGGTGCACTCGACGTAGGCCAAACCGTCGGTGAGAATGGCGCAGCCGTTGCCAGCTGAGGTAAAAGGCAGATGGTCAAAGGCAGTGGTTGAGCACTGCTGGGCAGAGAAATGACGTCGCACGGCCCGCCCTTCCTTGAGAATATTCAGCACAAAGCTGGTTCCGGGGTAAAGCTGACTGGACATTGCAGCCTCCCTCGGTAAGGCCAGCATCAGGCCGGGGGGGCTAAAGCTGGCCTGAGCAACCCAGGCAGTCAGCAGCCCGGTGTGAACACCATTGACCTGGGTGGTAACTACACAGAGCGATCCGATTACCCGCCCCAGGGCCTGGGCAGTGCGATCGCTGTGGGCCTCGGCGATCGCAGGTCGTGCCCCCTGCTTCTGGCGCTTGCGCAGGCGCTGAGCAAACTGGGTAGCTGCCGCAGTACAGTCCTCCAGAGCCACCGCATCGGGGCTAAAGCGTACCCGCAAAGGTTCAAAGCCAAAGGCATAGTTGGCATCTTTGAACTTGCGCTCCAGTTCGTCAATGGCTTCGCCGCTCCAGCCGTAGGAGCCAAACACCCCCACCAGCTTCGTTTTCGGCACATTGGCCAAAATCAGGCCCAGGGCGGTTTGAATTTGCACCGGGGCATGGCTACCTAAGGTGGGAGAACCAATGATAAAGCCGTCGCACTGGTTGAGAACATCTACCAGAGTGTTGGGGTCGGCCTGTTCGCAGTTGATCGCCTCCACGGCGATCTGGGCAGCGGTTAGGGACTGGGCGATCGCATCCGCCAGCCGAGCAGTGTTGCCGTAGGCCAAGGCATAGAGCAGCGCCACCCGCAGCGTCTGCTGGGCCTGCTGCTGGCACCACTGCCGGTAGTCCTGCTGTAGCCGACTGAGGCTGTAGCGCACCAGGGGGCCGTGGCCAGGGGCCAGGGTTTTGAGCGGTAGAGCCTCGATCAGATCCAGGGCTGTTTCGACCTGTTTGGCCTGGGGGCTGTGCAAGCAGTCGAAATAGTAGCGGCGATCGCTCTCTAGCTGCCGCCACTGCTCATCCCACAGGGCATCGTCGCAGTGGTGCATGCCAAACAGCTTGTCGCTAAAGAGCGTCTGGCTGGCCATATCGTAGGTGCACAGCCCATCGGGCCAGCGCGGCGTGGGCACGCCCATAAACTCCAGAACATTGCCCTGGCCTAGATCCAGCGTTTCCCCAGGGCGCACCGGGTACAGTCGATCGGCGCGATCGCCCAGGGCTAGCCTGAGGGTATTAGCCGCCGCCCACGAACAGACAATTCGCGTCTGGGGGGCTAAATCTAGCAGCCGGGTCAGGGTTGCCAGCCGGTTGGCGTTGACGTGGCTGGTGACGATGTAATCGATCTGCGCGGGGCTAACTTGGCGCTGAAGTTCCGTCAAAAAGAGGTCGGTGAACGATTCGCCCGGCGGATCGATCAGCGCGATCTGACCGGCCTGAATCAGGTAGGCATTGGCGGTGGTGCCCCGCTGGCGGCTGTATTCCACCTCAAACTTGAGCCGGTCCCAGGTGCGCGATCGCAGCACTTGAGTTTGAGAGCCAATGGTGGCAACCTACACATCGCGAGGCCGCACCGGAGCTGAGCGAGCAGGTAAGGAGGTAGTTAGAGTCATGGGAAAAGCGTGGGTAGAGTGAGCTAGAGCAGTTTTGAATTTTGGACTTGTAGTGAGCTTGTCGAACCATTGGGATGTTGGATTGACGAGTGAGCCTGATCAATCAATGGGAGACTTGACTGCACCCATTTCCGCCAGGTCCTGGGCAAAGCGAATGCGGTGGCGACGCGAAACCTCCTGTTCTGGGTCAACGCCATCGAAGGTGGGTGGAATCCACGCCCGCACCAGCAGCAGCCCGCCCAGCACCACCAAGAACAGACAGCATGCCAGCACCTGAATCCAGGGCGTTTCGAGCACGCCGCGCACAATAATTTCGCGCAGCACCGACACAATCGACACTTCGACCGCTACCCCAATCGATACTCGATGCTCTTGCAGGTAGATAATCAGCAGCCGAAACAGCTCCACCAAAATCAGCAGAAACAGAATGTCAGAGGTTACTTCTGGAAAATTGAGCGGCGGCAGCAGGGAGAGAAACATCTCGCGCAGCTGCATCACCATAAAGCTGAACAGCCCAATGCACAGCGAAATCACAATCACGTCTTGAACCGTTTCAAGCAGGCGGACTACGGTGCTGCCGCTGAACCAGGTAGCACAGCGGGAGGAGGGGAGGTTTTGCATAGGGGTATTGGGGG
>PYER01000026.1 GCA_003017855.1 filamentous cyanobacterium CCT1
CCCGGTCGCGCCAAAGGAACGCGGCTGACCCAGCGCGCTCCCTGTCCTATCGTCAAATTCCATCCCTCCAAAAAGCGCTGCCGCTGTAAGGACTTGCAAGACGCCGCTTAGCTCCCTCGCTTTGACCTGAAAGCCCACCGAAATCTTCCGTGGGCTGGCGGCGTTTGTCCAAAGTCAAGTAAAACATGATTGATTTGTGGCCAAATAACCTAGATATTCCAACTTCAAAACCACCTGTGACAATCTTAAGAGAACAGGCTGCTTTTCTAGGGCAAAAAACCGACAATATTGTCCAAGCTAAAGTTAGAAATACAACACAGCAGGGTGGAGTAACTTTTGAATACCAACTTTTTCTGCAATCTGATGCCATCGGATATTCATATAGAATTTTAGCGATAGTTTATACAATTGAATTCTATCCCGTTGCTTTTATTCTTGATACAGATATTCAGGAGGAACTATCAAACAAAAAAATATTGAAAAAATATGAAGTGACCCTTGATGAAAGGATTTCAATTCGCGTTAACTCTGAAGAGGAATTTCTTGGTCTTCTTGCTGAGATCTTAAAAACAGAAAAGATAAGACAAATTATTGTTGCGCTTCTTGCGCAAGCCAGTGATGCAAAATCTATGGCATATGAAGGTATTCCCTTTTAGAACCTGGTAGTTTCTCCTACGGGGAGAACTGCCCCACTTAGCAAAAAAAGTCGGCGTAGGCGCTGCGTGTGTGACTTAGCTGTGGTCCCTGACCATAGGCTCGCTGAATGTTGTCGAAGGTCATGACAGCGGCGGGGGTATCGTTGGCCAGCAGGCGGCGGTTGAGCAATAGCAGGCGATCGCAGCAGTGCAGTACATCGCCCTATTCACCTGGGGCAGCCGAAGCCCTTCAGAGCGACGAAGCGCTGTTAGAGTAAAGGTCTCGGCAAGAAAAATCCTAGGCACCTTGCTGACGAATCCACTGCCGCAGCGACTTCACCACGGCGTTGTCGTCTTCCCCAGGAGTCATCTGCAAAAATGTCATCAGCATTCGCGATGACACTCGGGGAAACGTAGGGCTAAACTCGCGTTCTACGTACTGCCCAGCAACAAACGCATAAAAAACCAGTCCTCGCCGCTGGGTATATTGCCACACCTCAGGAATTTGCAGCTGTTGGTAGATCGTAAATCGCAGTTGGGACGAGCTGGTAATGTCTACCTCTACAGCGAGGTCAGGGGGTGGGTTGGTGCGCAGATCTAGTTGTAGGGTGCTGATCTGGTCGGCGTTTTGAATGTAGTAGCAGGAGTCAGGTTCGACCCCTTGTTCCAGCTCTTCTCGCTCTAGAGTGGTGGAGCCGTAGGCTTTGATTTTGAGGTCGAGTTCTTCGGTCAGGGCAGTGATGATGCGGTCTAGCAGTCGATTTAGCACTTCGTGCAGATCAGAGGGCATGATAATTTCTAGCGTGCCTTGGTCGTAGGCCAGCCGCGCGGCCCGATGGTCGCCCATGTCTTGCAGCAGGGCCTGGTACGTGCTCCACGACACGCATTGTAGGGTGATGTGCTGGCTAGAAGACTGCAGCAGGGTGGCCATGGCCTTACTCTGAGTCCGTTTGTTTCAACTGTAGCGGAGTTTTCTCGCGACGCTAATTCAAGATTTACAACGTTGGCCAATTCGCTTAGGACAATACCCAGCTGTGACAGGGAATGGACAATGTTAGCTGATCTTTATCAATTACTCTTCAGTCGGTGGTGTTGGCAAAACCACAAGTTCGCCAATATCAACAGTTGGTGGTTGCGAGAGCGCAAAGAGCACCGTTCGAGCTACATCGTCGGGCCGTAGAGCATCGGGCTTTGGGTCATCAAAGAATGGTGTGTCCACCATCCCCGGCTCGATCAGAGTGACACGCACCCCTGTGCCTCGCATCTCTTCTCGCAGGTTATAGCCGATCGCTGAAACGGCCCATTTTGAGACCGAATACATCGATCCTTTCAGCGTTTTACGCCCTGCGATCGAGCCAGTGATAATGACATGACCTTTGGTTTTCTTTAGTTCTCCCAGGCTGGCCCGCAGCGTGTAGGCGACGCCCAAAATATTGGTATTGACGATGCGCTGCCAAGACTCAACCGGAGCCCCCGAAAACCCACCCGGCTCACCGCCACAGCCTGCATTGGCAAACACGGCATCTAGACTGCCAAACGCCTCTACGGCATTGGCGACCAGCTTTTCTTGAGCCGCGTAATCCGTGACGTCACAGGCAAACGTCCGCACGTTGTCGGTACCCAGTTCTTTCGCCAATTTATCCAGCTTCTCAGTCGAGCGGGCGGCCAAGACAAGGTTGAAGTTTTGCGCTGCCGCCTGCCGGGCCGTAGCGGCACCGATGCCTGAGGATGCGCCGGTAATCAGCAGGGTTTTAGAATTTGACACGTTGAGCCTCTCAATCGACTACAGGTCTCCACAGTAATCTTGCCACAGGCGCCCATGGGGCAAGGGCGGTTAGTTGCCCAATAGGCGCTAATTGAGCTACATCGAGACAAGGTCTAGGCAACCACTGGTTCAAGCGACTTGATCGTTACGACTAAGTCGTTGAAATCATTGTCAGTCAGGTCTTCAAAACTCCAGGTGTTACCCTCACGCTTGACCCGCACGTTGCCCAGGGCAGCATCGTCGATGGTTGCCAGGTTAGTCGAGCTACCGTTGATAAGCAGCGCTGGTGCATAGAATACGCCCCCAGGCAGGGTGAAGTCGCTATCAACCGTAGTATTGTTCTTCACAAACAGCTGGCCATCGAGCAGGTGAGCAGCAACAGCGTTCTCATAGCCCACTTCACCGGGTAATAAACCGTCTACGGCTCCTGTAGCATCGGTTTCATAGAACTTCAAGATATTGTTGAAGTTGGCTTCGCGGGAAGCCGTAACGTTGATTAGAACGTCACTGTCAAACCCGGTCAGGTCAATCAGTTCTGGCGCAATAATCACGTCAGGCGTATTGTCTAAAAATGTGATGCCAATGGGGCGATTGAGTGAGGGCGTAACGGGTACTAGCAGCTCAAAGGGCGATTTCGGTGTGCCGTGGTCTTCTCCAAATAGCAAAACAGCACCTTCTTCGGTTGAAACGTCAAAGCCAACCGTTAGCAAATCTCCTTTAGACGAAAAATCGAGGTTGCCGATGAAGTTATTACTGGGGGGCTCGTCGGTCGTGAAGTTTGTACTCAGACGCTCGATTAAGTCGCCTGTTTTAACATCAAAGCGCAGTATATCCCCAGCAAAGTCACTGACATATAGGTCGCCATCGATTGGCCCCACTTCCAAGCCCAACAAACTAACAAAGCCAAAGCTCTCTGGAGATGGATCGGGTGTCGCAAATACAGCGGGTGTCGTATCTGCTTCCAGGCTGTCATAGCGCAGGATTTGACTCGGCAGTCCAGCATCAAACGATGGAAAAATATCTCCAGTAATGGGATTTTCAGTTGCAATGCTGCCTTGGGTGGTAACGTACAAGCTACCGTTGACAAAAAGCAAGCCGTTGGGACCATTTAATCCGCCTGATCGGCCATTGCCTTTGGAATACACATCAATGAATGCTCCCGTTTTGCCGTTGTAACGGAGAATCTGATCGCTCAGGAAGCTGGCTACATATAGATTTCCATCTGGGCCAAAAGCAAGCTCATAGGGGCGAATGAGTCCCCCAGTTTCATCAATTTCAGTGGCAGGGTCGTCACTGACAAAAGCATCGATAAATTCTCCAGTTGTCCCATCAAATCGCAGGACAGAAGAGGTTCCAGAGGTTTTGCCATTGGTAACGTACAAATCTTTTAGGCGATCGCCATTGGCATCGGGCCCAAAGAGCAAAGTGTCGGGATCATCTAGCAGATCACTCTCCGCAGCAATAAAATCGCCTAAAAGTTCCCCAGAAGAAAAATCGAACAAAGAGACATTATTTCCCCTCGTATTGCCAACCAAGAAAAAGTTATCTGCTTTTGACATTAGCGCACATCCTGTAGTTGACTGGTGCTTGATGAATACCTCGACTGGCCATGACTGCCGTGTCTAATGCATAATGGCAGCCGGTTGAATGTCCATACATTTCATCAAGATGCACCGAGATTGTAGCGGTTTTTATAACTATAGGAAACACCAAAAGTCCTAAAATTTTTCTTAATAATTATGGCGTCCTAGCCAGTCTTTAAGCATGGATCATTTCTGCGTCTGCTAGGGGCAAGCACACGGCAAAGCAGGTGTGGCCCGGTGCCGTGTCCAGACCAATCGTGCCGTGGTGGCGATTCTCCACAATGCGAAGCACCGTTTCGAGGCCGAGGCCCGAGCCTTTGCCTACCCCTTTGGTGGTAAAAAACGGCTCGTAAATACGCGATTTGATTTCCGGCGGAATGCCCGGCCCGGTGTCGATAATTTCTACCCGAGCGCTGCCCTGGAACTGGCAGGTGCGCAGGGTGAGGGTGCCGCTGTCGCCCATCGCGTCGATCGCATTGTCAATCAAATTCGTCCACACCTGGTTGAGCTCGCTGCCGTGGGCCATGAGCTTGGGCAGCGTAGTATCGTAGTGGCGCTCAACCTTGATGCCCTGCTTGAGCTTGAAAGCAAACAGCCGCAGGGTGTCTTCCAGCCCCTGGTGCAGGTCGACCATCTGCTGCGCGCCCTGATCCATGTAGCTGTACGACTTCATCGATTTGACCAGGGTGGCAATGCGCTCGGCCCCCGACTGGCCGCTCTGAACCATCGACATCATTTCAAAGGAGAGGGCCAGCCAGCGAATGCCCATGTCGCGCAGCTGGGTGGGGTTGTCGCGCCAGGAGGCCGTCAGCTTCTCCAGGGTGGGGATGTCGATCCCCGCCAGGGCCAGGGGTTCGGCCAGCTTCCAGGCCTGGGCCACGCCGTAGTCTTCGAGCCAGTCGAGCAGTTCGTCTTCGCGATCGCTCATCGTCACCGCATCGGCCCCGCCCTTGAGAATGGTGTCGTAGCCGGCGTCGCGCACCGACTGCCACCGCTGGGTATCGGCTTCGTCGGGCTGCTGCTGGCCGTAGAGCATGTTCATTTTCTCCAGCTCGCGAATGGCGGGCACCACTTCGCTCAGCGATCGCACCAGCGCCGCCGCAGGGTTATTCAACTCGTGGGCCAACCCCGCCGAGAGCGTGCCCAGGGCCGCCATTTTTTCACGCCCGCGCAGAAACGACTCCAGCCCCCGCACCCGCTGCTGCATCAGGCGAAAGACCTGGCGCTCAAACTCGCGGCACTCGTGCAGCAGGGTGAGAAAGTCGGCCCCGGCAATGCTGTGGATTTCGCAATCCGACATCGCCTGTATTGTCACCGGGGCGGGCTCATCCGTCAGCACCGGAATTTCGCCAATGTAGCCGGGGCCGTCGTGCTGGCCGATGGGCATGGCCAGCCCCTCGCTCTGGCGGGTAATGCCCAGGCGACCGGAGGCGATGACGTAGATGGTGGTGGTCAGGTCGCCTTCTTTGACCAGGTAGTCGCCCTTGGAGAGCTGCAGGGAGGTGGCGCGATCGCACACCCACTCCAGCCGCTCCTGGGGCAGGTGGTTAAAGGGCGCGATCGCCCGCAAGTGTTCCATACACAGCGCTGAAGCACTCATCGCACCGCCCCCAAATACTGGTGCACAAACTGCACGCAGATCGACCCTTCGCCCACGCCCGAGGCCACCCGCTTGATCGAGCCGTGGCGCACGTCGCCCACCGCAAACACGCCCGGCAGGCTGGTTTCAAGCAAAAACGGGGGGCGATCGCGCGACCACACCTGGTGGGGCGGAATATCAGCGGTTTGCAAATCTGGCCCGGTGAGAATGTAGCCCCGACCGTCCCGCTGCACCAAATCCTCTAGCCAGCCGGTGTGGGGAATAGCGCCAATAAAGATGAATAGCGACTGGGCGGGCACGGTTTCGGTAACCCCGGTGACGGCGTTTTGCAGCACCAGCGCCTCTAGCTGCGTACCTCCCTTGGCTTCGATCACGCTGGTGTGAGTCTGCACCGTGATGTTCGGCATTGCCGCGATTTGGTCGATCAGGTACTGCGACATGCTCTTAGTCAGCGAATCGCCCCGCACCAGCATCGTCACCGATTTGGCATACTTGGCAAAGTTCATTGCCGCTTGCCCCGCGGAGTTGGCCCCACCAATCAAATACACATCCTCTCCTTCGCAGGCTAGGGCTTCGGTCTGGGCCGCACCGTAGTAGACCCCGGCCCCGGTAAACTGTTCCAGACCGGGAGTGTCGAGCCGTCGCCACGACACCCCCAGGGCCAAGATCACCGCCTGAGTGCTGATTTCGCTGCCGTCGCTGAGGGTCAGCAGCCGATAGTCGTTGGCGGTTCGCAGGCTCTGCACTGACTGAGGTGTGAGAATTTCGACCCCAAATCGGCGGGCCTGAGTGACGGCGCGGCGAGCCAGGTCGCTGCCGCTCAGCCCGACCGGAAAGCCCAGGTAGTTCTCAATCCGGGAGCTGGTGCCCGCCTGGCCACCGGGGGCCTCGCGCTCAATCAGCACCGTGTGTAGCCCTTCGGACGCGCCGTAGACTGCCGCCGCTAGCCCAGCGGGTCCGCCCCCCACAATTACCAGGTCGTAGAAGGGTTTCGCTGCCGTAGTCTGGAGGCCAATGCGGTTAGCCAGCTCGGCGGTGCTGGGCTGGCGCAGGGGCTCGCCCTCGGGAAACAGCACCAGGGGCAGCTTGGCCCCATTTACAGAATCGGTGACGCAGCCCGCCAGGGTGCGGGCCTCCTCGCTACGCTCCACGTCCAGCCAGCGGTAGGGGATCTGGTTGCGGGCCAAAAAGTCTTTGATCTCGTGGCTGTGTGGATTCCAGCGATCGCCCACCACCCGAATGCCCTCGAAAGGGGGATGAAAATGGGCCTGCCAGTCGGCCAGCAAATCGTCCACCACCGGGTATAGCTTCTCCGCTGGCGGGTCCCAGGGCTTGAGCAGGTAGTAGTCGAGGCTGATGGCGTTAATGGCGCGAATGGCGGCATCGGTGTCGCTGTAGGCGGTGAGCAAGGCCCGTTTGGCGTCGGGCGCTAAGCGCACGGCCTGCTCCAGAAACTCTACCCCGCTCATTTCGGGCATGCGCTGATCGACCAGCAGCAGAGCTACGGGGTCTTGTCGCACGGTGATTTGCTGCAGGGCTTCGAGGGCCGCCGCCCCAGAACTGGCCCGCATGACGCGGTAGTGCTCGCCGTACTGCCGCCGCAGGTCGCGGGCGATCGCCTGTAAGACATCCGGGTCGTCATCGACGGTGAAAATAATTGGCTTGGCCATAGCAAAGACCTGAGGGGGGCAATTCGGTCTGGCCCTTGACGGCGAAGAGATCGTCGAGGGTATTGCCGCTTAGTGTAGCCGACCCCCCTGGCAAAATATGCGTGGGGCGATACCTGCGATCGCCTAGCGATCGACCGGGTGCTGGCCATAGTAGGGCAGCACAGTAGACCAGTCGGGGCGATCGCCCCTCATCCAGCCCCGGTGCGCCAGATCCAACACCTGCACCACGGTCTCGGCCAGGTCGTCCCCCGCCGTGACCCGGTTGAGGGCCTCAGGATAGGTGGCCAGCACCGACTCCCAAGCTTCTAAACTCAGCACCTGATCGGCCTGCACGGCGATCAGCCCCTCCGTCGTCGCTTTGTAAATGGCGGTAAAGAGTTGCCCCCGCTGGGCCTGCATTTCCACGGCAATGGCTGAGTCCACTGGGGATTGTTCCAGCGCCCGCTGGGCGATCGCCGCTAAACTCGACACCCCAAACAGCGGAATCTCCAGCTGCTGGGCCAGAGTGCGGGCCGTCACCACGCCAATGCGGGTGCCCGTAAACCCACCCGGCCCCTGGGCCACCGCCAAAAACGAGAACTCCTGCCATTCGTAAGGAGCCACAAACTCGCTTAGCAGGCTGTGCAGCTGAGTGGACAGATCGCGCCCCAGCGCCCAGGTTCGATGGCGCGTTTCGCCTTCAAAATCGCTCAGGGCCAGCCCCAGGGCGGGGCCGCAGGTGTGAATCGCTAGGGCTACCATCGGCTCGGGTTGGGTGTTCAAACTCATCCAGACTACAGGACAGAACTGACGCCGACCAGCCCGGGTCTGCGATCGCCCTCAGCGACTGGCCGACTGCAGATTTTGAGCCCGCTATCCTGAATGGTTCGCCAACGCTTGAAGAATGATTAGGCGCAAGCGTGAACCGGAAACAAATCATGAAAAATAAGCTAATTTACCTTGGCCTGCACGGCCTTTTGGTCGCCCTCTGCTTTGCGGTAGGCGACATATTGGGCTGGCCCTGGTGGCCCAACGCAATAGGCTGGTTGTTTTTGGCTTTTTTGGGCAATAAAGGGCTTTGGAATGTGGCCAGAAGTTTTAATTGATCAGGCCATTAGAAAACACTGCTGGTAAAAAATACTACTGACCTCTCTCGGCTGGCATTTTGAGATAGACGTTTAAGTAAAAGTCCTGAAAGCTATGGGGAACTAGGGCTGACAAGTCGTGCGTTCCAAAACAGTGAGCCTATTTTAGCCTTCGGATACTAAGAATACCTGGCTGAGTAACGCAGCCCAAAGCTGTACTGCGACACTCTGTGGGAGGGTGGTCATTGGCCCGGTACCATAGTCGATAGGCAGTGATTTGGAACTAATTCTGGACAGGCGATCGCCGGTTTAGCTCCGCTGATTTTCAAATTTGGGCCGGTGCGGTAGATTAATGAGGCCCATCTGGGCAGGGTTGATCTGAAATTATCAGCGCATCTCCCCAATCTGCTATGGCTAATCGGCCTGAATCAGATTCCGCACTCCAACCGCCGCTTTGGCCTCGGCGGCGCTGGCTCAGGGCGATCGCGATCGCAGGCGGCAGCCTTACTTTTGGTGTTCTGGGGTTGGGCTGGTGGGGGTACGCCCTGGCCCGACGAGAGCTGCCCCGGTTTTTGCAGCGCAACCTCAGTGACGCCCTGGGCCGACCGATCAAAGTCGGCGAGTTCGAGCGCTTTAGCCCGACTGGGGTGCGGCTGGGGCCGTCGATTGTGCCCCCCACCGAAGACGACTTTTCCTGGGTGCGTGCCCAGGCGCTAGAGGTCAACTTCAACCCCCTGACGCTGCTGTTCACCCGCACCCTGCGACCCAGCCTGGTCTTTGTCAAACCCCAGGTCTCGCTCAAGCAGGGGTTCGACGGCGAGTGGCGACTTGAGCCGCCCGAGTCGGTAGGGGAAGACGGATTCTTTAGAACTGAGCTGCGCTGTCTGCAAATTCGCAACGCCGACCTGACCATTGGCCCGCTGTCACGCACCTCGATTGTCGAGCTGCCGGAGGGGGTCACGAGTTCGACCCTCATCCTGCTGCAAAACGTCAATCTGCGGGTACGCTTTAGCGGTTCCGACAATCAAACCGTCGCGATGGTAGTGGGCGGGCGGCTTAACAGCGGCGCCTTTCAAATTCGCGGCGAGGGGCAGCTCGACACCCGCCAGGTCAATCTGGCGATGCAGGTGCAGCAGTTGCCCATCGAGTCGGTAAATCCGCTGCTGGGCGGAGGCCTGTTTGTGCGCAGCGGTTTGCTATCGTCTAACCTCGACCTCAGGTATCGCCCTGAGGCCGACGACCCGATCACCGTCAAAGGTACCGCCCGCCTGCGCAACGGCGATATTGTGGTCAGCGATCTGCCCTCGGCTCTGCAAGACATCAACGGCACCCTGCTGCTCAACGGCGTGGGCGGCAGTCTAGAGAATAGCTCCCTCAAGTTCGGCCCCATTCTGGTCAAGGCGGCAGGACAGGTGGATCGGCGGCGAGGGCACGACCTGGCGATCGCCATTCCCGCCGTCAGCCTTGAGCAGGTCGCTGAGGCTCTGGCTCAACCCCTGCCGATCGAAGCCGCCGGACAGTTTCGGGTGAATACCACCGTCACCGGCCCAATGGAGGATCCCCAGGTGGCTGGAGAGCTGGTGAACCTGGGGCTGGTCCAGGTCGATCGGCTGGGAATTGATAGCGTTACAGCTCGGTTTGGGGCCAACCTCGACGGCGCCACGCTGCACCAGGTTACCCTGCGCCCAACCACAGGCGGCACCGTCACCGCCCAGGGCAGCGCCATCCTGAGACAGTCGCTGCGGGGAGACGTCGAGAGAGCGCTCAAGCGGAGGGCTGGCGTCTCCAGACCAGATCCTCGTTCTGAGCTAGATCCCAAACGGTCTGCCAACCGCCCCGCCCCGTCCCGTCCAGACTCGCCAGAACTGACCCTCACCGCCCGGACCGATCTGCCCCTCGACGGCATTGCGGCCCTCTACGGCCTCGCCCTGCCCGAAACTTGGCGGCTGGGGCCGCTGCTGGCCGAGGCCCGTCTGTCTGGCTCTGTCGCAGATCTGCAGGGCGCAGCCACCTGGCAACTGCCCCAGTCCACCTTTCCAGGGCAAGGGAAGGTGAACTATCGCGATCGCCTGATCACCGCCCAAGAGACAGTGTTTCAAGTAGGGGACGGCACGCTGCGGGCCGAGGCGATCGCCGATCTCAACCGCCGCGACTGGCAGGCTCAGCTGAGCGGTAACGCCCTCGGCCCCGGCCAGGTCTTGCCCCAGCTGCGCGGCACGTTAGATGCGGATTTAGATGTGTCGGGATCGCTGACCGCCCTGAGTCCACAGACCGTCCGCGCCCAGGGCCAGGCTCGCTTTTCCCATACGGTACCGCTGAATCCAGCGATCGTAACGGTGCCCAACGTCAATCTGGCGGCGATCGATCAGCTCTTGCCCGGTACGCTCAGCACCCGCTTTGCCTGGACGGGTCAGCGGCTGGAGATTGCTGAGGCCACCACCCCCAATCTCTCCGCCCAGGGCAGCATCGATGTGAACTTTTTGCCTCAGAAAAGCTTGCCTCAGATCGGCGATATCGACCTTACCGCCCGTCTTGCCGACGTCGATCTGGCAGCGGCCTATGGGGTAGCCAATGGCCCCGCCTGGCTGCGCCCCCGAGGCTCCCTTGCCTTCGCTGGCACCCTGCGGGGCAATCTGGACGATCCTCAGCTGGCAGGCACCGTAGACCTGCACCAGGTGGGGATGAATGAGTTCACCGTGGTGGAGAACGTCTCCGGGCCAGTGCAGGCATCGCGGGCCACAGGGGCGATCGCCAACCTGCAAGGACGCGATGAAGAACTTTTTGCCCACATTGCCCCTGATCTGCGCCCCCATGCTTTTCGGCTGGCCAGCGGGAAGTTTTGGGCCAGTGGTCAGCGGCGGGGCAACAGCTTAGATGCCGAAATTCAGAACTTCGACCTGGCTGCGCTGGGGCTGAGCCCCATCCCCCGCCCCGATCTAGGGCAACTGGCCGGATTGCTGAATGCGATCGCCCAGATTGATCTGACCAGTTTGACCAACCCGGCTGCGATCGCCCAGTTCAGCCTCGATCGCCCGGCTCTGGGCGCAATTGGAGGCGATCGCCTCAGCGGCAATCTTCAGTACCGCAACGGTCTGGCTCTGCTGACCGGAGGCGCCCTCCAGCTCACGCCCAACACCCAATTCCTAATTACAGGCAGCGGGCAGCTGTTGCCAACCTGGCAGGGTCAGGCCGAAATCACCACCGCCGGAGCCGACTTTCAAGATCTGCTGGGGGTGCTGAGCCTCTACAGCTATGCCGACCTGGGCCGCCTGCTGGTTCCCCTCACCAAAGGCACTGCCGCCGACCTGGCGGTGACCGCCGTGGGCGATCCCGATGCGCCCCTGCTGGAGCAGGCCGAACTGGCCCAGATTTTGCAGGCGGCAGGAGAAGAGCGCAAGCGCGCCCGAGCCACGGCCTTGCTGCCCGCCCTCGACCAGCTTGAGGGCCAGGTAGCCGGTACGCTGGGAGTCAAAGCCTCCAGCACCGATGGCCTGGCCGCCGACTTTGAGTTCACCGGCCAAAACTGGGCCTGGGGTCGCTACGACTTTGACAATCAGTTCGTGGCGCGGGGGCAGCTGCGCGATCAGAGTCTCTCCCTCGACCCCGTTGAGTTTCATGCCGGGGATACCCGCCTCAGCCTGGTGGGCAATATCAGCACACAGGACTCCAATCTGGCCGTCGCCGCCGAAAAGCTGCCCCTCACCGCCGCCACCACCCTGCTCGAAAGCCCCGTGGCTGTCACCGGGCTGCTCAATCTCAGCGCCCAGCTGACCGGCCCCTACACCAATCCGAACTTAATTGGACAGCTCGATGTTACCGAGGCGAGCGTAAACCAGCAGCCTATCACCGAAATCAGCAGCGAGTTTCAGTACGAAAACGCGCTTTTCAGCGTCGATGGGCGGGTCGTTGGCTCAGCGCCAGAACCTCTGAGGTTTGCAGGCACCATTCCCTATGCCCTGCCGTTTATGGCTGTGCAGCCTGCCAACGACCAGATTGCGCTGCGGGCCACCCTCAAAGACAACGGCCTCTCCCTGATCAACCTGCTCACCCCGGCCCTGGCCTGGGGCGGCGGCAGCGCCAATGTAGACGTGCGGCTGGGGGGCAACCTGCAGCAGCCGCTTCTGTCAGGTATCGTCACTTTTGATGGGGCTAGCTTTCTCAGTCCGTGGCTGGGGGCCTCGCTAGACAATCTCAGGGGCGCGATTCAGCTTCGGGGTAGCTACATTCAAGTCGAGTCGCTGACCGGCGACCTGTACGACGGCACCTTTAGCCTGGCCGGGCAGATCCCGCTGCTGCGTCAGCATGCCACCCCCGCTGACCCCGGCCTGTGGCTAGCCCTCTCGGATATCAACGTCAACTATGCCAACGAAGTGCGCAGCCAGGTCGATGGTGAACTGGCGCTCACCCAGGCGCTGCTGTCCCCCGTCCTGGGTGGCCAGGTGCGGCTACAAAATACCCAGGTCGCCGTCGGGCGTGAGCTAGTCGCCCAGGCCAACACCCTCTTGAGCAACATCGATCGCCTCAAGACCGCCCGTGCCGCTCTGGCCCAGACCAGCTCCCTGTTGCCGGTACAGATCGATGACCTGCGCGTCACCCTCGACCCAGCGGAGATCAGGGCCATGCCGGTGCTCTCCCTGGGCCTGACCGGAGATGTGGCTCTCAGGGGTACTGTCCCTGACTTGGCCGCCGATGGTGCTTTCTATCTAACCAACGGCTGGATTAACACCGTCACGGCCGAATTTTTTCTTGAGCGAGGCCGCGATAATGTGGTGCGCTTTAGGCCTGAGGACGGCCTTGACCCCTATCTGGATATTGTCTTGGCAGCAAGCGTACCACTGCAGCGGCAGTATGCTATCAACACCCTGAATACAACGACGGGGGCCGCAGAAGTGCCCACCTTCGATCGCCTGGCCAGCACCACGGTGCTCGACGAACTGCAAATTGAAGCTCGGGTGGAGGGCTATGCGAGCCGCCTGATCAGCAACCCCAACGCTCTCATCTTGAGCAGCACCCCCCCTTATTCACAAAACCAGCTGCTGGGAATGGTTGCCGGAGGCTACCTGACCGGGCTGGAGGGTGCAGAGCCTGGGCTGGCCCTGGGGTCTAACCTGCTGGGAGCTTTGACGGCCAACAGTCAGGATGCGATCGCTCAATCCCTGGGGCTACAACGGCTCCGGCTGATAGCCACCACGGTGCTGCCCACCGCCGGTAAAGATACCTTGGGCATTGGGGTCGGCGCTACCGCCGGAATTACCGAAAACCTCTCCGCCAGCCTGGTGCAGGTGCTCAACCAAAACCAGCCCGTGGCCCTCAATGCCCGCTACCGTCTGAACGAAAATTGGAGCGTCAGCGGCTCGACCAATGTCGGCGACGCCGGTCGAGTCTTTGTCGAATATCGGCTAAATCTTCGGTAACTTTTGTAAAACCTTTTTCGTCTAACAGAGTAATCCTGGAAGCACCCCCCCATAACCCATAAAATTAACCAAGACACACCAGCCATAGCTCCGATTATTTGGTGTCTGCTGTTACAGGTCTCCTCTATGAAGAAGCGCTGTCTTCCCACCTGCCTGATTTTTCGAAATGTTGCTTTAGTCCTTGCTCTAGTTGCCGGTAGCGTGATGCTAGGAGCAGAAATTCACGCTTCGGCTAACCACAACCAGCAAAACCAGGCCCTGCGCAAGCTGTTTGTCTACCAAATTTTGGTGGGCTTTGAGCAGCAGCAGATGCAACAGCAGTAGACTGTACCTCCTGCCGAGGCCAGCCAGCGCGATATGCCAAACCCACAGGCCAAAGCGTTCAAAGATGCCGTGGTCAATCACCTTAACCAGGTAGCCCCGGTCACCGCACGTGCCATGTTTGGCGGCTACGGACTTTACTGCGAGGGCACTATGTTTGCCCTGATTGCCCACGAAACGCTCTATTTCAAGGTCGATGCCACCAACCAGGCTCGCTTTACAGAGGCAGGCATGGGGCCATTCACCTACGATCGCAACGGCAAACCGGCAACCATGTCTTACTATCAACTGCCAGCGGCGGTGTACGACGATTTGGAGCAGCTCCAGGAGTGGGTAGAGGTTTCGGTTGCCGTTGCCCGTCAGGCTAAGCGCAAGCAGCGCTAACCTGACCAGTGCCAGGCCCACCGAACCACCTACAACACCATTTCCCAGTACTCATACTAAATCCTGCTTAGATACCCCCAATACCTCTGGGCGAATGCCATTCGCCCCTACAGGTTGGCCTTTTGAGAATCGGGGGTTTGTGATTCGGATTTGCTATCACAGTATTCACCGCCCCTCGTTCCAATGCTCTGCATTGGGATGCCTGTCGGAGGCTTCGCCTCCTAAAATAGGCGGCAGAGCCGCAAAACAAGGTTGCCCAAAGCGGAGCTAGGGCACCAGGGAGGGGTGCTAGATGCTGTATCGGTGCCCTAGGCGCCAATCACTGAGGGAACAGGGTCTTTTTTGACCTTTTTGGGCCGATTGATGGGGTCCATGTAGGCTTCGAGGCGCTTGAACGCGATCGAGGCCAGCGATGTCATAACCAGGTAGACGATCGCCACCGCCAGATAGACCTCAAAGGCGCGGTAGGTGGTGGCCACCGTCAGCTGTCCCTGGCGAAACAGTTCTTCAAAGCCGATTACCGCCGCCAAACTGGTGTCTTTGATCAGGGTAATGAACTCGTTGCCCAGGGGCGGCAAAATGCGCCGAAAGGCCTGGGGAAAGACCACATAGCGCATGGTTTCGACCGGGTTCATGGCCAGCGACTCGCCCGCCTCCCACTGACCGCGATCGATCGACTGGATGCCACCGCGCAAAATCTCGGCCAGGTAGGCCGCCACGTTGAGGCTGAGGGCCAGCACAGCGGCAAAGATGCGGTTAAAGCTGAACTCAAAGCCCAAATTCTGGAACAGGGCGGGCAGGCCAAAGTAGATCATAAACAGCTGCACCAGCATGGGCGTGCCGCGAAAGAAATCGACGTAGATGCGGCAAACCCAGCGCAGAGGCTTAATCGGCGAGATCATGGCAAAGGCCACCAGCGCCCCGCCAATCAGGCCAAAGAAGAACGAAAACGCCGTCAGCAGAATGGTAATCCACGCGCCCCGCATCAGGTTTTGAAACAGGCGTCCCCAGTCCAGACCTGTGGCGGTGCCTGCCTCGGCCAGCACCGGGGCCACCTTGGGCAGCGCTGGTGGGTCAGCCGAAAACCAGCGCTGGTAGATCTCGGCATAGGTGCCATCTTGCAAAAGGGTGCCGAGGGCGGCGTTAATATCGGCCAGCGCCTCAGAATTTTTTGGCAGGGCAATGCCGTAATACTCTTCGGTAACCAGCTCACCGACAATCTTGATGCCCTGCAGGTTGGCTTCGTTGATGGCGTAGAGCGTCACCGGCAGGTCGTTGACCACCGCATCGACTCGACCGTTGAGCAGCTCCTGCAGGGCCAGGGGCGCGCTGTCAAAGGTGCTGATGGTGGCCCCTTCGACCTGAGCCGCCTGCTCGGCTCCGGTGGTGCCAATCTGCACCGCAATGCGCTGCCCCGCCAGATCCTCCAGCGAGTTAATGCTGGTGTTGTCTTCTTGGACGGCGATCGCCAGGCCCGCCTCAAAGTAGGGCCGCGAAAAGTCAATGGTTTGCGCCCGCTCGGCGGTGATGGTCATGCCGCTGATCGCCGCATCGATGGTGTTTGATTGCAGGGCAGGCACCAGGCCGTCGAAGGGCAGGCTGATAAACTCCACCTCGCGCCCGGCGGCTTCGCCGATCGCCTGCATCAGCTCAATATCGAAGCCGGTCAGGTTGCCCGTGGCGTCGTCCCGCATTTCAAAGGGGGGAAAGGCGGGTTCAGTGCCCACTTCCCACACAGGTGTCTCCTGGGCCAGCCCCGCAATTTGGGCCGTCCCGATTCCTAAAACCAGCCCCAGGGCCAGGGCCAGCGCCCGCTTCAACCATCGGTTGGCAAAGACACGAGTAGCAAACTTACGAGGAGACATGGGCCAGCGATAACCTCTAAGCAGACGATAACCCGGTGCATCAGACCAGGGTTTGAGGCACCATAGTCAATTCTATAGGGGTAAAAATGTTCTCTACAATACAGATGCCCCAGAGTGTCAATGATTCTCTGTAGGGTACAGATGCCATTCGCTTACCCATTACTGGCTTGGCCCCCATGACAACAGCGACTCTGCCTGCGATCGATACCCCCGTTATTGCCTGCCAAAACCTGTACAAAAGTTACGGCCCAATTGAGGTGCTCAAGGGGGTAACCACGGCCTTTACCAAGGGTGATGTGGTGTCGATCATTGGCCCGTCGGGCTGCGGCAAGAGCACCTTTTTGCGTTGTCTCAACCGGCTAGAAGCGATCAACCAAGGCCACCTGGAGGTAATGGGACAGGATGTTTCGGCTCCCAAGCTGCCCCGTCAGTCGCTCTACCATCTGCGCAGCCAGGTGAGCATGGTGTTTCAGCACTTCAACCTGTTTCCCCACCTGACGGTGATCGAAAACCTGATGCTGGCCCCCCGCAAGGTGCTCAAGTTTCCGGCGGGCGACTGCAACGACCTTGCCAGACACTACCTAGATAAGGTGGGCCTAAGCGATCGCGCCGATGCTTACCCCGAACAGCTCTCTGGGGGGCAAAAACAACGGGTGGCGATCGCCCGCAGCCTCTGCATGAAGCCCGTCGCCATTTTGTTCGACGAGCCCACCAGCGCCCTCGACCCGGAGCTCGTGGGTGAGGTGCTGGGGGTGATGCGCCAGCTGGCCGAGGAGGGCATGACGATGGTGGTCGTCACCCACGAGATGCAGTTTGCCCGCGAAGTCTCCAACCGGGTGCTGTTCTTCAACGACGGCGTCATCGAGGAAGAAGGCAGGCCGGGAGACGTGTTTACCAATCCGCGCAGCGATCGCCTCAAGTCCTTCCTCAGCCGCCTGAGCCAAAACTAGCGGTTGGGTGCGCTTGCTTCGGTCCTTGGCGAAGCTGGGGGCGCAGAACGTAGGGTGGACCTGCCGCCACAGGTCAGAGTAGGACTTGGTCGTTGAACACCTCCGGCGATCGCGCTCTGAGGCATCACGCCCCTAGCTCTTCTTAATAAATTGTGAAATGCGTAGCGCAGGGGTTTCACCAGCGTGGTCAAGATGCGCGGCCTAACGTTACAGAGCGTTCGGCAACTCAACTTGGCCTGTCATAACCCCGCGCCAGCCAAAAGCTTCTCTATCTCAGGAACCTATCGACGGCCTAATCGGTCAGCAGAAGCTTGGCTAGGGTTGTCCCTGTTTCGGGTTATGCCGCTGAGCGCTAACCCTAAGGGGGTTACCGGCATTCACTCAGTACCGTCTATAGTTCATAGATTGACTACTTTTGCCGATGGCTATGACCGCTTCGTTTCGCAACTTTCAACCTGAGTCGAGACCGCTGGGGGGCCGCTACCGGCTGATTCAACCCCTGGGGGCTGGGGGGTTTGGGCAAACCTTTAGCGCTCAAGATTTGCACCTGCCTGGGCACCCGTTGTGCGTGGTGAAGCAGCTCCAGCCCCAGGTGAGCAGTGCTGAAGAGCTGCAAACGGCGCGGCGGCTGTTCGACACCGAGGCCCAAACCCTCTACAAGCTGGGGTCGCATCCGCAGATTCCGGGGCTGCTGGCCCACTTTGAGGAAGACCAGGAGTTTTACCTGGCTCAGGAATATATCGAAGGTCATGCCCTGGCCGATGAGTTGGGCGCACCTTGGAACGAGGCCCAGGTCACTACATTTCTCGGCGATCTGCTGGGGATTTTGGCCTTTGTGCACAGCCACGGCGTGATCCACCGCGATATCAAGCCCTCAAACTTGATTCGCCGGGCCAGCGACAACCGCATCGTGCTGATTGATTTCGGTGCGGTCAAGCAGGTCAGCAGCCAGGCCACTGCCCTGCGATCGCACCACAGCCACACCATTTCGATCGGCACTCAGGGGTACATGCCCAGCGAGCAAGTGGCCGGACGGCCCCAGTTCAGCAGTGACATCTATGCGGTCGGCATCCTGGGCATTCAGGCCCTGACCGGGTACCCGCCCACTGAGCTGCACCCCGACCCACACAGCGGCGAGCTGGAATGGCGACACTATGCGCCCAAGGCCGACTCAGCCCTGCTGGAGGTGCTGGATACAATGGTGCGCTACGACTTTCGCACCCGCTATACCACTGCCGCCGAGGCGCTGGCGGCGCTGAGACGTTTACCGCCTCAGCTCAGTCGGTATGTTCCGGCGGCGGCCTTCTCCCCATCGCAGTCTTCCCGAACCACCGTCCCTACGGTGGCGGTCGGGCGTCGCCGCGAGCGCACTCAGCTTACCGCCCGCCAGACCTCGGCTCCCCAAACTCTGGCTCCCCAAGTTCAGGCCCCTCAGGTTCGGGCAAGGCGGCCAAAGACCGCTCTGCCGCTGTGGCTGCCGCTGGTGGCGGGGGCTGGGGTGGCGATCGCGGCCCTGCTGGGCTGGCAGACCTGGCGATCGGCCTCCTCAATCGATGCCGAAACCCCTGTGGTGGCCTCGTCTCCTACAGACCCGACTGCGACTGACGCCGAACTGGAACCGGAGATCGCTACGACGCCCGCCGATGAGAATACCGACTCGGTGGAGGAACCCGCTGCGATCGAGCCGGAGGAACCCGCCCCGCCGGAGCCAGAAGCACCTGCGCCGCCAGAGCCCGTTGCCGCCGAATCCTCTGAAGACGCTGAAGATGTCCCTGCGCCCTCTCCAGAATCGGGTGTTGAGCTGACGACCGGGGCGGCTCAGGCGACAGTGGCTAGCTTGTATAGCCACGTGTCTAACAAATCATGGGATGCGGCGCGATCGCAGTTTAGCGGCCCTCTGGCGCAGCAGTTTGACCCCGGCTTTTTCGCCCAGTTCGACCGCGTCTCGGTCGAGAACCTGCGGGTGACTGGGCAAACCGCCGACACCATTGAGTTTGTGGGCGAGAACACCTACGTTTACCCCGATGGCTCGACCCAGCGAGAAGAGCGATCGTTTACCGTGCAACTGCAGGACGGACAGCCCCGGATTGTGGGCTCCAGCTTTAGAGGGGTGTTGCAGTCTCGACAATGAGGTGTGGCTAGGGTTGCAAGCATAAAGAAATGAACGGCGGCCATGCGATCGCCAGGATTTGCCGTAGGCTGGATGGACTAGCTTATGTATCGTTAGCGACTTTTTTGCATGCTTAGCTCAACCTTCCGTCTTTCTGCACTGCTGCCCCTGGGGCTCACCCTGCTGCTGACTACGGCTGCCTGTACCCGCACACCAGACGCAGCCGATGTCAACGGCACAGAGTCGACCACCGATGCTGTCGACCCCGCCCCGGTTGATCCGGTTGAAGATACTGAGTCGCTACTGGCGCTCTCGGGCGAAGGGCTGCAGCTGGTGGGCGACCAGAGCGGCTCCACCGCTACCCTCCCCTTTGGCACCGAGATAGCCGTAGTCGAAGATGCCGTCACCGATCTGGTGGGAGAGCCCACCGAGTCGGGAGAAAATACCGAATGTGGTTCCGGCCCGCAGATGATTACCCAGTGGCCCAATGGCCTGGTTTTGCACGCTGCTGACGGTGAGTTTATCGGCTGGTCGGCGCGCCCTGATACCGACCCCGATCTGACCACCATCGCCGGGGTGGGCATTGGGTCGACGCGCGGTGAGCTAGAAGCCGCCTACACCATTGAGGTGACGGAGAGCACCCTGGGTACAGAGTTTTCTACGGGCAACTTGTTTGGCATTCTCAGCTCTGCCGAACCCGATGCCACCATTGAGAATTTGTGGGCTGGAACCGTCTGTAACTTCCGCTAAGGACGAGGCTAATGGGGAATAGCTGTCTCGGCTGCCCCTAGGCTAAGCAGCTCAGATCGCCCGCTTTCTGGCTGAACAGCAGGTTCTCGCGGTAGTCTACCGGGCAGTCGATCACCGCTGGCACTTCGTCTTCTAGCGCTGTTTTCAGGGTAGGAATAAAGTCTTCGGTCGACTCGATCCGGTAGCCCTTCAGGCCCATGGCCTCCGCCAGTTTGACAAAGTCGGGGTTGGTGAAGTGAATGTAGGTCGACTCGCCGTAGTAGTTCATCTGCTTCCACTCGATCAGCCCGTAGCCGCCGTCGTTAAAGATGATGGTGACAAAGGGCGTGCCCACCCGTAGGGCGGTTTCGAGTTCCTGGCAATTCATCATGAAGCCGCCGTCGCCGGTGACTGCCACCACCTTGCGGTTGGGGTGCACCAGCTTGGCCGCCAGTGCCCCCGGCAGCGCAATGCCCATAGCCGCAAACCCGTTCGAAATCAGGCAGGTGTTGGGGCGCAGGCAGTGGTAGTTGCGGGCCATCCACATTTTGTGGGCACCCACGTCGGAGATCACAATATCCTCGGCGCTCAGCACCTGGCGCAGGTCGTAGATCAGCTTTTGGGGCTTGATCGGGAAGCCGTAGTCGTCGGCGTACTGCTCATAGTCGGCGCGAATTTCGTCGCGCACCTTGAGGCTGATGGGGTCGGGGTGGCCCTGGCGCTTCACCCGCTTGAGAATTTCTTCGAGCGAGTCCGAGATATCGCCAATCACCTCGACTTTGGGAATGTAACTGCTGTCAATTTCGGCGTGGGTGAGGTTGATGTGCAGAATGGGCAAATTTCCCTCAGGGTTCCACTTTTTGGGCGAATATTCCACCAGGTCATAGCCCACGGCAACAATCAAATCCGCCTGTTCCATCGCGCAGCTAATGTAGTCGCGCTGCTGCAACCCGATCGACCACAGCGCCAGCGGATGGGTGTAGGGAATCACCCCTTTGCCCATAAAGGTATTGGCCACCGGAATGTTGAGCTGGGTGGCAAACTCAGTCAGGGCCTCACTGGCGCTGGCTCGAATCGCCCCGTTGCCCACCAAAATCATGGGGTTGCTGGCCTGGGAAATGGCCACCGCCGCCTGCTGAATGCTCTGCAGCGAGGCGTAGGTTTTCTCTTTGCTGTCCTTGCGCAGGGCGATGCCCTCAACCTCCATTTCAGCAATGTTTTCCGGCAGATCAATGTGCACCGCACCGGGCTTTTCGCTCTGGGCCAGCTTAAAGGCCTTGCGCACGATCTCAGGGGTAATGCTGGGCCGCACAATCTGGGCATTCCACTTGGTGACCGGCGCAAACATCGCCACCAGGTCTAAATACTGGTGCGACTCAATGTGCATGCGATCGGTACCCACCTGCCCAGTAATGGCCACCAGCGGGGCGCGATCGAGGGTGGCGTCGGCTACGCCGGTCATCAGGTTGGTCGCCCCTGGCCCTAGGGTCGAAAGGCATACCCCCGCCTTGCCAGTCAGCCGCCCGTAGACATCGGCCATAAAGGCTGCCCCCTGCTCGTGGCGGGTGGTGATGAACTGAATAGACGATCGCTTCAGAGCCTGGAGCAGCTGCAAGTTTTCTTCCCCAGGCAGACCAAAGATGTACTCGACGCCTTCGTTCTCAAGGCACTGGACCAGCAATTCGGCGGTGTTCATAGCGTAATCGGGGGTAGAGGGTGGGAGAGTGGATGGGGGATGAGGAGGGAATGGAGTGTCTATTTAATCCAGACGGTTTTGATGTTGACAAATTCGTGAATGCCCTGGCGGCCTAGTTCTCTTCCATATCCTGAGCGTTTAATACCGCCAAAGGGCAGGCGCGGATCAGACTTTACCAAACCATTAATAAAGACTGCCCCGGCCTCTACCTCGGCAATCAGGCGCTCTTGCTCGGCGGGGTCCTGGCTCCAACCGCTGGCGCCTAGCCCAAAGGGAATGTCGTTGGCCCGCGCGATCGCCTCATCCAGATTGGCCACGCGAAACACTAGCGCCACCGGCCCAAAAAATTCCTCCTGCTCGGCGGGAGTACCGGGGGGAATCTGAGCCAGGATAGTGGGCGGAAACCAGTTGCCGTTCTGCAAGTCAGCAGGCAGTTTGGACTTCAGCGCCGCAATGTCTCCACCGATCAGGGTGGTGCCCCCTGCCGCCAAACAGGCGTTGACCTGCTGCTCTAGCTCGGCGGCAATGTCGGGAGTAGACAGGGGGCCGACGGTGACCCCGTCGTCGAGGGGGTTGCCGACCACCAAGGCGGCAAATTTCTCGGTCAGGCCCTGCTCGAAGCGATCGGCGATCGCCTCATGGACAATAAAGCGCTTGGCGGCAATGCACGACTGACCATTATTGAGCATGCGGGCGGTGGCGGCGGTGGCGATCGCCGTCTCCAAATCCGCACTGGGCATAACAATAAACGGGTCGCTGCCGCCCAGCTCCAGCACCGTCTTTTTAATCTGCTGACCGCAGGCGGCGGCCAGACTGGCTCCGGCGGGCTCGCTGCCGGTCAGGGTAGCGGCTTTGATGCGGTCGTCGGTGACGAGTTTAGCAATGCGATCGCCCCCGATCAGCAGCGTCTGAAACGCCCCCTCAGGCAGCCCCGCCTTCTGAAAAATTTCCGCGATCGCCAGGGCACACTGGGGCACATTCGAGGCGTGCTTGAGCAGGCCCACGTTGCCGGCCATCAGCGCCGGGGCGGCAAAGCGAAACACCTGCCAAAAGGGAAAGTTCCACGGCATCACCGCCAGCACCGGACCGAGGGGCTGGTAGCGCACAAAGCTGCGGCTGGCGTCGGTAGTCGCAGGCTCGTCGGCTAAAAACTCGGCCCCGTGGTCGGCGTAGTAGCGGCAGACCAGGGCGCTTTTTTCGACTTCGGCCACGGCCCCGGCTAGGGGTTTGCCCATCTCCAGGGTCATGATTTTGGCGTAGGCGGCCTTGTTGTCGTCGAGCACCTGAGCCGCCTGGCGCAGCCAGATGGCCCGCTGGCTAAACGAAGTCTGACGATAGGTGAGAAAGGTTTTGGCGGCCAGGGCGAGCTTCCCTTCAAGGTTGGCCTCGCTCAAGGGTTCAAAGGTCTTGAGAACCTCTCCGGTGGCGGGGTTAATACTGCTAATGGGCATGGGTTGACCTCCTGTGGTCACTGAGGTCGGCGGCCGATCCAATCGCGTCTACGGCACAGCTATTCCCAGGGCGCGGCGGTTAGGTCGTGCCCATAGGCATTTGGGCTGGGTCTAAGTCTCGACAACCCAGCCTGCCTGGCTATGAATTGTATTGGCGTTTGGAATGAGTGCAGCTTTGGTCGTCAACCTCTAAAACAAGTCTTTCTTAACTGTGCCCTGAAGCACAAAAAGCTACCCTCTCATCCTATTACTTCTGCACAAAACATAGTGTTATGTAACGTTGACCAAATACCGCCGTTTTTAAGGGGTTGAGGCCTGGTTGGGAATGCTGGTCTGGGCCCAGGGCCAGGGGTTGGTCAGCAGAGCTGTCGCCGCATCGCGCCCTAGGGGTTGAGAAAACAAGTAGCCCTGTCCCCGCCGACAGCCCATCACCTGCAGCCGCTCCAGCTGGGTTTCAGTTTCAATCCCTTCGGCCACCAGGTCCATATTCAGCTTTTGGCCCAGGGTAACAATGGTCTGCACAATCTCGCGATCGTCGTCGCTTTGGTCCATACGGCCCACAAAAGACTGGTCAATTTTGAGGGTGTCGGTCGGAAACCGATGCAGGTAGCTCAGCGAAGAGTAGCCGGTACCAAAGTCATCGATCGCCAGCTTCAGCCCTAGCTGCTTGAGCCGATGCATCAAGTCTACGGCGCCATCGACATCGCGCATGATCATGCTTTCGGTAATCTCAAGCTGCACCCGGTTGCCAACCAGCGCCAGCTCCTGCAGGGTATCGCGGAACTGGTCAACCAGATCGACTTGGTGAAACTGCCGCCGTGATAGGTTAATGCTCATCGTCAGCGGCTGGTCTGGAAACTGCTGCTGCCAGGCTTGGAGTTGAGTGCAGGCGGCCCGAAAGATCCACTGGCCCAGGTGCACAATCAGGCCCGTCTCTTCGGTGACCTGAATAAACTGCCCCGGCGACACAAAGCCCTCCTCGGGCCGGTACCAGCGCACCAGCGCCTCAAACCCGGCAATGCGGCCGCTCTGGAGGCAGACAATGGGCTGGTAGTGCAGCAAAAACTCGTTGTTCTCAAAAGCGTTGAGCAGATGACTCTCGAGCTCTAGACGGCGCACCGCCTCTTCGTGCATAGTGCTGGCAAATACCTCGTGGCGATACTCGTGCAGCGCCTTGGCCCGGTACATGGCGGTGTGGGCGTCGCGCAGCAGGTCTTGGGCGGTGGGCGGGTGGTCGCGGTGGGCCATGGCTACCCCCATGGAGCTAGTCACCGAGAGCCGTCGCCGCGCCACCGAAAAGGGGGCCGACAGCTCAGTCTGCAGGCGACTGAGCCACTGGTCTACCGCAGCCTGGTCGTGCACCGGCAGCAAAAAGGCAAACTCGTCGCCACCGACCCGCGCCAGCTGAGCCGAGGTGGGCAGAAACTGCCGCAGCCGCTGACCGATCGTTTTGAGCACGCGATCGCCCGTCAAATGGCCAAAGGACTGGTTGATCAGCTTAAAGCGATCAATATCTAAAAACACCACCGTCACCGCTGTACCGGGGTGGTGCTGCAGCGCCCGCTGCACCTGCAGCAAAAACATGTCGCGCCCTGGCAGCATGGTGAGCTGGTCATAGCTGCTGCGGTACAGCGCTTTTTGGGTGAGCACCAGCCCCAGGGCCAGCAAAAAGGCGGCGACGGGCTCGACTGTGGGCACCCAGACCAGCTGAGCCAGGGCCAAGCTGCTGAGGCCCCAAATGCCCAGGACAATACCGCCGCTGAGCACCAGCAGAAACGCAGGACGGCGCACGGTCCACCCGGCTACGCCAGCCACCACAGTCCAGCCCAGCAGCCAGAGAAACTCGCCCCACTGCGGCAAAAAGCGGTAGAGGGCTGGCTGGCCTGCGATCGCATCAAGCAGCTGGCTAATGCTCTGGGCGTGCATCTCTACCCCCGCCATCACAAACTGCGACGACTGATCCTGGCTAAAGGGGGTAAAAAACTCGTCCTTCAAACTAGAGGCCGTTGAGCCAATCAGCACAATGTTGCCCCGCACCCAGTCCGGGGGCACCGCCCCCGCCAGCACCTGGGTAATCGTCAGGCTGGGGGCCGTTTGGTAGGGGGTACGGTACTTCAATAGTACCTGATAGCCCCGGTTGTCGGCCTTGGCATAACCGCCATCGCCGGGCAGCAAAGCCGGAAATTCGACATCCCCAATACGCAACAGGTCGTTTTGCCGATCGACTTGAAACGGCAGATCGCGGTGGTAGGCCAGCACCACCCGCAGCGGAAACGAGAAAAACGGATTTTCTGGGTCGGATACGTACAGCAGATTGCGACGCAGTACCCCATCGGGATCAATAACTAAATCGTTGAAGCCCACCTGGTCGACTGGCCAGGTGGCCGGGGCAGGCACCTCAATGCCATTCCCCTGCTTGCCCACATTAAAAATGCCAATCACGTTGGGGGCCTCAAAAGCCTGCGCCAAAGCAGCCTGGCCGGGCATATCCTGCGGGGTGTTGCGGTACAGATCTAACCCAACCACCGCCGGTTCGTGGCGCTGCACCTCAGCAATAACGTCAGCGATCACCTGGTCCGACAGGGGCCAGCCGTAGGCTTCGAGATCGGCCTCGGTCACTTCTATGAGCAGCAGTCGGGCATCGGGCGATTCTTGAATCTGAAGCCGGGTGAGCAGGTCAAAGCTCGACATCTCTAGAGTTTCAAACAGCTGGAGCCGCTTGCCCCCAGACACCAGCGCCAGCGCCAGCAGGCTAGAGACCAGCACGGCGCGACTGCCAAAATTAATGGGTTGAGAGAAATAGGCGGCCAAGCGACGAAACTGCTGCCCTAAGGGCCATGTCCGGAAATGCACCATGAATTAAACCGACAACGGTAGACGTAACAATGGCAGGCATGGACTCAAATCCCTGAATATAAAGATATACAGGGCAAATCGGCGCTATCCGGACACAGTGGGGGACTGAGGCTGTCCTCAGGTACCCCACAGAAGGATTTGACCCGCCAAGGTCACAAACGTTACGCCATACTGTCATGGTGCAGAGGATTAACCCAGTGGGTGCCGCCCCCCCGCCGCTGGCCCGGGAACTCATCTCGGGGGCCGTTAGCCTGGCGATCGCCATCCGGGTTGGGCCAGTGCAGCAGTAGCAAACTTAACACGCTGACCCCCAGCAATATGGCCGTGCCGCTGGGCCAGATAAATACTCGTATGAGCGTTGCCTTCATGGCTAAAACCAACTTCAGGACAGTGACAGAACTCCTGCCGCTCCGCTGATCTGGGCTCGCTGCTGCGGCTCTGATGCTCTCGGGGGCATAGTGTGATTCTTCACGTTTGAAGTTTCATTCGATACCTAACTATCTAGGCTTTCACTGAAGCTTTATGAGACTATAAAGCCGATAAACTTCTCTTAATTCCGTGGACGACAGCCAGATCGCCCTTGTCTTAGCTTTGGCCCTGGCGCAGGCGATCGCAAAGGTGAGCCAGGCCAAGGCATTAAAAACTTGTTAAGGGAAGGCTCTACCACCCCATTCCCCAGATATGCTTGACGCAAGATACCTCCTAACTGCGTCTCCAGCCCCGTCTGACCCCTCTGTTGGTGTCACTAAGATGGGGCTGCTACTTTATGAAAGGGCTTCGTTAAGGGCGAGATGCGTGGCGTAGCTGATCCACGAGAACCTGAGGAGCGGCCACATGGTCTCAGCAGCTAAACCCCAGCAAGTTTTCAACGTTTTTTTACCAGCCCCGCAACCCTAAGCCTGAGATTTTATATCAGTTGCCAAAAAACTTTGGGTAGGTACTGTAAAGACTCTCTAAAGAATGTCGTTGCATATACAAATTTTAGATGTTACGCTGAAAAATCATTCGCTTGTTTGCGAATAACTCGAAAGTTAGCTTTTTTTGCCCTGGTAGCTGAGCAAGCGCTGTTACCGGGGTTGCTGCTTTCTATTGCCCTTGGCTGCAGCTTGTCGCTAGGTCTACCGTCGGGTAGAGCTACGGGGGCTGAGGGCGTTGATCTCAGCGCACGCACAAATGACGTTATTTGGATTTCTCTGGGCTGCAGTTTTACCGCATCATTTCAATCAACCCGTTACGCTGCAAGCCGCTAACTCCCACGCGGCTGCTCATTGGCAAGATCAATCGACGGTAGATCTCAGCGTTCGGCCTTACCCACCTCTATATCTACAGGCGTCGGCTAATCAGCCTCTATCGCTGCAGCCTCAGCTCACCTGGCCGCAGACTGGCGCGATTTGGCCCCACTGGGTTGCTACTGCGGCAGTGACCGTAGTACATCAGGGTAGCAAAGCCCACGTCAGCAGCGGTGTTAGCCAGATTACACCGACCTCTCAGGCGTGCGGCAGCGCTCCTACCGCCGGAGTCGATGGCTCGGCAGCGGGGTTCACCATTCAGGTCAAAGATGTGCCCATCGGTCAGGTCCTCTCTCGTCAGGTGGCAGACCGGATTGCCAATCAGATTCGGCAGGCAGTGCCTGTTTTAGAGACCAAGCCAGAACGGCTTACCCCCAGCTTGAGTCAGCACCAGGCGGCAGCCCAGGTGGACGGCAAAACGGTATTTGTGCTGCCTGAACCAGCCCAGAGCGAGGGTTCCAAAGACGCCCTGCCTGCACTGCAGGCCACCCAGTGGGTCAATAACCTGCGTCTGGCCTTTGGGGCGACTCCCCTCGACTCTAGCCAGGTACATATGGTGGCGGCGGGGCTGGGAGAAACCAATCAGACCTTTGGCGGCATCGCCTCCTGGTACGGGCCGTATTTCCACGGCCGACAGACGGCCACAGGCGAGACTTTTAACCAGTACGCTCTCACTGCGGCCCACAAAACGCTGCCCTTTGGCACCTATCTCAAGGTGCGCAATCAGCTCAATGGCAAGACTGTGGTGGTACGCGTTAACGATCGTGGCCCGTACATCGGCGATCGCTCTCTCGACCTCTCCTACGCTGCCGCTCAGTGCTTGGGCAGTGACGCAATTGGGGTAATTCCCTATCAGGCCACCATTCTAGCTCCGGGATTTCCCAATGCCTGGCGCGAGGACGTGGTGGCAAAGCTGCCCTAGGCTCGCCACTTAAGCAGCTGCGTCTTGACGGGAGTAACAAACTCACGACCCTCAGTTTGAGAGCGCTGATACTCTTTTTTAAGCTGGTAATACCAGCGGGCCAGGGTATCGGAATCTTTGATCAGCCGTAGCACGGTTTCATGCTTGAGTCCTTCCTGCTGCTTGATCACCACGTCGCGGTCTTGGCCAAGGAAGGAGCGAATCATCAGCGGCAGAATAGGCTTGAGCAGAGCGCCCCAGGGCAGATCCCAGTACAGCTCAAAGGTGACATCGGTTTGGTCGTCGGTGAGCGGTGTGACGGTGGTTAGATTCACCACGCGGTGCTTTGCGGTCGTAGTTTCTTCGGTGCGCACGCCGGGCAGGTAAAAGATGATCTCGTTGTCGGGCACGCCGCCAATCAGCCAGTAGCCGTAGCCCATATTCTCGCCCATGCGGTGTTTGCGCATGGTGAAGCCATAAGTAGAGGGGTCAAACCACTTGATCTCGTCGCTGAGGGTAGCTCCGCGCCACCACCAGGAGCGGTGCACAAAGGGCGAGTGGGCCGGGTCCATTAGCCCCACCACGGCGTGGTCGATGTAGCAGGGAAAGCGCATGGTGTAGGTGACGTTGGGCCGCACATCGTCGCCAAAGCCCGGTACGCGCGGTAAATCGAAGCGAGGAGGCTGGGGGTTGGCAGGGTCGGCCATGTAGACCCACAGGTTGCCCTGCACCTCTTTGACATCGTAGCTACGCACGTCAAAGCGACTGAGATCCATCTGCTGTTCAGGCATGAGCGAGGGAATCTCCGTGCACTGGCCGTTTTCGTTGAAGCGCCAGCCGTGGTAGCAGCACTCCACCTCAGTACCGTCGAAGCGACCGCAGCTGAGAGGCACCGCCCGGTGAGGGCAAATGTCGCGAATGGCAAAGGCTTTGCCTTGCTCGGTGCGGCCAAACAAAATCGGCTCGTTGAGCAGGGTTTTGGCTACCATTTTGCCCGCCTTCAGCTCATGGCTGGGCATGGCGTGGTACCAGATGTTGCGCAGCAGGTAGATGTCGTTAACAGCAACCACAGGGTTTCAGGGAGTTTAAGAATTGAGGCGATTAATACTGTAGCAGAGGCTTGGTAGTGGCGAAGATCTAGCGTAGGCCAGTTCGGAGTACATCCCGCAGGTGCGCCGCTACCCGCGGCGGGAACCATAGCGTTAAAGGTTTACTCCACGATTTACCTTGGCGATTCTCTATGCCCTCTGACGAACAGCGTGCCAAACTTGAGGAAAGCATTACCCAAAACGCTCGACATATTTTTCGCCAGGCTCTAGGTCACTTTTCTGAAGATACGCCTGCTACGCGTCAGCTCATAATTGAAACAGCCCTTAACCCACTTTTTTACCAGGGGCAAGACAAGTACAAAACCCATTGGTACAGCAAAACCCTGGACACGGGAAGTCAGGTCTGGGTTCAAGTCAGAAACGGCAAGATTCGCAATGCTGGCATTAACTTAACGGCAAGACCTTGGAGACCTGATACCGGGTTTGCGGGCTTACCATAGGAAAACTACTCACAATGTAACCCCATGGAAAACCTAACCGAGCGGCAAGCGTTTGACGCCATGGTGCTGTTTCTAGAACAAGTTTATGAACGCACTGAGTCTGATGATATTGCGGGTCTGCTATCTGACTTAATGCTTGCTGCCGATAATCAAACCGCCGACCCTGCCGCCTGGCAAGACTGGTTGGCTTGCCTTCAGAGGGTTACGCCGGTTCACCTTTCTCAGTAAACCCTTGCACGAACCATTTTTTCAGCTGCAAACGCTTGAAGATTGCCCCAGCTTTACAACCTGCTGAGGCAATCTTCGTCAACTGTCAACTACTCAGTAGCCCTTAGGCCACCATCTGGGGTTCCTGCACCTGCTTGAGCTGTTCGCGCAGGGGTGGGCCTTCGATCACCTCGGCCTCTAGCAGCTGCTGGGCCAGGGTTTCGAGTAGCTCACGGTTTTGCTTGAGAATGTCGAGGGCGCGCTGGTGGCCTTCTTCGACAATGGCTTTCACCTCTTCGTCGATCGCCTTGGCCGTCTCTTCGCTGATCGGGCGGCGGGCGTTGGGCATGCCGCCTTCGAGGAAGGCGTTGCGCTGGGCGCGATCGTAGGCGAGGGGGCCGAGTACCTGGCTCATGCCGTAGGTGGTGACCATTTGCTCGGCCAGGTCGGTAGCCCGCTGGAGATCATTTGACGCTCCGGTGGTGATGCTGCCGAAGATGATTTCTTCAGCCGATCGCCCGCCCAGCAGGGTGGCAATTTGCCCCTTCAGCTCGGCCTCGTCGCGCAGGAAGCGGTCTTCGGTGGGCAGCTGCAGGGTGTAGCCGAGGGCGGCCATGCCGCGCGGCACGATGGAGATTTTTTCGACCTCGTCGGTGCCGGGCATCATCGCCCCGACCAGGGCGTGGCCGACTTCGTGGTAGGCGACAATTTTCTTCTCTTTTTCGTTGAGCACGCGGCTCTTTTTCTCTAAGCCAGCGACCACGCGCTCGATCGCTTCAGCAAAGTCTTCTTGCTCAACCACAGCGCTGTTGCGGCGGGCGGCCAGCAGAGCGGCTTCGTTGACCAGGTTGGCCAGGTCGGCCCCGGCAAAGCCTGGGGTGCGGGTAGCGGTCTGGCGCAGATCGACGGTATCGGCCAGCTTCACATCCTTGGCGTGGATTTTGAGGATGGCTTCGCGGCCCTTGAGGTCGGGGCGATCGACGAGAACTTGGCGATCGAAGCGACCGGGACGCAGTAGGGCAGGATCGAGGGTTTCGGGACGGTTGGTGGCGGCCAGCACGATCACGGTGGTAGCCCCCGCATCAAAGCCGTCCATTTCGGTGAGCAGCTGGTTGAGGGTTTGCTCGCGCTCGTCGTTGCCGCCGTAGAAGCCGTTGCTGGAGCGCGACTTGCCGATCGCATCCAATTCATCGATAAAGATAATGCAGGGCGACTGCTTTTTGGCCTGCTCGAACAGGTCGCGCACGCGGGATGAGCCGACGCCGACAAACAATTCGACAAATTCTGAACCGGAGATGCTGAAGAAGGGAACCCCCGCCTCACCGGCAACGGCCTTGGCCATCAGGGTTTTACCCGTGCCCGGAGGGCCGACCAGCAGCACACCCTTGGGAATTTTGGCCCCCAGATCGGTGAAGCGCTTGGGCGTTTTAAGGAAATCGACCACTTCTACCAGCTCGGTCTTGGCCTCTTCGACCCCGGCGACATCGTCGAAAGTAACTTTGCCCTCGTCGCCTTCGACATAGACCTTAGCCTTGCTCTTGCCAATAGAGAGTGCCCCTTGAGGGCCACCGCCGCCGCGAGCCAAAAAGAACCGCCACACGCCAATGAAAATCAGCGGCGGAATCACCCAGCTCAACAAGCTGCCAAACCACTGGCCCTTGGGCGGCGGCACGGCGGCAAACTCGACGCCGTTGTCTTCGAGCAGCTGCGGCAGCTGTAGGTCAAAGATGGGGGTCGTGGTGTAGATATCCCCCAGTTCGCCTGTGGTCGGGTCTTTGACCTGGTAGCGAATTTCGTTTTGGCCCACCGAGGCCCGCACCACCTCCTGCTCCTGAATGCGGTGAATGAACATGCTGTAGGGTTCGCGGGAGGTTTGATTACCAAACACCCCAGAAAACACAATATTTAGCAATAGGAGGCCAGTGGCGGCCCAAAGGACAATGTTGGCGATCTGGCGCGATCGCGGCGTCTGAGGGTCTTTTTTAACGGGCATAGCAATTCTTTGGCAATTTTAGATTGGCGATTTTAGATTTTGGCAGAGCGATCGCCCAACCCAAAAGTGGGGCGACCGTAGGGTGGGTTAGGCTTTTCCAGGCTTGGTGATATTCAGCAGCCTTGGGGGCCGTAACCCACCATTAGAAAATCTCACTTAATTGAAATCCACATCCACGGTGGCATCAGTAGCATCGGGCGTATCGGAGCGCAGCCCAGAACGCTTGTTGGTCAGACCCGACAGCACGATCTGCGACATGGCGGTAATAAAGATAGAGGCTACCGCCGCGTCATCGATCCAGCCGATGATAGGGATGAAATCGGGAGAAATATCGATGGGGCTAAGCAGGTACAGCAGCGTAGCACCAGCCAGCAGCCAGCGGTATTTGGGATGCTCTAGGGTGCGCTTATACCAGTCGTAGAAAGCCTGAATGGGAGAGTCCATGGGGCAAGGTTGAATGCAATGGCTTTATGGTGCCACGGAACCCCTGGGTTGCTCTGTGGCGGATAGCCGCCCGCCAACCGGGCGAGGGCCGAACTTGGGCGATTTTGGACTGCAAATCATACCTGAGGAGGACTGAGTCCTCTGCACGCCGTCTCGAAAATCCAAAATCATCCCGCTCGCAAATGCCAGGCCCGGGGCTGCAAAAACGTAGAGATTCCCGCCAGCGACAGCGTTGCCCCCAAACCCGAGTGGCCTCGACCGCTCCAGGGCAAGCGAGGGCTGACGCGATCGCAGCAGTTCCAATACGCGCTCCCAGTCTTAAGCTGGTGCAGAATGCCCACCGCCCGCTCCCGATCTGTTCCATACACCGCCGCCGTCAGCCCGTAGGGCGTATCCTGCATCAGAGCCACGGCTTCCTCATCGCTGGCCACTCGCTGAATGCCGATCACCGGGCCAAAGGTTTCTTCTTGCATGACGGTCATGGTGTGGTTGACTTCGGTGAGCACCGTGGGGGTAAAGTACCAGCCGGGGCGATTGAGCCTTTCGCCGCCGCAGCGCAGGGTAGCCCCCTTAGCCAAAGCATCCGCCACTTGATCCGCCAGGATACTGAGCTGAGGCTTACGGCTCACCGGGCCAAGGTAGGTGTCTGGATCAGTGGGGTCGCCCAGTTTAAAGCTCTTCACCGTGGCCATGAACACCTCAAGAAACTCGTCATACACATCGATATGGACGTAGATGCGCTCCACCGCGCAGCAGCTTTGGCCATTGTTATAAAACGCCCCATCCGCCAGCCCCGCTGCCGCCGCCGCCACCTTTGCATCGGCGCAGACATAGGCTGGGTCTTTGCCGCCCAGCTCTAGCTGAGTGCGGATCAGTTTTGGGGCGGCTGCGATCGCAATCTTCTGCCCCGTCGCGTAGGAGCCCGTAAAGAATACTCCATCAATCGGCTGCTCCAGCAGCGCCGCCCCGCTCAGCCCCGAGCCAATGATGGGGATGAAAATGTTTTGAGGAATGCCGGACTCGTGGAGAAGGGATACGATCGCCCCTCCCGTAAGCGTGGCAAACTCCGACGGCTTGTACAGCACCGCATTACCCATCAGCAGCGCCGGAATGAACACATTTCCCCCCACGAAATAGGGGTAGTTCCACGCCGAAATATTGGCGATCACCCCCAGCGGCTCCTGAGCGATCGCCTCCTCCAACACTCCCATCCCCGGCAGCGCCACCGCTGGCTCAGCATAAACCCGCTCTGGAGCCAGTACCTGAGCCGCATGCTCCACAAAGAAATCAATTCGCCCCGGCACCGCCAAAATCTCATTGCGCGCCTGGGTAATCGGCTTACCGGTTTCTGCGGTGAGCAGCGCCGCCAGCGCATCGACCCGCTCGATCAGCAGCTCCCGAAACCGCAGGATGCACTTGATGCGATCGGCCAAAGGCAGCGCCGCCCACCCCAGCTGCGCCGCCCGCGCCCTGGCATATTTTTCGGCGACAGTAGCGCGATCGTCCACCGGAATTTCTTGAATGAGCGCTTCAGTAGCGGGGTTAATAATGGAAAGAACGTCAGCCATAGCGATTAAGAAATACTGGAACTGAGGAGCAATTCAAGTGATGGGGTTGTTTATACCTTGGGTGGATGGTGGGCAATGCCCACCCTACAGCAGCTTAGGTCGATCGCAGAGTAGGACAGATTACTTCGCAGAACAGAGGTTTAAACCGATGATCGATAAGTCCTTTCCGTGAGGTGAAGGACGGCGGAACGTCCTTCTCGATGGGGGGCTGGGGCCAGCGAAATGGCCCCAGCGGTAGATTTGGCTTCAGCTCAGATTGTGCGCCGCGATCGATCTCCCATAGGCCAAGACAATGGTGCATTGCTTCGCGTTGGCGGAGCCTCGCCTTAGCGTTATGCACCCTATAGTCGAACAGAAAACCGCAAGGTGATCAAAAAGCATCTTGATAGATAGCGTGGAAATCTCTCTCCGTAACGGCTCTAGGATTCAACGGGTGACAACCATCCTTAATCGCCACTGCCACCAGCGGCCCTAACCTATCGGACGTCACCCCTAAAGCCCCTAACGACGCCGGAATCCCAATCGCCCCCGACAGCCCCACAATCCACTCCACAAACTCCCGCCCATCGGTCGCCCCTGGCTGCACCACCCGTGCCATCCGCAAAAACCGCTCCGGCTCCGCCGCCAAATTAAACCGCATCGCCGCCGGCAGCATAACGCCATTCGCCAACCCATGGTGCGTGTCGTACACCGTCGACAGCGCATGGGCGCAAGAGTGAGTCACACCAAGCCCCTTTTGAAACGCGATCGCCCCCATCATCGACGCATTCAGCATCCCTCCTCTGGCCGCTAGGTGTGCCACCGCCGTCGCTTCATCAAACCGTTCCCCCGCCTGTAACCGCTGAGCAAAGTCCACGCAGGCCTTCAAGTTCTGCGCCACCAGGTGAATGCCCTCCAGGGCAATACCGTCGCAGAGTGGGTTAAAACCCTTCGCCAAAAACGCCTCAATTAGATGCGTCAGCGCATCCATCCCTGTCGCGGCAGTAATTTTGGCCGGTAGCCCCAGCAGCAGCTCCGGGTCAGCCAGCACCACCTTTGGCAACAGCTGCGGGTCGAAAACAATCTTTTTAGCGTGGGTGTCGTCGTCCGAAATTACCGCACTGCGGCCAACTTCGCTGCCGGTGCCCGCCGTGGTGGGGATAGCCACAATCGGCGGAATCGGCTGATCGATCGCGCGGGTGCTGTGGCCGTCTTCGTAGTCGAAGAGGTGGCCGGGGTGGTTGGCCATGAGGGCGATCGCTTTGGCTACATCCATGGGCGCACCGCCGCCAACCGCGATAATGGCATCGGCCCCGCTGGCTTTCCAGGCGTCAATTCCGGCATTAACTTGGGAGACGACGGGGTTGCCCCAGACGCCGCTAAAGGTGGCGGCATGGGAGGCGACGAGGATGGTTTCTAGTTCTGGAAACCAGGGTAGCTGGGCGACATCTTTGTCGGTGACGATCAGGACTCGCTGAATGCCCAGAGCGGTGAGTTCGGTGGGGAGTTCGTGGCGTGCCCCTGGGCCGAAGCGAATGCGGGTGGGGAAGTTGTAGGTGTGAAGCGTAGAAGCCATTCAGAATTTACGTCCTTAAAAATCAAGAACTGTAGGGTGCATCCGCGCAGCGATGCACCATTGCCTTTGGCTCAAAACCCTGCACGCCCACAAGATTTTGGGTTGAGAGCCAAACCTGCTGCTGGGGGCGTTCCGATTGCCCCCAGACCCCGTCGTCCAGGGCCGTTCCGCCGCCCTGGACCCAACGGAAAGGACTTGCCGATCATCGGTTTAAACCTCTGTTCTGCGAAGTAATCTGTCCTGCTCTGCGATCGACCTGAGCCGCGTAGGGTGGGCACTGCCCACCATCCACACTGGCCGCCGGCTGATCAACCCGATCGCCGGACGAACGAACGTTTGCTCCTGCGGGTCTTCTAAATATTCACGTATTGGTTCATCTCCCAGGCGGTGATTTGGGCGTTGAAGGCTTCCCATTCCTTCGCTTTCATTTCAAGGAAGGTTTTGGCTCCGAGTTCGCCCATCATGCCCATTAGCAGGGGGTCCTGCTTGAGGGCGGCCATGGCCTCATAGAGGTTGTGGGGCAGGGTTTGCAGGTTGGGAAACTCGTCGCCGCGGGCAAACAAGTTTTCGTCGATGCGCTGTCCTGGGTCGGCCTGGGTTTTGATGCCTTCGAGGCCAGCGGCGAGAATGCCTGCGGTGGCCAGGTAGAGGTTGACGGCGCCGTCAATCATGCGGCACTCGAAGCGGCCTGTATCGGGAATGCGGATCAGGTGGGAGCGGTTGTTGCCGCCGTAGGAGATGTAGCGAGGGCTCCAGGTGCTGCCGGAGGTGGTGCTGCTGGCACCTAAGCGGCGGTAGGAGTTGACCGTAGGGGCGCAGAGGGCCGCTAGCCCTTTGCCGTGGGCGAGCACCCCCCCGAGAAAGTTGTAGCCCAGGGGCGAAAGGCCGCCGCTGTCAGCTCCTTCGGCAAAGAGGTTGGTGTCGCCCTGCCACAGGCTGTTGTGAACGTGGCCGCCGTTGCCGGTGATGTGGCTAAAGGGCTTGGGCATAAAGGTAGCGGTAAAGCCGCGCTGCTCGGCCAGGGTTTTGACCATGTACTTGAAGAACACGTGGCGATCGCAGGTCGTTTTGGCATCGCTGTAGGTCCAGTTCAGCTCAAACTGGCCGTTGGCGTCTTCGTGGTCGCACTGGTATGGCCCCCAGCCCAGGTCTTCCATATAGGTGACCAGCGTTGAAATCAGGTCAAACTGACGCATCAAGTTGAGCTGGTCGTAGCAGGGGCGCTCGGCGGTGTCTTTGGGGTCAGCAATTTCGTACCCTGTCTCGGTCTGGCGCAGCAAAAAGAACTCGGCCTCTACCCCAGTCTTGAGGCTGTAGCCCAGCGCTGCAGCCTGGTCAATTACCCGGTTCAGCATCATGCGAGGCGCAGCGGGGAAGGGTTCGCCTTCGTAGTACACATCGCTGGCTACCCAGCCCACGGTTGGCTCCCAGGGCAGCTGTATCAGCGAGTCGGGGTCGGGCACGGCGGCAATTTCTGCCGCCTCTGGCCCCAGGCCCAGGTTGGAGGCAAACGAGCAGAAAAATGCGCCGTCTTTTTCTACCCCAGCCATTTGCGACGCGGGCACCAGCTTGGCCCGGGTACCCCCCAGCAAGTCGGTGTAGGAGACTAAGAAAAACTTGATGCCGAGGGCCTTGGCCCTTTCTGCCAGGCTCTGCACCTGAGTCAACATGCCGACCATAGAACGACTCCGGACGTTTCAGCCTAGTAAAACAGGCTGACGAAGACGCTTTTGTAGCTGTAGATACGGCCACTCAATCTGCAATTTCACAGCCGTTCAGTCAAAGTGGCAGGCTCTTGAATCAGTTCTTTCTCTGGTCACGTCAGGATTGAAGCGACAACGCAACGACTCCACCGCCACAGCAAGAACTCTTCCTTGAGGCAGAGGAATACCCCCGCCCTGTAGCGGAACAGACTAGGCCAGTCCACAGATATCCTGTTAAAACGACTTTTATAGGCAACTGACCCTCAGCTTCAGTAAAGTGCCGCTTTGACGTTGGATAAACCACCATGAACAGCGATAACGACGTAAACCGAACTGGGCGAGCCGTGAATCGCAATCCCAATGCCCATCCTGTTCCCTCAATGAGGCAGCCGATTGAGCATTCCAATCATGCTTCTGCCAATGGTGAGGCTACCAATAGTGAGGACAGTGGCGTTGGCGCCGCTGGAGCCAGCGTAATGGGTACGGCCATTGGCGGGATTGCCGGCGGCCCAGTGGGGGCCGTAATCGGGGCTGCTGTAGGAGCTGTCGCAGGCGGGCTCGCAAATGAAGGCATGACCACCGGGCACGCCGATCCTGCCCTTGAAGAAAAGTACTGGCGCGACAACTACCGCCAGCGGCCCTACGCCAGACCAGACTATGGCTACGACGACTACGGCCCGGCCTACCGCACTGGCTACGAGGGCTATCACCGCTACTCCAGCCAGGGTCTAAATTTTAGCCAGGCAGAACCCCACCTGCGCCGAGACTACGATCGCCACAACCGCTCAGGCCGACTTGCCTGGGACCAGGCTAAGCATGCTATTCAAGATGCCTGGCAGCGGCTGCAGTCTACGGTTACAGACGACTCTCAGCGGCATCGGCGCTAGCGCGATTGCAACTCCAGAGTTCGCCGCCTGAGTTCTTCAGGGGCCACTCGTATTGCCATCCGTGCCTTTCGCCCAGATGGCTAGGTTAGGTGGGGCGGTGGGCTGCGATCGCATCCACCAGTCGTTCCCACCTTGAAGTCCTTCCTGAGCGGCTGTCTGCGCAGAGCGAAATGCGAGTAGTATATAAAATCACACTCCAACGAATTATTTGCCAATCTCGAAAAATTCTGAGATAACTTGATATAACAAGTTTGATGTACGCCAGCCGAATCGCCCTAACCAGGCTTGATCGCTACGGCTGAACAAGATTACCCCTGAGCACATATCTAAAGGCTAGGTCCAACACCCTATGGATATTTTGGTTGTTCAACATGTCGAGGCCGATCCGGTTGGCATCTTGGGCCGCTACCTGGAAGTGAATGGAGCCTGGCTGCACACCTGGCTGGTACCCCAGCGCTCGACCCCGCCCCAGGGCCACTACGACGGCTTGATTGTGCTGGGTGGCCCCATGAACGCTTGCGAAGATGAAGCCTTTCCGCACCTGGCGCGGGTAGTGGCGCTCATTCGGGACTTTCACAGCCAGGGCAAGCCGGTTCTGGGCATTTGTCTGGGTGCGCAGCTGATTGCTCGGGCCTTCGGCGGTCGCGTCTACCAAAACGAAATACCGGAGCTGGGTTTCACGCCCCTGTTCCCGGTAGCGGAGGCCACAGAGCCCTGGATTCAGGATTACCCACCTGGCATGCCGATGATGCAGTGGCACTTCGACTCCTTCGATTTGCCCGCCGGGGCTAGGCTGCTGCTGACCAATGAGGTCTGCGCCAATCAGGCGTTTCGCCTGGGGAGCCACACCTATGGTTTGCAGTTTCATCCCGAAGTCACGCCCGAGATTGTGATGAGCTGGATTGCCTTTAAAACTGACTGGATTGAGGCCCACTACCCTCACCTGTCTGAGCAACTGCGGGAGCAGCTGGTCATGCACTGGGTGCAGTCGGCTCAGTTTACCGAAAAGCTGGCCAATGCCTGGTATAGCCAGGTGGTGGCCTCGGCCCAGACAGGTTCGCTGCTGCGCCAGGGATAGGCGGCGGCGGCGAGAGCGCGCTGGCCGGCTCAAGCATCGGAGTTTCTTGAGGGCATGACCAATTTTTTACCCAAGGGTGCTGCTCGATGCCAGCGTCAGGGGGAGCATAGGTAATTTAACCGCCGTCAGCGCCACAATTGCTACATGGCGACTTCCCTGAGGCCATTGCGCTCGAATCAGATGGCTATGATAGTCAAGCTATATCAACCATCAGATCTCTCAATGGATTGAGTAATCGAGCCCCGATCGCTAACAGCGCCTATCTGGCCTCAAGAACTACGGTACGGGGCAACTTTTCGGGACGAAGATCGTGGTAAAAAATACACATGATCAAACCCCTTCCGCAGCCAGTGGCCCATGCTCGAAAGCCGCGTCACCGACGGCAGCGGTGGTTAGTTTTGACGAGTATCAGCACGGTTACGGCGCTGTCTGTGGCATTTGCGGTCTATGCTCTGCCCGTGCGGGTCGAGCGAGGGCTGTCGCTGCGCCAGAGGCAGGGGGAGGTCATGGTGCTGCGCCCTAGCGGTTCTGCCCCAGCTGCGGTGGGCGATCGCCTCGATGCGGTCGGCGACGGCCTGCGCACGGGTACGCGATCGGCGGCGGTACTGGAGGTCGATACCGACGTGGGTTTTTTAGATGTTTCTGAGCGCACCGAGCTGCGCATTCGCACCCTGGAAATGGCTGCCGACGGTGGGCGCATTACCCACCTCAGCGTGCCGCGCGGGCAGGTGCGCACCCGGCTGCGGCGCTTTACTAACCAGGGGTCGCAGTTTGAAATTGAAACCCCGGCCGGCATTAGCGGTGTGCGCGGCACCGAATTTGGCGTCAGCGTGCAGGAAGACGGTAAAACCGGCATTGCCACTCTGACCGGAGCCGTAGACACGACAGCCGTCGGTGAAACCGTGGCCGTGCCAGCGGGGTTTCAAAACCTGATCTGGCCAGGCGAACCGCCCACCCAGCCCGTGCCCCTGCGGGATGACCCAGGACTGGAGTATGAGCGGCGGGTGTTCTTTGAGAACAACACCCGCTATGTCACACTGACGGGTCGAGTTGACCCGGTCAACACCGTGTTTGTGGATGGAGCCCCACAGACCGTCGATCGCCAGGGCGAATTTCGCCTCACCCGCCTGGCGACGGCCCGATTGCGAGTCGAGGTTGTAGTGATTACTCCCCTTGGCCGCCAGGAAACCCATGCAATTTACCTCCTCTAGCGCATTTTGGCGAGGGCTAGAATCGCTGTTAACCCTGGGCTTTGCCTGCCTGATCGTGCTCAGCGCCAGCGAGCTGGGCCTGCTTTTGCCCCTGGTGCAGGCCGAGTACCGGCTGCGGTTTCGCCTGCGCGGCCAGCACTCCTGGAGCGATCAGGTCGTGCTGATTGCCATTGATGCCCCCAGTCTGGATGCCCTGGGAGCTTTCCCCTGGCCGCGACGGCGCTATGCGGAGCTACTGCAACAGCTGCAGGCGGCCCCGCCCCGGGTGATTGTGTTTGACCTGCTGTTCAGCGACAGCAGCCCCGACGACGAGGTGTTCGCCGAGGCGATCGCCGCTTACCCTGCCGTCATTCTGGCCTCGGCCTGGGATCGCGACGGGCAGCCCCTGGGGCCAAACTCCACTCTGGCCACGGCGGCGCTGACCAGCGGCCACATTTTGCAGCAGCACCAGGGCGGCTACCTGCACAGCGTTGAGCCCCTGGTGGGGGGACAGCCCGCCCTAGCGATCGCCACCGCAGAAGCCCTCAGCCTAACCCAGCAGACCGTGCCGCCGCCGCCGCTCGATCGCCCCCTGTGGGTCAACTGGCCCGGTTCAGCCGCCGCCATGCCTACCTACGCGTTTGTTGATGTGCTCGAAGGACGGGTTTCACCCCAGGCATTTGAAGGCAAAGTGGTGCTGATTGGGGCAACTGCCCTGGGCCTCGACGATTGGGTTACCCCCTTTGACACCGACCCGCCCGCCAGCGGCGTATATTTGCACGGGGCGCTGATCGAAAATCTGCTGCATCAGCGCTGGCTCAGACCAGCCCCTGGCGGCTGGAGCGCGGCGCTGGGGCTGGTCTGAGCCAGCGC
>PYER01000263.1 GCA_003017855.1 filamentous cyanobacterium CCT1
GACGGGGCTAGTGGAAGGGATTTCGGCGGCGGGGGCGACACCGCGCGATCGCCGCTATACGGCCCTGGCCGATGCCGAATTTATGGTCAATGGCCTCATGCCAGCCCCAAAGTATCCCCTGCCACCGCTTCAGGCTGGGGCTTCTCCGGCGCTGATCTCTAAAGCAGTAATTGCAGAGCAGGGGATTCCCCTCGTCGTTCTCAATGCTGGGTTGCCCCAGCCGCCGACCGTCCCTCACCTGGATCTGGGGGGTAAGCCGGCGCAATGTTTAAGCACCGGGGCGGCCTTGCCGTTAGATGTGGTTCGTCACCTCTGGCAGCAAGGGTTAGAGCAAGGGGAATTGCTGAGAGCTGAGAGCGACTATCTGCTGCTGGCAGAGTGTGTGGTGGGGGGCACGACTACAGCCCTAGGGGTTTTGACTGGGCTGGGGGTGGATGCAGCGGAGCGAGTTAACAGCAGTCATCCCACCTGTAACCATAGCCAAAAGCAGGCGTTAGTTACCAAGGGATTATCCCGAGCGGGGCTGTCGCAGCTCCATCCCCTAGATGTGGTGGCGGCGGTGGGCGACCCGATGCAGCCGGTGGTGGCGGGGTTGGCCCTGGCAGCGAGCCGCACCCGGCCCGTGCTGCTGGCGGGGGGCACGCAAATGCTGGCGGTTTACGCGCTGATGGTGGCGATCGCCGAATCTGTGGTGCCAGCCGGGGTGCGCATCGACCTGGGGGGCGACTCAGCCAGAGCCGGTGAGGTGCTGGGCAGCTTTGGCCGCATTTTAGTTTTGGCCGTGATCTGCATGATGCTGGTGCTGCTGGTGCCCTTTGGGCGGCTGCTCGAACCGGCGGTGGTGGGCCTATCGCTGCCGCTCTCGATTGTGGGGGCCATGCTGGCGCTGCTGATTACCCGCAGCGACTTTGGCATTGTCTCGCTGCTGGGCCTGCTGTTTTTGCTGGGCCTGCTCGATAAAAACGCGATTTTGCTGATGGACTACATCAACCAGCTGCGCCGCGCCGGGCTCAAGCGCACCGACGCGATTATGAAAACGGGCCTGGTGCGGCTGCGGCCCATTCTCATGACCACCGCTTCGACAGTGCTGGGCATGGTGCCGATCGCGATCGGTCTGGGGGCAGGCGCTGAACTGCGGCAGCCGATGGCGGTGGCGATCATCGGCGGACTGCTGACCTCAACGCTGCTGAGTCTGCTGGTGGTGCCGGTGCTCTACACCCTGCTAGAAGATGGCTGGGGTTGGCTCACCAGGCGGTCGACCTGATGGCAATTCAGGTGATTCTCGTACCGGCCGGGGCCGAATATCAGGCGGTGATGCGCGGTATCAAAGCGGTTCCCGAAGCTCCCTCGGTAATCTCCATTCCGGCGGGGCCAGCGGCGTTTCGCGCCTTTTTGGAGAGCTGGGAAGGCCGATCGCGCTATGCCGACCAGGAGATCTTGCTGATGGGCCTGGGCGGCAGCCTGTCGCCTCAACACCAGATTGGCGACGCTATTCTGCTGGAGTCGGTATGGAATGCGGCTGGAGGGGATGGATTCCAGTGCGATCGCGCCCTTACTGAATCCCTGGCCCAGTGGCTTAAGGTTCCCATGGGGACGGGGGTGATGTGCGATCGCGTGATTACGACAGTGGCAGAAAAGCGGCGGCTAGGCGATCGCTACCGGGCCAATGTAGTGGATATGGAAAGCGCCGTGCTGTTGGAAGCTATGCCCCAGGCCAAGGTCGCCATTCTGCGGGTAATCAGCGACGACTGTAGCCGCGATTTGCCGGATCTTGCCGGGGCGATCGGCTCAGATGGCAGCCTTCGCGCCGACACCCTCGCCCGCAGCTTCTTGAAACGCCCGATCGCGGCTCTAAATTTCATCAGCGGCTCTCTTCAGGCGCTCAGAACTCTTGAGCAGATCACGCTGATGCTTTTCAAATCAGATCAATGATCTCTCTCCCAAAGAACCCATTGACCAGCCTCAGATAACCTCAAACGCTTACAAACAGGCTCTCGGCGGTCGATGTACAACAGGATTGTTAGACCATATTTCACCGATCGCTTATGATCAATGTATTCTCGTATGACTTGGGGATTAAACTATGTCTCTTGCTGAGTTAATTCCTTTAGTGAACAATCTGAGCCAGTCAGACAAATTATCACTCTTCAAACTTTTAGCAGTACAAATCCCAGACGCTGAACTACAACTCATCTTTTCTGCATCAGAGTATCCAGTTTGGTCACCCTACGACGCAACAGAAGCCGCAGATATTCTGATGCAGATGATTCAGGATGACCGAGAGGCATCTACCCATGTCTAGTACGATCGAGTTTCCTTTTTCTGCCGATGAAGCATTACCGACGATTCCTATTGCTCTGAGTCATGCCGACTTTTCTGTCTCCGTGAATGCATTGTTAGATACTGGGTCTACGGTCAATCTATTGCCTTATAACATTGGGTTTCAATTAGGGGCAATTTGGGAGGAACAAACTGTTCGCTTGCCATTAGCTGGAAATCTGGCGACGGTTGAAGCACGAGGATTATTTGTGTACGTTCAGCTTGGGACTCTAGAACCCGTTCGCCTAGCATTTGCTTGGACACAAGCTTCTCAGATACCCTTGATTCTTGGGCAAACGAACTTCTTTCGAGAATTTGATGTCTGTTTTCAGCGATCGCGGTGCACAATCGAAATCATCCGCCTCTGAATCTTATTCTCGTTCAGAGATTACTAGTTGATCCTCGATTATTTCCAGACAAAGGTGTAGCGGTGGCTCATTTCGACTAAAGCCCAGAATTCTTTCGATCAAATCATTAATTTCTTCTTGAGGCACTTCATGAGCCTCAAGATAGTAAATATAGCCCTCCAGATCGGAGCGAGACAATTCTTTACGGGCAATCATCTGTAAGTCATCATTGAGCAGTAATGATCGAGCATCGATTGGAACATGACCAATAGAGGGAAACAAGTCTCTCAATTGTTCTAGAGTTGGTGTGCCAGTGAATTTTTCGGCGAATAAAGCTGCATGATAAGCATCACGGTTGAAGTCAAGCATACGGAATACAGATACTTGACCGTCATCAGATGAGATTGATGCATGGTACCCGCCCCACACCAGATCAAGGTTAAACTGTGTTTCCATTAGCCTTTACAAAACTCAAAATCCTCCTTCGAAGCCGTCTAACAAATTAATCAACCGCTTGTTTGGGCGAGCAATCGTTTGACGGAAACGGCAACATTGTCAAAAGCCAGGGGAGTAATGTTGCCGTCTTGCACGGTCATTTGCTGCGTGTATTGGCCTGCTACGGGTTGCTTGAATATCGTGACTTGCATTGTCGCTAAACTCACAACCCAATATTCGGAAATTGCGGCGGCGGCATAAATTGCGGCTTTGACGTTCAAATCTTGCTTCAGGCTCGTTTGAGCAACTTCGACCAGCCAAAAAATATCTTTAGGGTGGGGATGGCGATCGCGGTAGGTCGATTCGGGCAGGCGAACAATAGCAATATCTGGCTCTGGCTCAGAATCTGCCAGGGTAATAGGGCCGTTGAAGCGAACCTCGGCCTTACCTGCCAGCAGTGTTTCTAGATATTTTGCCCCCTGTTTTGCGGTCGTGTAGTGGATGGGAGTTTCTGGACTCATCTCAATGATCTCTCCCCTCAGCAACTCGACCCGGCGCGCCTGCAGAATGCCCGCCTGGATCATTCGGTGATAGTCGTTTACAGACCATTTAGCGAGGGTTTTCATCGCAAGCTCACCTAATCGCCCTATCGTTACCAGTATAAGGGCGCTGTTTGGGAGAGTCCCTACCCTATATCACTGTAGACCCGCCCTTTCCAGGCACCGCCCTGCCCCGCCCAGTGTCGCCGACCCGAGTCAAGCGTCATCAACGTGTAGAGCAGAGCAATCAGCGGTAGCGCCAGGGTCAGCAGAGGGTTGCCGCCGTAGAGCCGCAGCGTTGGCCAGTAGGCCAGGGCCATCAGCAGCCAGCTAGCCAGCCCAGTCCACATCAGAGCGGGAGCACCCCAAACTAGCCCCAACACCACGCCCAGAGGCGAGACCAGGTAGACCAGCAGCATGCCCAGCACCGTGCCGACCAGCAGCCAGGGCGAGTAGTTGAGCTGCGTGTAGGCGCTGCGGACAACCATGTTCCAGATGCTGTGCAAGTCAGGGTAGGGGCGCAGGCTGTGAATGGTGGTGCTGAGGCCGAGCCAGATCGGGCCGTTGGCCTTGACCGCCGCCCCCAGGGCACAGTCGTCGATTAGAGCTTGTCGAATGGCCTGAAGACCGTTGATCCGCTGTAGGGCGCTAAAGCGGATCAGAGCGCATCCCCCCGCCGCCGCTGCGGTGCGTTTTTGGGGATTGTTCACCCAGGGGAAGGGGTAGAGCATTTGAAAAAAGAAAATAAACGCCGGAATCAGCAGCCGTTCCCAGACGCTCTCACAGCGGAGCTGCACCATTAGCGATACCAGATCGAGGCGATCGCATTCGGCTTTTGTCACCAACTGCTGAAGGCTGGCGGCATCATGCTCAATATCAGCATCGGTGAACAGCACGTAGTTAGGTGGGGCGGACTGCGACGCCAGGTAACGTAAGCCCTGCTCCATTGCCCAGAGCTTGCCCGTCCAACCAGCGGGGAGGGCTGTCCCTGAAAGGATTGTCAGGCGATCGCGCTGGTTTACCGCGATCGCCGCTTCCTTCGCTACCGCTGCCGTCCCGTCGCTGCTCTGATCATCCACCAGCACCACGGACAGGCTGCCGGGGTAGGTCTGGGTGAGGTGCGATCGCACTGCCACCCCAATCAGCTCTGCCTCATTGCGGGCCGGAATCACCACCGCCACTATGGGCCACGTGGCCAGAGTAATCGTGCTTGCAGCATCCAGCCGCTGGTCAGCCCGCCAAAACTGGCCCCAAAACAACAGCATCCCAATCCAAATCAGGAGGGCCAGACTCGTCAAACTCAACGCCAAGATTGCCATCGCCATTGCCTGCGGTTAATTCTTACGCATCATAAATCAGTTGCTAGACGCGATCGCCACTGCCAAATTCTGTTAGATTCACGCCGTCCGTTGCGGCTATCTTTCCTTGGCGGGAGCATTTGCATTATGCTGCCTCAATGATCGCAGCGTTCAGAATGTGAGGGGTGGCCATGCAGACTCAAGAACCGCAGCAGGTAGCCGGGGTAGATCGGGCAATTGCCGCCGCGCAAAACTATCTGCTGGCTCTGCAGTACCCCGACGGTTACTGGTGGGCCGAGCTAGAGTCGAACGTCACTATTACTGCCGAAATCATTCTGCTGCACAAAATTTGGGGCACTGACGGTGCGCGTCCCCTGGCTAAGGCAGAGCACTATTTGCGATCGCACCAGCGCGACCACGGCGGTTGGGAGCTGTTCTACGGCGACGGCGGCGACCTCAGCACCTCCGTCGAAGCGTATATGGCCCTGAGAGTTCTTGACGTGCCCGCCAGCGATCCGGCCTTGCTGAAGGCGAAGGATTTCATTCTCCAGCGCGGCGGCATCAGCAAAACCCGCATTTTCACCAAGCTGCACCTGGCGCTGATCGGCTGCTACGACTGGCGCGGCCTGCCCTCGCTGCCCGCTTGGATCATGCTGCTGGAGTCGCCGTCGCCCTTTACTATCTATGAGCTGTCGAGCTGGGCGCGGGGTAGCACCGTGCCGCTGCTGATTGTCTTTGACCAGAAGCCGGTCTACAAAATTGATCCTGCCGTTAATCTGGACGAACTTTACGCCGAGGGCATTGCCAACGTGCGCTGGGAACTGCCGAAAGCCGGCGACTGGAGCGACATCTTTGTCTGGTTGGATGGCGCGTTTAAGTTTGCCGAATCGATCAACTTCACCCCGTTTCGCGATGAGGGGCTGCGCAAAGCCGAGCAGTGGATTTTGGAACGGCAGGAGGCGACCGGCGACTGGGGCGGCATTATCCCCGCCATGCTGAACTCGATGCTGGCCCTGCGCTGCCTCGGCTACGACGTCAATGATCCGGTGGTGCGGCGCGGTCTGCGGGCGATCGACAACTTTGCGGTAGAAACCGAGGATACCTACTGGGTGCAAGCCTGCGTCTCCCCCGTGTGGGATACGGCGCTGGGGATGCGATCGCTGACCGATTCGGGCCTGGCCCCCGACCACCCCAGCCTGGTGCGGGCGGGCCAGTGGCTGCTGGAAAAGCAAATTCTCGACTACGGCGACTGGATCGTCAAAAATCCCCAGGGCCAGCCAGGGGGCTGGGCGTTTGAGTTTGACAACCGCTTCTACCCCGATGTGGACGATACGGCGGTGGTGGCGATGGCGCTACAGGATGTCGCCCTGCCTGACGAAGCGCTGAAGCGTGAGGCGATCGCCCGAGCCGTGCGCTGGGTCGCCACTATGCAGTGCAAAACCGGGGGCTGGGCCGCCTTCGACATCGACAACGACCAGGACTGGATCAACGCTGTACCCTACGGCGATCTCAAAGCGATGATTGACCCCAGCACCGCCGACATCACCGCCCGAGTGCTGGAGATGCACGGTCGCCTCAGCCGCGAACCCGACCTGGCGGCCCGATACGCTAGCGATCTCACCGCTCAGCGACTCGAAAGAGGCCTGGCCTTTCTGCTCAATGAGCAGGAGCCCGACGGCAGCTGGTTTGGCCGCTGGGGCGTAAACTACCTCTATGGCACCAGCGGGGCGCTGTCGGCCCTGGCGTTGATTGCCCCCGAACGTGCACGTGGGGCAATCGCGCGCGGAGTAAACTGGCTGATTGGCTGCCAAAACCCCGACGGCGGCTGGGGCGAAACCTGCCGCAGCTACGACGATCCCGCCCTCAAGGGCCAGGGGCCGAGCACACCGTCTCAAACCGCCTGGGCGCTGCTGGGGCTGCTCGATGTGGGTAGTTCTGGAGCCGCTGCCGAGTTGGCTATCCAAAAGGGCATTCGCTATCTGCTTGAGACTCAGACCCCCAAGGGAACCTGGGACGAGCAGGAGTTTACCGGCACCGGCTTTCCGCGCCACTTCTACATTCGCTATCACCTGTACCGCCACCATTTTCCGCTGATGGCTCTGGGCCGCTATCGAGCGCGGGCTTGATGTATTGCAGCCGTTAATTGTGTGGGGACACAGCTATATCCACCCCCTGGGCGAGGGTATAACCACTTAAAAATCGTTAGTTTAAATCAACTGTATAGCTACTCAGTCTGAGGCGATCGCTGCGATCGCTTACTTGATCTGCTGACGCTTTTTGATCAGTCATTCTTTTCGCAGCAGCCTGCAGATTTGAGCTTACTGCGCCCATCAACGGGTGTTTTTAGCCCCTTTGACGCATTGATTAACACTTGATTTGCGGCAAGTGAGGGCTACTGTCACGTTTCGCTATCAACCGTTTGTTATGCAAATTCCATTAGATATCACGTATCGCGATGTCGACAAAACCCCTGCTTTGGAAGCGCTAATTCGCTCTAAAGTAGATAAGTTGGAAGATGTGTGCGATCACATCATGGGGTGCCACATTGCTGTCGAACGAGCCCACACTCACCCCAGCCACGGGTCACCCTACCGCGTACGGCTCGATTTAACCGTGCCTCCCGGCCACGAAATTGCGGTGGCTAAAAATCCCGGTGAGGGTGTGCAGTACGACTCTCTAGAAACCGTCATTCGCGACGTTTTTGACGCGGCTCGCCGTCAGCTCAAAGAACTGACCGAAAAACAGCAAAACCACACCAAGAGCCATCCTGAACAGGTGGTCGGTGGTATTGTCAGCAAGCTATTTCCTTCCCAAGGCTATGGCTTTCTAAAAAGCCTGGACGGGCAAGAAATCTACTTTCACAGCAACAGCGTTTTGCACGATGACTTCGACCGTCTCACCGTAGGGGCTGGCGTTCAGTACTTTCTCTCCGAGGGCATCGATGGCCCCCAGGCCAGTACGGTAAGACTGCTGGACAAATCCGGCATTCGCCCCCCTGAAGACCGCTCTGACTCAGCCCCTATTGAGGAACCCCAGGGATGGGGCTATCAACAGGGCTGAGGTTGGGTCTGTTGCTTCTAGGAAAAACAGACCCAACCTTACGGGCACCGGGGCTTGTTTAGACGGAACCGGCAGTAGCGGGCACGTTCTGCGCCGTTTCGTTATCTAGCCCCACCAGTCGGGCGCTGAGGGTCCACAGCTTGCGAGCCTTGGCGTCGTCCTGGGCTTCGTTCGAGACTTCCTGGGCAAAGGAGCGGCGACCGGGCTTTTGGCGGTTGCCCCAGCTCCAGTACATGCCCGACTCCTTGAGTTCGGTGTCGGTGACTACATCGGCTACCCGCTCGCCCGCCAGCTTCTGGGTCACGTAGCCACCCGTAACGTTCTTTTGGAACCAGGGGAAGATGGTCTGGAACGCCTTGAAGTGGTTGCGGAACAGGGGCGTGTCGGCCACGCAGCCGGGGTACAGCGAACTAAAGGTGATGCCGGTTTCGTCGTGGTAGCGGCGGTGCAGCTCGCGCATGGTGAGCACGTTGCAGAGCTTGCTGTCCTTGTAGGCCTTGCCCGACTTGAACTTTTTACCGTTGATCATAGAGATGGGAGCCTTGAAGCCCTGCTCAAACCCCTCTAGGTTCCCCAGATCGGGGGGCGCGGGAATGGGAATCTTGCCGCCCAGTTCCTTCGGGTTGGCGGTAACCGTACCCAAGATGACTAGCCGCTTGTCGGCGGCAGGAGACGCCTGGAGATCCTCCAGCATCAGGTTGCACAGCAGAAAGTGGCCCAGATGATTGGTGGCGACGCTCAGCTCATAGCCGTCTTGGCTACGCAGGGGCTCTTTTTCTAGGGGCAGATAAACGGCGGCGTTGCACACTAGAGCTTCCAGGGTGCGTCCGGTGGCCCGAAACTCTTCGACAAAGCGGCGCACACTGGCCAGGGAAGCTAAGTCCAGATGAATAATGCTGTAGCTGCCTTCGGCCAGGCCCACCTCTCGGGCGGCGCGGCGGGTCTTATCCAGATTGCGACAGGCCATCACCACGTGCCAGCCTTTATCGACTAGCGCCTTCGCAGCGTTTAAGCCAACTCCGGAGGACGCTCCTGTAATCACGACTGTTGATTTCTGTTCCATTTCCGTCAAATCCCTAGGACCACGACTGTCTTATTAGTCTCGAAGATTTTTAGGCAG
>PYER01000264.1 GCA_003017855.1 filamentous cyanobacterium CCT1
AGATGTGTATAAGAGACAGGGAGCAAGCGGGGTTTAGCCCGGAGCAGATTGAGTTTACAGAGGAAATTCGGCAGGCGGCGGGGCTTTAGAAGGATGAGGTGTAAAGGTCAGGGTTGCAGGAATGGCTTACGGCTGAAACATTAAACCTTGACATTCGCTTAATGCGTCTGTGGTACTGCTACTAAAGGTGGCCTCTACCTTTAGATAGGCATGTCGCTGGTCACGCTGTGAGACCCTGCTGTAAACAACCCTGATATTTGAGCTATGCCCCCTGCTACTCTGCCTGAGCTATCTGCCCAAAACGTGCTCAACGCCCGCGCCCGGCTGGGCGAAGGTCCACTTTGGGATGGCGACCAGCAGGTGCTCTACTGGGTCGATATTCTCAACCACCGCGTCCACGTGTTTGAGCCGAGCAGCGGCGACGACTGCCACTGGGATGTGGGCGACATGGGCAGCGCCATGGCCCTAATGAAAGACAACCGTCTGCTGGTGGCAATGGGCAATCGCATTGCCAGCCTCGACCTCAGCTCTGGCGCAGTCGAAACCCTTCACACTGTTGAATTTGACGCCCCCGGCACCCGCTTTAACGACGGCAAGTGCGACCCCCAGGGGCGCTTCTGGATTGGCTCGATGAGCCCCGAAAACCCTGGCCACGCCGCCCTCTACCGCTACGATCCCGACGGCTCAATGCGCACGATGGTCACTGATCTGACGATTTCCAACGGATTGGGCTGGAGCCCCGACGGCGGCACCTTTTATTTGACCGACTCGCCCCAGCGCAAAATATTTGCCTACCGCTTTGATGGCACCACCGGGGAGATTAGCGATCGCACCGTTGCCGTTGAACTGGACGACGAGGCGATTGAGCCCGATGGCCTAACCATCGATGCCGAGGGCAATATTTGGACATCGCTGTGGGACGGGTGGTGCGTGGCCTGCTTTAGCCCCACAGGAGAAGCCCTGGGTCGGGTCAAGCTGCCCGTGCCGCGCCCAACCTGCCCCACCTTTGGCGGTCCCAACCTGTCGACGCTCTACGTCACCACGGCCTCGGTGGGGCTGAGCCAAAAGGAGATTCAGCAGGCATTTTACTCGGGCGATGTGTTTGCGATCGCGGCCCCCGCACCGGGGCTACCAACCCATAGATTTGGCGGTTAATTAGCCAGTTGCAGGCAAGCAGTGCTCCGGTGTTGCTCATTATGGGCGGCTACGGCTAACTCAGGGAAGGTACAAGTACACTAGAGACAATCATTACAGCCTCAGCGCTATGCCAACAATCACTGATATCGGTACACTTGTATCGTGTAGCCCAGAGATTGGGGGTGGACGACCTATGGTTGCGGGTACAAGAACTTCCGTCAGGCGCATAGCGGCACTTTATAAGCAACACGTCAATGCCGAAGAAATTGCCCGTCGTATGAGCCACCTAAGTCTTGCCCAAATTTATGCAGCCCTAGCTTATTACCATCTTAACCAAGCACAAATCGAGGCAGATTTAGCCGCAGAAGAGGCTGAATACGATCATTTAGCGGCATTACATGGTCGCGACAGCTAACCTTAAATGGACAGAATCACGCTGTATCTTGACGAAGATGCTATTGATGAAGACTTTGTTCGGGCTTTGCGATCGCACAATATAGACGTTCTGACTGTTGCAGAAGTTGGCATGTTGCACCGTTCAGATAGCGAACAGCTTGATTGGGTCAAACAAAACAAAAGAGTCCTTTTCAGCTTCAACACTAAAGATTTTTATCAGCTACACACTCAGCTAGTTAAGCAGGGTTTAACTCACGCAGGAATTCTTCTAGCTCCCCAACAGCGCTACAGAGTTGGGGAGCTAGTGCGTAGAGTTTTAGCGCTAAAGGCGGTCAAAACCGCGAAAGATATGCAGAGTAACATTGAGTTTTTGAGCAAGTGGAATCCTTGAAAAGGGTCCCACTTGCCCGCTGCGAGTCCTTAGTAGTTCTGTTCAGCTTGACAATGGGTATAGGGGCTAAATCTAGCGTCTGATATAGGCATAGCCTGGGAGCGCAGGATTAGATTAACCGTCAGCAGTATCGTAATTTGAACAAATGACCTCTCCTGCAGACCGCAACTACGAAACCTCACAGCCCTCCTGGTTCGATCGCATCTTCCGCGATTCTGAAGGCAATATTGTCATTGGTCAAAAGCCCAACTTACCGGCCATCGTGGCCGTGACAGCGACCCTCCTGCAGGCGATTCTCCCGACCAGCAGTCTGCAAACCGTCATGACGCTGATCGCCTTTGGCACCTGGTACACCTGGGCCTGGCAAGAGCTGTTTGCTGGGGTCAACTACTTTCGGCGATCGCTGGGGCTACTGACCCTGATCGGTCTCATTGCCCTCACCCTAAATTTGATCACCAAATATTAGTAGTTCAAGACAGCTGCCCGGTTGGTTCCTGCTGCTGCTGCCGCACCAGATCGACGCCCCGCGAGGTGCCCAGTCGGGTGGCCCCCTCCTGCACCAGTGCTACTGCCTGGGCAGCTGTACCAATGCCGCCTGAGGCCTTGATGCCCACTCGCCCCTGGGTAATCTCCCACAGCTGGCGCACCACCTCGACGGTGGCCCCGCCCTGCCAGCCGGTGCTGGTTTTGAGAAAGGCCGCCCCCGCATCCATACAAACGTCGGCAGCCAGGGCAATTTCTGGCGGGCTGAGCACGGCGGTTTCGAGAATGGCTTTGACCAGCAGTCCAGTTTCCTCGCAGATAGTGGCAATTTCTCTGTGAATGGCCTCGGTTTTGCCTTCCTTGAGCCAACTCAAATTAATCACCACATCGAGTTCGTCGGCTCCCTGCTCAGCGGCCTCCTGGGCCTCGTAGAGCTTAGTGGCCGAGGTGGTTGCCCCAGTAGGGAAGCCAATCACCGTACAGACTTTGACCCTGCTGTTGTGCAACAGATCGACCGCCTGCGCCACATGACACGGCGCAATACAAACAGCCGCAAACCCGTAGCGATCGCCCTCGGTGCACCACTGGGCCACCTGCTCGGACGTTGCGATGGGGCTGAGCAGCGAGTGGTCTATGTAAGGAGCCAGATCTATCCCTTCATCGGTGGTTGGTCGTCGGGCCATGGGTGAGCGCCTTCTACTATCAAATCGATACTCTTGAAGACTGTATGGTTGCATTGGTTACGGGTAAGGCAATACCACAACGGTTTGCCAGGCCAATGCACCGGTTGCCTTCACTATAGAGTTTGCCATAGCGTGACACAGCAGACTTGCAGCGAAATAAGTCGCCCCGCGTGCGGGATCGGCTGGCGAGCGGTTGAAGCTACTGAGTATCACCCCAAGCTCACTTGAGTTGAGCTGTTTTACCCAAAGGCAGGTGTTGCCATGACCTACGAGGCTCTACGGCTGCTACAAGGATTTTTAGGTCTGCTGAGGCTAGTGGATCTAGTGACTCAGCCCCCTAGCCTGGCGATCGCCCTGTGGATCTGGCTCAACCTCAATCTGCCCTACGACAGCGCCCTCGCCCTCTGGCTCGTCGCCCTGCTGCCCTTCCTAGCCCACACCAGCACCGCAACCCAAAACCGCCCCTTCTCTTAACCCTCACCTTTAGACGCATTCCCGGACCCAGCGCCGTTACTCAGGCGCTGGCTTTCGTTGAACTCGGTCTGATCAAACATGTGCACCGTGCGAATTGGGTAGGGAATGGAGATACCCGCCTCGTCACAGGCGGCCTTGAGGGCGATCGCCACCTGCGACTTAATCCGGCGCACCTCGGCAATCTGCGGCGTGGTCCAGTAGCGCACCTTAAAATCAATCGAGCTATCGCCAAAGCCCACCACATCGACCTCCGGTTCAGGAGAATTGAGCACCCCATCCATGCGGTTGACCACATCGAGAAAGGTCTGCTTAGCCATCGGCAAGGGCGTAGTGTAGTCAACCCCAATCTCCAAATCGGTGCGGCGGCTGCGATAGGCGGTCAGCACCCGCACCGGATTGGTAAACACGATCGAGTTGGGAATTTCTACCAGTTCTCCGGTATAGGTGCGTAACTGGGTCGAGCGAATCTTAATCGCCTCCACGGTGCCCTCGTAGTCGCTCATAATCACCTGGTCACCCAGGCGAAAGGGCTCTTCTACCAGCAGCAAAATACCGGCCAAAAAGTTCTTAAAAATGTCTTGAAAGGCAAAACCGATCGCCACCGAACCCAGACCCAAAAGGCCAATAATGTCGCCCAGCCGCAGGTCAGGAAAGGCCACCACCGCCGCAATGATGATTCCCACCACCCAGGTGCCAATGCGAGCAATTTGTACCGCCAGCAGCTGCAGCGATCGACTGGGCACCAGCCGCTGAATCATTTTGCCCACCACCCGCTGAGCCACCTTAGCGGCGTACCACGTTATCAGCACCAGTACCAGCCCCAAAAACAGGCCAGGCAAAAGCTGAATAGACTGCCCAACCAAATCCAGCAGACTGGTCTCGATGCGCTCAAGCAGGGGATTCATAGATTTTTATCAATTCATTGCGACGGCCTTTCGCAGGGTAACACCGAGACGACAAATCGTCATCTGCCGTGAAGGGGTGTCCCCGCAGGCGAGAATCCGCATGGGTGTAACTGCTACCGGATAGATGCCCATGGCTACGGGAATGACGATTTTGCTCAGTCTAACCTGAGGGGTATAGCTGTCGAGTGTCTCTAAAGCGCACAACCTAGAAACCGCTCATACCCCTGTTTGAACTGCTCCTTGCCGTTGCGATCGACAATGCTGCCGTGGGCCACAATCACTCGGTCAAAATTCCAGCGCAAAATCTGCTCAACCGCGCCTTTGACCGTTACCTTATCAGTCGTCGCAACACGCTCCAGCAGCGATGGGCTGAGGCTTTTGTAACCGCCACCAATTTTTGTAACCAGCTGCGTCAGCCACGGAAAGGTTTCATCAAAGCAGAAGGCCGTATCCGTCAAAATCAGCGTGCGGCTAGCGGCATGAAAGAAGACCCATTCATCTAGAGGATCAGGGCCACTCGGAGCAAGGGTTTTGAACCCATCAAAGAATAGGCATTCCAGGCCAGGCCAAGGGGTTTCTGGACCGGGTACGTTGGCGAAGTCTTGCCTGTGGCAAATCGCGCGATCGATCGGCAGCTCCGGCTTTTTTCCCCGCAATGCCGATGTGGCCCAAAACGTTGCGCCAGGGTACGCTGCCTTAAAATCAGCCGCAAACAGGTAGTGATACAGGTTGGGCGCGATGATATGCGCGACAGTTCCTAACTCACCCAGATCGTTCATCAGCCCATCGCTCAGCTGAATCGGCGAAATCACGACGAGGTCATCGCCCGCCAGTTTCACCACCGTCATGCGGGTGCCCACACTCAGGCCAAAGTATCGCAGCGGCTGCTCAGCCACCCAAAGATCTCGATCAACTGCTCTGAGCACCATCCACCTCTAAAAAGAATGCTTGCCGCGCGTATATCGGGGTTTTGCTAGTTCCTTTGGCAGATCTCGGGTTAACAAAAATACCTTAGCCCAACCGCTACCAAGGCTAGTAATGATACCGACAGGAAATGATCGTCAAATATTGATCGTCTACCACGTAGACCAGACGGTGTGTGTCGTCAATGCGACGCGACCAAAAGCCCGATAAATTCTCCTTAAGGGGTTCTGGTTTACCAATGCCTTCAAAAGGGAGAGCTTTAGTCGCCTGAATAAGTGAATTGATCCTTTTCAACGTCTTTTTATCCTGGGTCTGCCAGTAGAGATAATCTTTCCAGGCGGCATCTGTCCACGCCAGCAGCCGATCACTCATCGAGCAGGTCGCGCTCTGTGGTTTGGCCCTGGTGGTACTGGGCGATTGACTGCTCCAAATGGGCAGCATTAGCGGGAGATTTGAGCAAATAAACCGTTTCCATCAGGCTGTTGAAGTAGTCCAACGACATCACAACGGCATCCTCTGCGTCTCGCCGCGTGATCACGGTGTAGTCGGCATCGTTCACCACCTGGTCAAGAATGGTTTTCAACCTGTTTCTGGCTTCGCTAAAGGTAACAACTCGCATCAGAACCTGTCCAAAAACTTGTACAAGTATAACACGATTCCCATCCCATCCACCCATCCACCCATCCACCCATTCATCCACTCCCCTACGGCAGCCAAGGATATTGCCGAAAATCAGGCTCCCGCTTCTCCAGAAACGCCTGCTTGCCCTCGGCGCCTTCTTCAGTCATGTAGTAGAGCAAAGTAGCGTTACCCGCCAGCTCTTGCAGCCCCGCCTGGCCGTCACAGTCGGCGTTGAAGGCGGCCTTGAGGCAGCGAATGGCGATCGGGCTTTTTTGCAGAATTTCCTGCGCCCACTGCACCCCTTCGGCTTCGAGCTGCGCCACGGGCACCACGCAGTTGACCATGCCCATATCCAGAGCATCCTGGGCGCTGTACTGGCGGCACAGGTACCAAATTTCGCGAGCTTTCTTTTGGCCCACTATGCGGGCCAGGTAGCTGGCCCCAAAGCCGCCGTCAAAGCTGCCCACCTTGGGTCCAGTTTGGCCAAAGATGGCGTTGTCGGCCGCGATCGTGAGGTCGCACACCACATGCAGCACGTGGCCACCCCCGATCGCATAGCCCGCCACCAGCGCAATCACTACCTTGGGCATCGATCGAATCAGCCGCTGCAAATCGAGCACGTTGAGTCGGGGCACGCCGCCCTCATCCACATAGCCGCCGTGGCCGCGCACGCTCTGGTCACCGCCCGAGCAAAAGGCGTACTTGCCGTCGGTGTGAGGGCCAGCTCCGGTCAGCAGCACTACGCCGATGCGGCTGTCCTCGCGGGCGTTGGAGAACGCTTCGTACAGCTCGACAATGGTTTTGGGGCGAAAGGCGTTGCGCTTGTGGGGCCGATTGATGGTGATTTTGGCGATGCCATCGGCCTTCTGGTAAATGATGTCTTCGTAGGGCTTTACGTCTTGCCAAGCAACCTGCATAAGAGGCGAATCCAGATAACACTGGTGTCTAGCGTCTCACATTGGGGAAACCCCGAGCTACAGGGCGGCTACGGCATTTGCTTTCATCGCTACTCGGTTGGGCAGACCGCAGCTTTGTAGGCCGTGGCATCATTGATGTAGGTTAACCACCGACTTGGGCAACAGTTGAGTTCTTGAGTACGAGGCGAAGGCGTGGATGGCGTGCGGTTTTTGATCGACGAAAACGGCGAAAAAACAGCTGTGCTGCTAGATCTTCAGAAATGGGGAGATCTCTGGGAAGACTTCTACGACGTTTTGGTTGCGCGATCGCGGGTCGAAGAAGAAGCCGTTAGCTGGAACAACATACATCTGAAATCACTCATCATAACTCTAGTAATGTCAGAAAAGAAGAACGTCATGCTGGATAGAATCGCAGTTGATCCTAATGTTCACTTTGGCAAACCCTGTGTGATGGGCACTCGCATCACAGTACAAAATGTGCTGGAGTTAGTTGCCGAAGGGCTACCGTTTCCAGAAATTACTAAAGACTACTATCCAGAGTTAGCGGTAGAAGATATTCAGGCTTGTTTGCGCTACGCCATTGCTCTGATTGCGGCTGAAGATATTCAGTTGACAGTCTCTGCATGAGATTTTTGTTAGACCAAGACGTTTATGCCAAAACGATACGATTTTTGCAGGAATCAGGGCATGACTTGGTACGAGTTTCAGAGCTAGGTCTATCGCGGGCTAGCGATGCGACTGTTCTGCAAACAGCCCAGGCGCAAAACCGAATTTTGATTACTCGCGATCGCGATTACGGCAATTTAGTCTTTGTTCAAGCCTTGGGCTCTGGAGTTATTTATCTGCGCATCTTGCCTACCACCTTAGCGGATGTGCATGCTGAGCTAAACCGTGTCGTTACGACGTATTCGGAAGACGCGCTAGCAAAGGCTTTTGTGGTGGTTAGTCAAGGTGGGCACCGATTTAGAGCACTACCCGATCGAAATTAGCAAGTAGGGGCAAACGGTTGTTTGCCCTTATGAGATATGTTGAATTCTTGATTCACACCTGTACTTAGCAATCCCGCTTTTAACCCCTACATCTGCTTCAGGTGGTGGAGGCTGAAGAGCTGATCCGTATCCGTCCATACCTGTACGGGCTGAAACCCGGCCTCCATCGCCAGCAGCTGAAACTCGTCCACGGTGTACTTATAGGAGTGCTCGGTGCGCAGGGTCTCGCCTGCTTTAAAGGAAATCTTGGCATCGCCCAATTGCACGGTTTGATCGCACAGGCTGGCGATCGCCATCTCAATTCGCCCGGCTTTCTCGTTATAGTGCGCCCGATACTCAAACTGGCTCAGGTCAAAGTCGGCCCCCAGTTCGCGGTTGATGCGCGTCAGCACGTTCAGCGCAAAGGCGGCTGATACCCCCTGGGCATCGTCGTAAGCCGGTTCGAGAATAGCCGGGGATTTCTTCAGGTCTACCCCAACAATCAGGTCGCCCAGCACCGCCACCGTTTTGAGAAAGGCAATGACCTCCGCAAGTTCCAGGTTGCCTATTGAGGAGCCGGGGAAAAAGCCAATGGTGGGGCGATCGCGCAATTCAGGGATCGTCCCCAGGGGCAAGGGTTTGGTGTAGTCGGCACAGACGGCGATCGCCTCCAGCCCTTCAAAATCATCCACCAGCGCCGCACAGGCCTCCTGCAAATGCTGACGCGAAATATCAACACCCACGTAGGTATTAACCTGAGGGGCCGCTTCTAGCAAAATGCGAATTTTCTGGCTGCTGCCGCTGCCTAATTCCACCAGGGCGCGGTGGTCGAGGGCCATAGCAATTTCCTTAGCGTTGGCTCGTAAAATCGCCATTTCAGTGCGAGTCAGATAGTACTCCGGCAGCTGACAAATAGCGTCGAATAGCTCAGACCCCCGCTTGTCGTAGAGAAACTGGGGCGAAAACTGTTTTTGGGGCAGGCTCAGCCCCCGCAGCACCGCACTGCGAAAATCCTCCATCGGCGGATGAAAGTCGTACAGCTTAACGGCGGGCTGCTGAGTCTGGGGAGAGGGTATAGGGGGCATGGGGAGTGGATGAGTGGGTGGGTA
>PYER01000265.1 GCA_003017855.1 filamentous cyanobacterium CCT1
GATCTGGAGGCGGTGACCCATGGCATCTATCTACTCAAGCTGGATGACCGAATTTTGGTTAAACGCCTGCAATATGTTGCTGAGAAGACTATCAGGGTATTGAGTGACAATACTGCCTATGAGAGTTTCTCTTTAATGGAGGCAGATAAACTTAAAAACGTGAGCGTGATGGGTAAAGTCGTATGGTGTGGGCATAGGCTCTAAACCGCTGCGAGTCAGGAGTTTTGCCAGTAGCGGCAGGTAATTTATAGTCTCTAGGGCTGATTACTAAACCGATAGTCGTCGGGGTCTTCGCCGATTTCGCCCACGAAGGAGAAGGAGCGGATCAGATTGAAGATCTCGTGAGTCATGGCTTCGAGGGTGAGCGTCGGGGGCAGGATATCGGTGCGTAGGGCATCGTGCAGAAGTTTATCAAACTCCAGTTGCTGGTATCGGTCGTGGTCAGGCAGTTGGTAGTTTTTGAAGAAGTCTCTCAGTGGGGACTGCAAATGCAAGGTAATGCGTTCTACCTTGTAGTCGTTGGCATAAGAATTAGCTTTAGCTTTGGCCCTAATGTCAATGGCTGCGGCTGCAGCCTTGTCACGCCGTTCCTCAAAGCAAGTTTCAATCGCTTCAAAGACGCCGCGCATGAGGTTGGGGTAGCGCCCGGAGAGGGCCAGTAGAGCTAAGATAGCTTGCTGCACTTGGGGGGTAGTTTTCGTGCCTCGGGTGCGGCAAACAATTTTGAATAGTTTATAGACGTTGGTGAGGCGCTTGAGGGTACGGGGAGATAGATCGACCTGCTGGCAGCAATCGACCAACATCTTGAACTCTTGACGGCTAAACTCGCTGAATTTAGTGCCGCCAGTGGCGTTGTCTTGGATGACAACCTGAGAGCGCAGGTAGGTCTCTAGCGTGTCGGCCATGATTGGGCGCACCCGGTAGGGGAGCTGGATGATTTTTTCGAGGTAGTCGGTGCCAGAGGGGCTGCCGTGACGGAGTAAGACGCCTTTGTAGAATTGCTCTAGGGCGCGGGTTATGTAACGCTCGTCGATGGCAAGAACGGCGATGAAGAGCGGGGTTTTGACCAAGAGCTGGACGGCTTCGAGCACTTGCACAACGCGACGAGGCGGGCAGCGATCAAGGTCGTCGATGTAGACGACGACGCGGGCCGGGCCTCGGGGGAAGGCTTGTTTGAGGTTCTTGACCTGGGTTGCGAATCTGGGATCGTAGTGGCTGGGGGGGAGCAGTTTTTTGCTGAGGTCAGAGAGGTCTTCTTTGACCTGATGCATCAGCCCTAGGCGCTGCTTGTAGTCGTTGGTTTCTAACCGGCCTGAGACGAAATCTGCCAGAGAAGCGTAGAGGTTGGTAGGTATCACTGCTTTCTGGGCTTCGACTTGCTGCTCCAGATCGCCAACCTCCTGCTCTAACTGCTGGAGATGTTTATTGTCAGCCACAGCCTGATCAATACTGGCTTTGATTCTGTCTTCACGATCGCGATTTTGCTGGGTGATAGAGGTTTCATATTCAGACAAGGCCAAGCGAGATTCTTCAAACCAAGCAGTACTGCTTTTGAGCAAGTTTATCAGCATAGCTGCTGCTGGCAAGGCCGGGGCGATGAGAGCTCCCAATTTAACAGTTAGCTGTCGGGCAGGTTGAGTGGCATCGATGTTGAGCTGAAAGAGTAGAAAAAGAGGCAATAGAGTGAAAATAAGCACTAATAATAGTGGGATCGCATTAATTTTGATCCATCGGGTGGCGGTAGCCCATAGAATTCGCCAGGAGTTTTTCTCGACGACGTTAGTGGCAACATTGAGAATGTTAAACCGGAGCGATGTAACCTGCTCTAGAAGTGTCTCAATTTCCCGTTCTAAATCGGCTTTTTTTTGGTCAGAGTTTGTTTTTTCTTTTTGTGACTCTGCTGTGCTATGTGCTTCTGCTGCTTGAGGGGGTGACTCTAGGCTTTGTTCTGACGGTTCTTCTGATGCCAACGACTGGGCCTCGTTAGCCGCAGGCGTTACATTCTCAGGCTGAGGTGGTTTTTCCAGGTCTGCAAGAGCTTGTTTGGATGATGCTATTTTTTCTAGGGTTCTATATAGTTCCCCCCATAGACCATGATCTTTGGGGAGAGGCTGAGGTTGTTGTTGCTGAGAGTTTGCAGAAACTTTAGCACCGTCAAACTCTGCCCATTGGCCCAAAATATTCGTTGCATCACCAAGAATGCTGGTGCTTGACAAGGCAGACTCAAAGGAATCTGAGGTGCCATAGAGCTCTTGAAAAATAGTTTTATTGAGCTGCTTAAAGAGTTGTGGGCCAATTCGCTGCCTGAGCAAGATGAATGATGTACCAAAGAAAGCGTCTGCCCACTTAACTCGTTCATCTTGCTGAGTTTTGAGGATGGGCTCAAATTGGATAGCAATTTTCTGGCGTATTTGTTGGCGTTCAGCGGCTAGTTCTGCTTGTTTATTTTCTAGGTGTTTTTGGGTAGCTTCAAGTTTGACCTGATCTTCTACTTGGGCTTTAGCAATTATTTCCCACAGTCCTCCTTGGGAAGGTTGGGCCTCTAATAATTTGCGGCGGTCTTCATCTTGAACAACGTTCTGAAGGATCCACTTGCGCTCTTCGTCGCTGCTTTCATTGAGGACAGACCAATAGTTCCCGCCTTCACAGAGCACTTGAGCTTTAGATTTTTCTTCGCTAGATAGGGCTTTGGCAAGCTGCTGTTCGAGGGAGATCTGGCGATCTAACTCGAAGAAGATAGTCTGCATGAGGCTGGCCCAGAGGTCTGACTTGGCAAAGGTCCAGGCGTCGAATTTGATTTGGTAGATGTGGCCGACGTAAGGAGAGAGCTTTTCGTGGTTGGGGTCGGCGTTCCATGCTTCGAGGGCTGGATCAACTTTGCGGCTGCGTACTTCGGTCATTTGCGCCTGCATGAGGTGCATGATGTAAGACTTGCCGCCGCCCCAGCCACCGAGGATGCCGACGGCCATGGGCGGCTCCAGGTCGCGCATGAGCAGCAATTGAGAGAGGGCTTTAATCTCATCTTGGAGGTTGAGATAGTCTTTGTCTTGGGCCGACTCGTTGCGCAGGCTGCCGCCGGTTAGGGCATCGCGGTAGCTGCGGGCGAGGAGGTATAAGGCGCGATCCCAGAGGTTGTCGGTAATGGTGTTGCTGAGACACCAAGTTCGCTTCACTTCTCGGTTGATGCGCATGGGAAGGTGGGGCGCGAGGGCTACAAGAATGCCGTAGCGATGGATATTCTTTTGAAAGGTGTTGTTCTGTTGGTTACTCTCCTGACTTTCCTTCTCCTCTTGCGTGGTGTCTGGAGTAGCGACAGAATCATCAGACTCGGCTATTTTAATGATTTTGGGTAACAGTTCTGGCATGTCGATGGCCAGGGTGCTAAGTTGCTCAATTGTTTTAACTTGGCCTTTGCGTAACAAAGACAAAGCCTCAGCTTCATCAATATTGCCTTTATCTTTCGGCGTGAGGGCCAAGGCATCATTAAGGGCAGGTTCAAAGAACTCAGACTCGGGGAATTTGCGGGCCAGGGCAACGCGAGCGCTGGCCTGGTGGTATGGGTCGCTGATGACGTTAATGATGTTGACGACTTCGAGGCGTTGCTGATAAGCCAGGTGAGGGATTAAGCGCTGCAAATATTGGGTCTGTAGGTAGGCATTGTTCTGGATCTCTTGAATGGCTCGGAGAGCTTTTGTTTGGTAGCTTTTGCCAGCAGGATGACTGGCAACTTCAACCCACACCTCGGCGTTGCGGTAGGGGCTTTTGATGTAGGGGGTTTGGTCGTCGTTGAGTTGGTCGGCAATGGGGCGTAAATCTTGGGGATTGGGTGAGTCAATGTTGGCAAGCTGAATTTTGATGCGGAGTAGGTTGCGGTAATCGTCGCCTATGTAAGTTGTGAAGAAGGTCTGGACAAAGTATTTGAAGTGGGGGGCTAGGGCGATTAATATGGCTGCTTGATAGCCTGGGTCTTCAAGCGATTTGACAGCAGCTAATACGTTTGTCTGCTCTGGCTCTGCTAGGTGCTTGAGCACAGGGGCAAGTTGGCTGAAGATGCTGGAGGTGGCCCGCTCGTAAGAAAAGTCGTCTCGTTTTGGCTCTTTTAGCTGGTAAGTAAGATTGAAGACGCGCTCGACCAGGTGTTGATATTCGGAGAGGAAATCCTCTTCAGTTGGTGCTACCTCTGGATAAGCTTTTGAGGTGACTAAGGTTAATTTATCCATTTGCTCTGAGGTGGTTAAGGCCTTGGCAATGGCCTGTAAAATGCTGGCCCGGCATTGGGGCAAGGCAATTTTGGCTTCTAGCAAATCTAGAACATCGTTGAAGTGCTCAATGGATAAAAGCGGAATGAGCTCTACCAGTGCTGCTGTTTGGTAGTAAGGGTTTTTAATGGACTGGTCAATGAGGTTAAGCGCTTCTGGAGTTTGATCTGTGGGTAGGTAGGTAACCAGGTTGTTGATGGTTTCGGTGCGGTAGCGATCAGCTTTAAAAGTTTTTTGAGTGAGGCGCAGGGCATTAGGCAGCAAGCCGACGGCGAGACAGGGAATAAGAGCGCTGAGAAATTTGGTTTTATCGGCATCGTCCGAGATGTGTTTGACAATATTGAGGGCGGTGGAGTGTTTGTTGCTGGGGTAAAGCTGTAGAAAGTCTTTGGTGAGGCGAGTGGCTGAGGAAGCAAGACTCTCAGCCGCATTAGACAGGCTAAAAGTCGCTTCTAAAAAAGCTTTGAGATTGCTCTGACTAATTTGAGGCGCAATCGCACTTAAGGCCTGGGCTTTGTATTCGGCATTCTGAATGTTATCTGCGGCGATGAGGGCGCGCTCCAGCAACACGGAGTCAGATTCGGGCAAGCGGGGCGCGATCGCACTTAAGGCCTGGGCTTTGCATTCGTCATTCTGAATGGTGTCTGCGGCGATGAGGGCGCGCTTCAGCAACATAGGGTCGGATTCGGATAAGCGGGGCGCGATCGCACTTAAAGCTGCGGCTTTGTAGAAGCCACTCTGAATTTCGTCCGCAGTGGTGAGGGCGCGCTCCAGCACAGCTCGTTGTTCTGATTCCGGCAAGCGGGGCGCGATCGCACTTAAAGCCACGGCTTTGGAGTAATCATCCTGAATGGTGTCTGCGGCGATGAGGGCGCGCTCCATCAACATGAGGTTAGATTCCGGCAAGCGAGGCGCGATCGCACTTAATGCCCGGGCTCTGTTGTAGACATCCTGAATAGTGTCCACGATGGTGAGGGCATGCCCCAGCAAGACGGGGTCAGATTCCGGCAAGCGGGGCGCGATCGCACTTAATGCCTGGACTTTGTAGAAGCCATCCTGAATTTTGCTCGCGACGGTGAGGGCGCGCTCCAGCAAGACGGGGTCAGATTCGGGCAAGCGGGGCGCGATCACTCTTAAAGTCGGGGCTATGTAATCGTCACGGGTAATGGCGTCCGCGGCAATGAGGGCGCTCTCCAGCACAGCCCGTTGTTCAGATTCCGGCAAGCAGGGCGCGATCGCACTTAATGCTTGGGCTCTGGAGTAGTCATCCTGAATGGTATCCGCGGTGGTGAGGGCTCGCTTCAGCAAGACGGGGTCAGATTTTGGCAAGCGGGGCGCGATCGCAACTAAAGCTTGGGCTTTGAAGTAGTCATCCTGAATGGTGTCCGCGGCGATGAGGGCTCGCTCTAGCAAGACGGGGTCAGATTCTGGCAAGCGGGGCGCGACCGCACTTAATACCTCGGCTTTGGAGAAGCCATCCTGAACTTTGTCCACGGCGGTGAGGATGCGCTCCAGCAAAACGGGGTCAGATTCCGGCAAGCGAGGCGCGATCGCACTTAATGCATGGACTTTGTAGAAGCTATCCTGAATTTTGCCCACGGTGGTGAGGGCATGCTCCAGCAGCACTGGGTCAGATTCCAGCAAGCGGGGCGCAATCGCAATTAAGGCCTCGGCTTTGTATTCGTCATTCTGAATTTGGTCCGCGGCGGCGAGGGCATGCTCCAGCAGCACTGGGTCAGATTCCGGCAAGCGGGGTGCGATCGCGCTTAAAGCCACCGCTTTGTATTCGTCACTCTGAATTTTGCCTGCGGCAGTGAGGGCACGCTCCAGCAACGCGGGGTCAGATTCCGGCAAGCGGTGCGCAATCGTACTTAATGCCTCGGCTTTGTAGCGGTCATTCTGAATTTTGTCCGCGACAGTGAGAGCACTCTCCAGCAATGCTGTCTCAGATTCTGGCAAGCGGGGCGCGATCTCAATTAGAGTCAGAGCTTTGGAGACAAAGGCGTCATCTTGAACATTGTCCGCATTGGTGAGGGCACGCTCCAGCACAGCCCGTTGTTCTGATTCCGGCAAGCGGGGCGCGATCGCACTTAATGCCTCGGCTTTGTAGCGGTCATCCTGGATGTTGTCCGCGACAGTGAGGGCGCGCTCCAGCAAGACGGGATCAGATTCCGGCAAGCGGGGCGCGATCGCAATTAGAGTCAGGGCTTTGGATTCGTCATCTTGAATGGTGTCCACGGTGGTGAGGGCACCATTCAGCACAGCCCGTTGTTTTGATTCTGGTAAGCGGGGCGCGATCGCGCTTAATGCCTCGGCTTTGTAGCGGTCATCCTGAATTTTGTCCGCAGCGGTGAGGGCGTGCTCCAGTAGCACGGGTTCAGACTCCGGCAAGCAGGGCGCGATCGCACTTAAGGCCCGGACTCTGGAGTAATCATCCTGAATGGTGTCTGCGACAGTGAGGGCATACTCCAGCAAGACAGGGTCAAATTCTGGCAAGCGGGGCGCGATCGCAATTAATGCCTCGGCTTTGTTGCGGTCATCCTGGATGTTGTCCGCGACAGTGAGGGCACGCTCCAGCAAGACGGGATTAGATTCCGGCAAGCGGGGCGCGATCGCACTTAAAGCCTCGGATTTGTAAAAGCTATCTTGAATGGTGTCCGCAGCGGTGAGGGCACGCTTCAGCACAGCCTTTTGTTCTGATTCCGGCAAGCGGGGCGCGATCGCGCTTAAGGCTTGGGCTTTGGAGGAGTTATCCTGAATTTTGTCCGCGACGGTGAGGGCGCGCTCCAGCAATGCTGTCTCAGATTCTGGCAAGCGGGGCGCGATCGCAATTAAAGCTTGGGCTTTGGAGTAGTCATCCTGGATGTTGTCCACGGCGGTGAGGACGCGCTCCAGCGAGACGGGGTCAGATTCCGGCAAGCGGGGCGCGATCGCAATTAAGGCCTGAGCTTTGGAGTAGTCGTCCTGAATTTTGTCCGCGGCGGTGAGGGCAAGCTCCAACAAGACGGGGTCAAATTCTGGCAAGCGGAGCGCGATCGCAATTAAAGCTTGGGCTTTGTATTCGTCATTAGTAATGGTGTTAGCGGAGGCAAGGGCTTGATGGAACACATCCGAAGCGGACGGCAGAAACTCAGAGGTCAAGTCAAACAGAGCCTTGACCCGTTCAACCGCATCAGCATCAAACAGAGCCTTAACCTGCTCAACCTCATCAACTGTACGGTCAATTTCCGATAACCTATCAGCTACCCAGTCATCCAGGCCTACCGGAGTGGGGGCGTCACCCATGGGGTCATCCTTTCCTTCACAGACAACTCTAAAATCTGGTTCATAGGTCTGGCTTCAAGGCGCATTTCGCCCGCTCAAACCCGCCAACTCCCCAATAGCCGCGATTCTAGCCGACTCCTGAGGGGCATATCCCCATATACACTGCTATTCTTCACGATCAACCTATTTTTGGCAGCAACCCAGAGCGACAAGCCAACCGGGTTTTTACCTCAATCATCCCGGTTCTGCGTTGCTGGCGCGAGTCTTTGCTGGCCTGAGGCATCAACAATGCTCACCCAAAAACGCGCCGGAAGCTCCCCGAAGGGTGCTAAGGACAGATATCATTGCCAATGTAAAATTTTCTGCAACGCAGCATCGGCGTCTGCCTGTGTCACCTTAGGCAGACGATTCTGAACATAGTCTTCAGAGATTCCCGTTTGATTGGCAAACTCCTCCTCAATGCCATCTAGCAACTGAGGATGGTTGTAGGTGACCTGCCAGTCGCGATCCCAAAAGATGCGATCAGCCAGCTCATCAATGCAGTTTTCCCATTCCAGCGAGTCCTCACAGTCCACCTCAATGGGCAAAATGTCCTCCTCCTCCTCAAACTCAGCTTCTAAAACCTTAAGCATTCCCAGGGCGCTGAGGGTTTCCCAAATCAGTCTTCGCCAGTAAAACGGATCGTCATCCTCCTCCGCACAGTCAGCGAAGGCGATTTCATCCTCCACCCGTTGGGTCAACCAGGCGAAAGGGAAATAGGCTGCCGCTTCTAGCACATTGGTGAGGGGTGGCACCGGCACCTCGGGCTTGAGTAACGCCTCCAGGCACCGATGCCACAACACCACCCGTTGCTCAAAGCTGGCGCTGTCGAAGATGCGGTCTCCAGTGATAACCTCTACATTGTCGAATTCAACCGCTTCCTGGCTGAACTCAACCGCCGCCTGGAGAATGTGCAGGTAAAACTTAGCCTCTGCCCCCTCCAGCACGCGCTTGCCAAAATTGGTGTTCCAGGTCATGACGGATAGCGCTCCTCAACAACCACCAACCCCTAAAAGAACGTGGGCACCTCGATCTGACTAATGAGGCCAGCATAGTGCTCCAACAGAACTTTAGGATCATGGCCGGTCAGCTTGGCCACCTCAATCACCGACATCCCCTTCGCCAGCATGTGGCTAATGAACGTGTGTCGGGTGTTGTACTGGGTGCGATACAGCCCGTTTTCTTGAGTCATGCCGCACTTCTTCAAAATGCTTTGCCAGGCCCGGTTTAAGAAGTTCGTCGCATCAATCGGTTTGCCCTTGGGGCTGGGGAAGACCAGGGTATCGGGCTTGTAGTCTTCAGGGCGAATGGCTAATAACAGGTTCTGTAGGTCAACATTGCACGGGAAGAACCGAGCCCGATTCGTTTTGGTGGCTTTTCGCAGGCGAGCCGTGCCGGTGCCCTTACGCACCAGGGTTTCGTTAAACGTAATCCC
>PYER01000266.1 GCA_003017855.1 filamentous cyanobacterium CCT1
CATCCACCCACCTACCCATCCCCCCTCCCCTATGGCACCATAGCAATGCCTTTCTCACCACAGGATGATCTGCTTTGCTCAATTCAAGCCTGGGTGGACCACTACTATGGGCAGCCATGGTGACACGACGGCCAGAACTAAAGACCGATCGCCTTTTGCTGCGCCTGGGTACGCCAGCCGATATTCCGGCGATTTTGCAGTACTACCAGCTCAACCGCGCCTATCTAGAACCCTTCGAGCCACAGCGCCCAGCCAACTTCTATACCCAAGAATTTTGGCAAACTGCGCTGGCCTCGCGCGAAAGTGACTTTCGCAATGGTTTCGCGGTAAAACTACTGATGTTTCTTCAGGCTGAACCCAAGGAGCTGATTGGCACCATCAACCTCAATACCATCGTGCGAGGAGCCCTCTACGGGGCCACCCTCGGGTACGGCCTCTCGGCGAAATACCAGGGCCAGGGTTACATGACCGAGGCGGGCCAGCGGCTCATTGCCTACGCCTTTGATGAGCTAAACCTGCACCGCCTGATGGCCAACTACCTGCCCCACAACCACCGCAGCGCCAACGTGCTAAAGCGCTTGGGCTTTCAGATCGAGGGCATTGCTCGCGACTACCTTTTTATCAATGGGCAGTGGCAAGATCACGTGCTGACCAGCTTGATCAACCTCGAATGGCAAATGCCGCAGTCCTAGCGGGCCGTCGCATGGCAGTGTAACACTAAACGATTTACCGACAGGCTCATCGAGCTATGTCAATGGTTTACGGTGACAGACACTTTACTAAGTTCCGATGAACGACCTCAGCGATGCGGTAATTGTGCTCAGGGCAGCGGGCATCTTAGCCATATAGGGTGCTTAGCTCGATGCCTGTAGCCAAACGTTTTACCTAGACCGCCAACAGTGTCAGTACGGGCTACTGACTTTAGTGAATGCGGCGCAACTTAGCAGCGTAAGCACCCAACTTCAATGATATTCGACCGCATTTTAGAAGATGTACTAGGCTTTATTCGTCGCCTGCTGTGGTGGCGCGAGCACGAAACTGAGTCAGTCAATAAGCCCTTTCAATCTATGCGACTCATCCCCGGTGAGTTTGGCGTAATCTCCACTGGTGGAGGGACGAGATACCCCCAGGGCCGTGCGCAGCTGGATTTATTCGCCCAAGCGGTGCGATTTGAATGCAACGACGCCCGTTGTGCGCAAGCCCAATGACGACCTCCACATCTATCTTGATTTTTTAGGTCCGCTACCCAACTCAGACTCGCCCAAGGCACAGCAGGAGCGACAAGAGCGCCAGCAACAGCGACGCACGGGTGAAAAGGTGTTTACCCATCGTGTTCAAATTTTGAGAGCCAGCCACTTTCTCAACCAGCACGGCTTTTACGATTATGCGCTGATCTATTGGGAAGATTTTGATTTTTACTGGCCGGGCTCACAATCGCCGGAGCTGTTGGCCAGACTGGCGGTGGACAAGCTGGCGTATCACTGCCTGAACCATGCCAACGCCTTTGACATTTTGCCGGAAGACTGGTCTGCCCTGCTGCGGTCAATCTGGAAGAAGATTAGGGCTTGAGGCGATCGCATCCCAAGCCATAACTCCACCACCGCTCAAATAGCCAGAGTCACCTGGGTTAGGACATCAATCCAGCCTGAAAATGTTCAAACGGTTGAACGCTCGCTTGACAGACGTCCTACCCGATTGGCTACAGCCATACCAGTTGCGATCGCAGGGTTGTCATCGAGGGTAAGGGCACTTAAGCTGCCTGGCGCTTAAATTCCGGCGATCGCTCACAACCATATTCTTTAACGAAAGTTTTACTTGTACTTGCCCCAGGGCCGCGATCGCCCAGGCTAGACTTTGGGCGTGCGCTACGTTCAGCCCCTTCATCCCCTGCTCGGAGCTTGCCCCATGTCTGTTCTTAAAAAGTTTGTTGGCGTTCTCTTTGCCCTGGTTGTACTGGTCGTTGCGGGCGGCTATCTGCTGCCCAGCACCGTCCACGTCGAGCGCAACATTGTCATCGATGCGCCGCCCGAGCAAGTCTATGCCCTGCTCAGCGACTTCAGCGCCTGGGAGGGCTGGTCGCCCTGGGCCAACCTCGACCCCGACGCCGAGATGAACATCAGCGGCAGCGGACTGGGGCAAACGATGGCCTGGGCCAGCGACAACCCCAAGGTCGGTCAGGGTACCCAGACCATCGTGGCCCTGGATGCCCCTCACGCGTTGACCACTCACCTGGAGTTTGGCGACATGGGCGTGGCCGACGCCACCTTTACCTTGCTGCCCCAGGATGAGCAGACCCGCGTGGTGTGGTCGCTCGACTCAGATATGCGTGAGGGCGTATCGCTACTGGCGCAGCCCATCAACACCTACTTCGGCTTTCTGATGGATTCAATGGTGGGCAACGACTACGAAGTCGGTCTGCAAAACCTCAAGAATTTAGCTGAGGGCAGCGCTTCAGCCCCGCTAGCGTTGACTGGCGTTGAGAATAGTTAAGCCGACAACGGCATCGGCATCGTTGCAACGAATGACAATATCGTCGTCGGTGATTTCGCTATCTTCCGCCGACTGAGGTGGATTGTTGAAGTCGATGTAGAGTACGTCAGCTTCTGAGTCGTAAACGATGAAGAAGGGCTGCTCTGGCAAATCGTGCACAACGGCAGAAACTTAAGATAGCTCTGAGCTTCTCGATAACTGGCTATGGCCATGGCTGCTGCCTCCGATGGAGTGAGATGGACCTGCATCCGCACAAGACAGGCTGACAATGATGTGCAGGTAATGACCCTGGCTGGATGGTGGGCGGTGCCCACCCTACGAGGCGGTAGGGGCGCAAGGTTTTGCGTCCGATGCAAGGTTTATGGCTGCGTTCGAGGGTAGCGATCGAATACAAAACCTTGGCTGAACACCCTCACTTTGAAGGGGCGTAGCAGGCTGTGCCCCTTCGAATATCTTGTACTGCAATCAGGGCTAATCAAGGCAAATTTGTACGCTCACTCCTATTCTGCCGCCAAAAAGGCTAAATAATCGCTGGTCAGGTCTTTCACTGCTGCCTCATAGAGCTGCCGCCCGTGCTCCGGAGTCGCGAGGGCCGGGTTCGACCCCATACGACCATCAGGGTAGTGCTGCCGAAAGTCGGTGGGGCTGTAGATGGCGTGCCCTCGGGGGGCGACCTGCGGCTCTAGCGGGGCGTGCTTGATGAAATCGGGGTAGGCGTACTGGGTCAGCGCCACTTCGCTGGGGGTGGCGTGGGAACCTTCCTGGTCGCCGTAGAGTTCCTTCGCCAGGGTATATACCGACTGAGCCATAAACCAGTTGGCCGTGGTGCAGCGCACCCGCTCGGCGTTGGGAATGCGATCGCTGGCTAGAGCCGTGTAGGTTTCGGCAAAGGCAGCCTTGAGCGTGGCAATGTTGCCGCCGTGGCCGTTGATGAAGAAGAAGCGAGTAAAGCCGTAGCGCACCAGGGGCGTCAGGTAGTCCTGAATGACCGCAATTAAGGTGCTGGGCCGCAGGGTCATGGAGCCGGGGAAGGCGGTGTGGTGCAGGGCCATACCCACATTAATCGTAGGGCCAACCAGGGCATTGGCCGCTTCGCCGACGCCTTTGGCGACCACTTCGGCACAAATGGCGTCGGTGCCAATCAAGCCGGTGGGGCCGTGCTGCTCTGTCGAGCCAATCGGAAGGATAATGCCGGTCGAGTCATGCAGGTAGGCTTCGACTTCGGGCCAGGTGCAGAGGTGCAGCAGCATAGGGCATGGTGGGGAACAGGGCTGGGTTCCACTATAGCGTTCGCCTCGGGGTCGTTGTGGGCAAGCAGATGTATGACTTGCTACACTGCTAGACCAGCTTCATTGATAAGAGAAAGGAGTGGTTGCTGGGGGAATGCTTAGGGGCAGACCCACGATTAGCTAAAATCGATAGCAAGTGTTCATCTACCCAGACTGCTAACCCGTAGACTGCTAACCCGTACTGATAGGGAGCGATAGTTGAAAGGCTGGCCCCAGAGGCTAACGCTAAACCTCAAGGCAAGGCCAAGTCTGTAATCTCAAGAGTTTTCTTGCTTGTTGGCAACACTGCCCCTGCGCCAACCAGGCCAACGAGCGTTGATGTTACCTGTGAAGGAGCCGCGACTATGCTACACCGCAAGATCTATCAACTCTGTTGTGATGGTCAAGACGTGTGGATTTTTTTACGGGATCAACAGCGTTGGATTGAGCGGGCGAAGATTTTAGATATCGAAGGCGATCTGGTTACCTTTCGCTACGAAACTGAAGAAGACGACGAAATTTGCTCGTGGGAAGAGATGGTGCGCATCGAGAGCATCGGCGCTGTGACGAAGCGCCTGGCGGCTGTCCCCCGTGGCGATGTCGAGATCAACGTTTCTGAGGACTGCCCCGAAACCGAGCAGCTCAGCGACCCTTACCCCGAGTCGAACGCGGACTAGCGGATCTGGGGCGTATCATCCATTCAGGGCAAAGGCCGAAGGAATGACACGCCCAACTCTACAGACTCGGTCCTGCTTTCCCTAGTTTGCGGGTGGTCCGGTGGGGTCTGAGAAGGTATTGATGTAGCCATTGCCGCTGTACACACCGGGCGGCCTGGGGGCCGAGAAGGGCGGCGGTGCGGGCTGAGGTAGCGGTGTGCTGATACTGGGGTTAAGTGAGCTGGGCTGCGATCGCACCTGCCCATTCCCCACCGGGGCCGTCGCTGGAGAGCCGAAGTCCAAGTTGAGCGGTGCTGGTGTAGTTGTCCCTAAGGGCGATCGCGTCGGTGCAACTGGAGAAGCTGGCGACAACCCCGGCGGCTGCGTGTAGCCCGTGGTGCCGGGCGGTGGCGACATCTGCGGCGTAGTGCGAATAAAGCGCTGGTCGACCCCAGGCAGGTTGCCTTCCACCATCCAGGGTGGGGGCGTTAATCCGCTGGTGGGGGCTTCGGTAGAACTGGGCGTTCCGGTTTCTGTAGCGGATTCGGCAGCGGCAGATTGCGCCGGACGAGAATTTAGCCTTTCGCTCAGAGCCTGCTGTAGAGGGCTGGGGGGCAGCGCCTCGGTGGCCGTGGCCCTAGAGGGCTGACGCTGACCGGGGGCAAGAGTTGACGGACGGTTTTCAATGGCAATGCCAGATTCCCCTTCACCCTCTGCACCGCTGGGGGCAGGACTAAAGCGAAAGCGACTGCGCTCCAAGTATTGGGCAAAGGGGCTGGCGGCGTCTTCTGCGGACGTAGCCTGGGGCAGAGCCAGACGGTCAGCGTCGGCAGCGGGCACTTCTAATGCTGTAGATGTGGTTGGCTGCAGGTTATCGAGCAGCAGCGCTAAGTTGTCAATTTCGGCCAGATCGGCCAGGTCTTCGTTAGTGAGAGCGCTCAGGTCAGTACCAGAGTTGACCGCCGGACTGTCAACCGCAGCATCGTACTGACTGCGCCACTCGGGATGGCTGAGATACTGGGGCACCACGACCGCCCCCAGGCCCAGTACCGCCAGAGTTCCCCACACCATCGGACGACGGAGGGGACGGCTGATGGCCTTGAGGCGTACCAGACGGTAGCGCAAAGCAGGGGGAAGAGGCATAGTTGGGCAGCCCTAGGTCAGCGATATTTTCTATTTTAGAACCCAAATCGGTGGCTAAGCTTTAGTGCTACAGGCACCGCGCTTTGACTGCCCTTCGACTCCGCTCAGGGACCGAACCTTCGACTCCGCTCAGGGGTAGAGGCCGCTCATCACTACCCAGTCTCCTTCTACCACCGCGATCGCCCCGCCGGGGAAGGGATCGCTCTGGCTGCCGTTGGGGGCGGTGAGTAAGGCCACCAGCTTTTCAACATGCTCAAAACCTACCTGGGCCGCGATTGTCCGTTGAAGAACCCGCCGCAGTACGCGCCGCTGAAGGGCTAGCGGGGCGGCTCTGAGGGGCGATCGCTGAATTTTCCAATCTCCGGCTTCCGCAGTCGGTGGCAAAACTGCCGTCTTGTATAGCTCCCCTGTCATCGCTTCTAGCAGCTCGACTTCGGCGGTCAGCAGTTCGGCGGTATTGGCTAGGGACAATTCTGCCCCTGGGTTGAAGTGCTCCTGCAGGTAGGGCAGCAGCTCCAGGCGAATGCGGTTGCGGGCGTAGCGGGTCTCCTGGTTGGTGGCGTCTGGCCAGATGGGCAGCTTGAACTGGCGACAAAACTCCTCGGTTTGCTGGCGGGTGAGATCCAGCAGGGGGCGCACCACAGAGACAGCGCTGTTGGGCATGAGGGGGCGCTGTCGGGCCAGAGCCTGCATGCCATCGATGCCGCTGCCCCGCAGCAGGTTGTAGAGCAGGGTTTCGGCGCGATCGCTCGCCGTATGCCCCGTCGCCACCTGGGTACAGCGTTCCTGAGTCGCCACCTCCTCAAACACCTGGTATCGCCACTGACGAGCGGCAGCTTCGGTTGCATACTTAGCATCGGCGATCGCGACTTGGCAAGGGATGCCCCAGTCTTGGCACAGGCGCTGAACAAACTCGGCGTTGGCGGCAGAATCGGCCCGCCACTGGTGGTCGCAGTGCACCACTCGCAGCGACCAGCCCCACTTGGGCCGCAAATCGACCAGCAGCCTGAGCAGACAAATTGAATCTTGCCCGCCCGAAACCGCCACCAGCACCATGCCCCCCCGAGGCAGCAGCGAGCTTTCTTTTAGCCGCCGATGCACCCTGGCGTGGATAGCACTCCAGGCAACCTCGCCCATACTTCACCTGTACATCTTGGGGCAAATCTTAGAGATTGCCGTCTGTCTCTCAGATTACCTCGCCCCAGTGGTTTGGCCGAGGTTTAGCGCTCTCAGCCCAGCCCAATTGAGGCTGAATCTCCGAAAAATCTATGGCACACTTGGGCAACGGCACCTTTTCTCTGCTTTTTTACACCCTCTGAACGGCATGGCGACCTATGGCCCAACCATACCAAACGCTCATTGATGACATTGTTGCCGCTACCCTCAAGGGCAAAATTCAGTCGAAGCAGCAGGTCTACCGCATGCTGCAGGCCGGAGTAGAGCCGGGCAGTGGCGAACTGTTTGAACGGGCTTTAGAGGCTACTCTGGCGGCCCTGGAGCCAGACCTGGCTCCAGGTGACGATGAATTTAAGCAGGCCAAAGCAATGCGTAAGCAACGCGCCCTGCGCACAATCCAGGGCGAATGGCAGCGCTGGCAGGCCGATAACCAGGCTACAGCCGTCATCACAGGGGTAGAAGCAGAAATTTTGAATGCGCCCCCCGCAGAACGCCTTTCTCAGCTGGTGGCGGCCCTCGACCCCAACCGCGACCACCCCCTGTCGCGAGAACAACTCGTGCAGCTGACGCGGGCGCTGAAGCAAGCTCCAGCGGATGCAGCCCCAGCTACCGAGGCCGAACCCGCCCTCGACACCCTGGCCGATGGTCTAGAGCAGGGCATCGCCGCCTGGCAGCAGCTAGAGGGCGATGTGGTCGGCTGGATCTACGCCCAGGGGCAGCAGATTGGCTTTAGCCAGCCGGGCGATCGCCCCAGCCCCTGGCAGCACTGGGGCCGCATCGTCAGCCAGCCAGCCCTCAAGCGCCTGTTTGAAGACCTGGCCCTGCACCAAACTGTGACCGCCGCTGGCATCACAGTACCTTTGAGAGTGGCTGACTGGATAGCCTGGGGCGTAGTCTTGCAGCGGCTCCAACTGGCCCTGGTGAACTGGTTCGATCGCCAACCCTACGACCCCCAGGCGGGAAAGCGCCTCTCCATCGCTACTTTCCTCACCTTCGCTGTGGTCTGGGGGCAAATCTCCAGCCGCCTGGGCGAACAGGGCCAGCGCCCGTTAGCCAGAGGTTCGTTCCAGCTGGCGCTACAGGGGCTGCGCCAGTTTGCCAACCAGAGCTACTTTCCCCTCTACGGTGGCCTGTTCACCGCACTGTCTGGAGAACCCCTGCGCGCCCTGCTTGATTACCTCGATCAACCCCTCCAGGAAGTGGCCAACACCGCCGTTAAGGCCCGCATTCTTACCCTGCTGGGCTATTCTCAGCGGGCGCTAGGCAACTACCGTCAGGCCCAGCGCTTTCACCAGCAGGCCCTAGAGGTAGCCCGCGAGGCCAAAGATGTACCCTGCGAAATCGCCAGCCTCAACCACCTCAGCCGCACCTGCGTCGCTCAGCAAGACTTTGAGACCGCCCAGGGCCACAGCCAGCGAGCGCTTATTTTGGCCCGCCAGAGCGGCGATCGCATTGGTCAAGCCAACGCCCTCGCCAACCTCGGCTACAGCCAGGTCGCCCAGGGCCAGTCGCAGCTGCTCGAAGCCGAACAGTACGAAACCGTGCTTAGCTACCTCGAACAGGGACTGGCCCTCTCGGAGCAGGTAGGCGATCGCCCCAGCCAGGCCCTCTGCGCCAACAGCCTCGGCATCGCTCAGCTCAAACTCGGCCAGTACCGCGATGCGATCGCCTCCCTCCAGCAAGGACTTCAAGTAGCTCAGGCAATCGGCGATCGCTTCCTGATGGCCTCCAACTTCGCCAATATGGCCGCCGCTCACCAGGGCGACGGCAACCTCGAACAAGCCGTTCTCACCGGCTGCCTGGGCATGTACCTGCTGCACCAGATCGACTCCCCCGAATGGCGACAGCCCGCCGCCCTGCTCAGCATCCTCTACGGCCAGCTCGGCCCCGACACTTTCGAGAACATCCTCGCTGACCACCGCCGCCAGTTCCTCGCCGTCATCGGCGTCGATGGCTACGACTTCCTACAGCCGCTGCTAGCGCGGTATCGGGAGTCGTTGGAGTAGGGAGTGGGTGCGTGGGTGCGTGGGGTTGTAGGTAGGCGGGTGGATGGGTGGATGGGTGGATGAGTGGATGGGTGGATGGGTGACGGCCCCTGAGCGGAGTCGTTTGTCC
>PYER01000267.1 GCA_003017855.1 filamentous cyanobacterium CCT1
AGATGTGTATAAGAGACAGCAGCTATCGATTCCGGATCCGACCCCGGTGGCAGTGCCAGAAAAGCCGGCGCGCCCGGTGCTAAAGTCGGCTCAGGCGGCGCCCCCCGTCGCTGCCGCTGTTGAAGCTGACGAGGCGGCTGAAACCACCGACGATCTTGACGACGATTGGGACGATGCCATTCTGGGCGACGACTACGATGACGACGATGACGATGGCGACGATGATGAGGCCTATGCCTGGGAAGGCAGCAATCGCGCCACCCCCAACCTTGGCATTCTAGAGATTTCGCCGCTCACCGCCGATGCGCTGCCGCCCCTCTGCTACGTGGTGGTTGAGCGCACCTCGTCGGAGCTGGTGGTGCTGCCCCTGCGCACCTTTGCCGATTTGGGTCAAATTCCTGAGGCTGAAGGCGACTCGCGCACCCTGCCGGTGTTCGAAAACCACAACGTGGCCCGCCGCTTTTCACGCCGCAACCAGCGAGTGGTCAAGGTGCCTGACGGCAGCCTGCTGCAAACCACCAGCCCTTACCTACAAGCCAAAGGCATTACCCGCCTGCTGATCGATGGGCAGGTATTTTCGCTCGGCGATTCGGTAGAACCCCTGGCCTCCGGTGCAGACGAGTAAGTTATGGATGTACTGTTGCACCTGGCCATTGGCATTGGTCTCAGCGCCGCCGCTGGGTTCAGAATCTTGGTGCCTTTTTTGATCGCTGGCATCGCGGCTCAGCAGGGCTATTTGACCCTGTCTCCCGGCATGGCCTGGATGGCAACCACACCTGCTATTTTGGCCCTGGCCGCCGCCACAGCCCTGGAGATACTGATCTACTTTGTGCCCGTCGTTGACAACCTGATGGATGCGATCGAGCTGCCGGCGGCGGCGATCGCCGGTACCGTACTCACCGCTGCCGTCACAGGCGGCGATATGAACCCCTTTTTGCAGTGGAGCCTGGCGCTGATTGCCGGTGGCGGAATAGCCTCCAGCACCCAGGCGTTTACCGGGCTGACCCGGTTGGCCTCGACGGCAGCGGCAGGGCCAGTGGGCAATATCGCCGTTTCTACTGGCGAGTTGGCCAGCTCAACCATCCTTTCGGTACTGGCGATCGCGGTGCCAATTTTGGTACTGATCGTGGTAGGCGTGCTGCTGTACCTGGCCTTTCGGCAGCGAGGCCGCAAGCGACGGCGGATTTCCTAACCTCCATCTCCGGCCCTAAACAGCTCGCCCAACGTTAGCCCCCACGGAAATTGCCTTGAGCTATGGCCAAAAAAAGTACCATTACCCACGCTAAAAAAGCCTTCAAACATCAGTTCAACGCCATGGTGCCGTTGATTTTGTCTGAGTGGCCCCAGCTCATCGAAGAAAATCTGCTGGCTACTGAGGGGGATCTGGAGCGGGCTGTAAACTACATCAGCGGCGAAATAGACCACACCAAAACCCTCGTGCGCCGCCACCTCAATGAGCTAGCCAGCCTCATTGAGCCTGTCCGCGCCATTCCAGAGGCCATCTCAAGCACAGCCTCCCTTGGTTCCGACAGCAAAGCAGCGTCGCTGGTCAGCAAGATTCAGGACGCCGTGCCCGATCAAGTCAGCGAATTCCTAGAGGACCGTCTATCCGCTGCCAGCTCATCCTCAGAGAACGGGATATCGGCCAAAATTAGCACCGTTCTAGAGGAAACTGTGCCCTCCACGGTTGACCAACTGCTGAACGATCTGGAGTCTCGCACCGAGCGTTTAATCGCAGAACTCAAGGCCGAAATGCTGCCCGAGCTAGAGAAAAAAGCCCGCAGCAACCTGGGCACCAGCCTGCTCATCGCCCTGGGGCTAGGGTTCATTTTGGGTCTGCGCTTGGGAGGCAAGCGTGACTAACTCAACCTCCACCTGGGATCAAATCGAAGACTACGTTCGGCGGGTGCTGCGCTTGGGCTCCGTGCTGGTCGATATTCACCTGGATGTCGCTATGCAGGAGGCCAACTGTGAAAAACAGCGGCTGCTGGGCGGCCTCGTCATGCTGGCGATCGGGGTTGGCATGTTGACCACGGCGGGGGTGCTGGCTGAGGTGGCCGGGGTGGCCTGGGTGCAGTCGCTGGGGCTGTCGTGGCTGCAGGCGATTGGCGCTGTGGCCGGGGGCAACCTGGTGCTGGGGCTGGGGTTTTTGGGTTCGGCCAGAGCCCGACTCAGCGGGCCGTTGATGACCCAAACCCAGGCGCGGCTGGCGCGATCGATGGCCCTGCTGCAAGCTAAAGAAGATTAGGGTAGGTGTATTGTGTAGTCGGCGACTTCTTCAGGCTCGCCAATACGCTGCTCAGCCACGCCGCGGTAATAGCCCTCGTAAAACCAGCGGTACTCCCCATCTGTCGCTACGGCACGGGCGTCATTATTGCACCAGAGCATACCGCGTTTATACCAATCGTCCATGCCGTCAGCGCGGCATCCCCAACGATGAAAAGATGGGGCTATTCTCAGGGCAAATCCGAATCGCATAACCCCGCTTTCCAACAGGCGACTTGTGTAGGGGCAAACGCCGTTTGCCCAGCCCAACCGGGGTAAGCTAAGGCGGATTCAGGATTACCTCATACAGGCTTAAATGCTATCTTGAGCGGTTCCCGCGCGCCTGCTAAAACCCTTTCGCCTCAGCGCCGAACCGCCGGTTTCTGCCTTGGGATGAGAGGCGAAAAGAGGCCCTCTAGACCCACTTGAATAGGCCCAGAAAATATTTACGTTTGATGTTATGTCCTCTGGAGAGGGATGGATCGGCAACAAATTGGGCTGTGGGCTATGTGCGGGTGCAATTTCTTCCGACCCTGTAATTGTAGCTTCTATCTCAGGTGACTGGGCCGCAAAAACAGCGGCAGGGGACGATGACTGAAAGAGTTGAATCCCCAGTTTTCTGGGGCTAAGAGCGTCCTTGACGTCCTGAAGGGACAACGAGGGTTGCTCTTCAGAAAACACTTGATCGTCTACAGGGGGTAAGCCTGCGGGAGAATCGCTGACCGTCGCCTCAGCAGAGGAAGGAATACCCTCTTGAGGGGTTACATAAGCGGGCTCTTGAGAGGAGGGTTGGTTCTCTGCGTAAAGCCTAACGGGCTGCGAAGCGGCCACTGAGGGCTGAGTCACCTCCGTTTCAACGGCCTCGTTTGCTTGGGATGAAATAGAAGGTCGAGTCTCCGACCGAACTGCTGGCAAAGCCTGAGCCGAGCCAGACTGTGGCTGTATTTCAACTGAGTTTGATAAAGAACGACTGTCGGATCTATTGGAGAGGCTAGGTCGAAGGTTTTGGGTGGGTATGGTGACCCTGGCCGTAGGCACTGTAGATACTGAAAGCTCTGACCTCTGGGCAGTGGGGCTTGGATTTATACCCCGAGCTACGGAAGCCTGATGGATTGGGATATCAGGAACTTCAGGCGGAGTAGCCGCACTTGAGATCTGCGCCTTGTCACAATCGGGGCTGACGGATGCAGAAGATGTGGCTTTGCTATCGGGTTGATCATCGGAATCTGAAGTGGCAAACGTGATAGCGTCGCCCTTGGCTACAACCATTCCCATACATCCCCACGTGATGCAGATGCTACCCCAAGCTAACGCTTTGAAGCGGGAAGCATTTGCCTTTGACCGTAGAGATTTCCTGGAATAATAGGAAGCCATTACTATCTCCTGAAAAATAATGGGCTAAAAAACCTGCATAGGTACAGCCCTATTCAATAGATTAAATCGGAGTATTCGCAGTCGCAGAAAAGGTTCCGCATCTTTGCTGGAGATTGATGAAGTTTCATCAACCAAATATAAAAAACCTAATTAGTAAAGGGTTGTTAAGAAAATAGCTGACCTAGCACGCTCAGCGAGGCCTAGGGCCCCTGACCCGCCAGGGGTCGCTAGAAGCTTTCAACATTCGCTCGGTTCAAGTCCTTAAAGGTTTCTATTTCGCTATCCCATCTGGCAAAACCCAGGGCGTGGCCTTTCAAGTCAATGGCCTCTGCACCCAGGTCTTCGCTGGAGCCAGGGTATCAGCTGTCTCAAACCGGGCTCCAGTGATTCAAAGGAGTCTTCGGGCGCGCCCAGGGAGGCAGAGCTAATCTTGCTGGGTGGAGAACTGGCGCGCCCCGATCGCTGCCAGCACCGCCGCTACCACAATCAAAATGGGAATCGTGTACCAGGGAAACTCGGCCAGGGGCTGGTAGGCGGCCGCCCGCAGGCCGATGGTGGTATAGGTCAGCGGCAGCAGGTAGACAATGCCCTTAAGGGCGATGGGCAGGGTGCTGGGGTCAAAAAAGGTACCGCCTAAAAACGACATCGGCACAATCAAAAAGTTGTTGAACAGGCCCACGCTTTCCAACGATTTGACATTGAGCCCAACGATTACCCCTAAGCCCGCAAACACGGCGCAGTTGAGCACCACTAGCAGCAAAAACAGCGGGTTAATAAAGCTCCAGAACCGTCCGGTAAACAGAATCGCCACCAAAATCACCGAACCCGCCGTCATCATGCCGCGCACAATGCCCGCCAGCATTTTGCCCAGGTGCAGGGCCAGGGGGTGCACCGGGTAGAGCAGCATTTCTTCAAAGGTTTTGGTGAAGAGGCGATCGCCGCAAATTGAGAACGTGGTGCCGCCAAAGCTAATCACCATCGACGACAGTGCCACCATGCCCGGCAAAATAAACTCCAGGTAGTTTTCGCCCGCCGGAGGTGTTGTCACCTGGTCGATGGCGCTGCCCAAGCCCAGGCCAAAGGCCAGAATGTAGATCAACGGCGACACCAGCCCCGACGCTGCCACCTGGGGAATGCGCACCCGCAAGTCGAGCCAGTCGCCCCAAAACACCGTCAACATGTCGGCCCAGAGGGTGCGCAGGGGTAACGAGGCGACCTGCTGCGTTTTAGGGCGGGAGAGAATGTTAGTCAAGGCGGCTCCTGCAATGTTTCTTAATAGCCTGTTACTAGCTTACGCCCTGACTATCCCCAACGAAAGCGATCGCAGGGTATAGAAGCGGCAACTGTATATATCCATTGCGCTAAAGACACGAAAAGTTAGACAAGCTTGTGGGCTGATCTTCAGGTTTCTAGCATGGAGGTATGCGGCACGGTACTTGTATGAGGTGGCGATATGGTAGCTACGTCTGTGGTTCAGCAGTCTTCCGCACAGCGGGATCAGCGGCTAGTGCTCTGGCTCGACGAGCTGCGGCTGGAGGATGTGCCGCTGGTGGGCGGCAAAAACGCCTCCCTGGGCGAAATGATTCAGCAGCTGACGCCCCAGGGGGTGCGGGTGCCTTCGGGCTTTGCCACCACGTCCTACGCCTACCGCTACTTTATTGAAAGAACCGGCCTCGATGCGCAGCTGCGTGAGGTGCTGGGCGGCTTCGACATCAGCGATGTGACCGAACTCCGACGGCGGGGCCGAAAGGCGCGATCGCTGATTCTCAACGCCACCTTTCCAGACGACCTCAAGGCGGCCATTCTCGACGCCTACCACCACATGTGCGAAACAGCGGGCCAAAACCTCTGTTTTGACGACGAGTCTTGCCTGGCTGACCACGCCTATACCGAGGTCGATGTCGCCGTACGCTCCAGCGCCACCGCCGAAGATTTGCCTGACGCCAGCTTTGCCGGTCAGCAGGAAACCTACCTCAACGTCTACGGCGATCAGGCGGTGCTGATTGCCTGCAAAAAGTGCTACGCCTCGCTGTTTACCGATCGCGCCATTTCCTACCGCACTACCAAAGACTTCGATCACTTTGAGGTAGCCCTCTCCGTCTGCATTCAGCGCATGGTGCGCTCAGATCTGGCCACCTCTGGGGTGATGTTCTCGATTGATACCGAGACCGGCTTTCAGAACGCCGTGCTGATTACTGCCGCCTACGGCCTGGGCGAAAACGTGGTGCAGGGCAGCGTCAACCCCGACGAGTACGTGGTGTTTAAGCCCACCCTCAAGAGTGGTCACGCCCCGATCCTCAGCAAGCGCCTGGGCACCAAGTCGCTGCGCATGGTCTACGACACCACCGGCACCGAACTGACCAAAAACGAGCCCGTGCCCCTGAGTGACCAGGCCCGCTTTGCGATCGCAGAGGACGACATTTTGCAGCTGGCCCACTGGGCCTGCACCATCGAAGACCACTACACCCAGCTGCGCGGCTCCTACAGCCCGATGGATATTGAGTGGGCCAAGGACGGCCTGACGGGTGAGCTGTTTATCGTCCAGGCTCGGCCCGAAACAGTGCAGTCGCAGAAGTCTCAGACCGAGCTGCGATCGTACATTCTAGAGGTGCCCGACGGGGCCGAACCCGTGGCCAAAGGTCGCGCCGTGGGCGATCTGATTGGCCAGGGCGAAGCCTGCGTGATTTTAGACATTTCTGAAATTGGGCAGTTTCGCCCCGGTGAGGTGCTGGTCACCGCCCGCACCGACCCCGACTGGGAGCCGATTATGAAACAGGCTGGCGCGATCGTTACCGACCAGGGCGGGCGCACCTGCCATGCCGCTATTATTGCGCGGGAATTGGGCATTCCGGCGATCGTCGGCTGCGACAACGCCACCCAGGTGCTCACCACTGGAGAACCCGTCACCGTCACCTGTGCCGGGGGCGAAGAGGGGCTGATCTACCGAGGCGAGCTGCCCTACCGGGTCGAAACCACGCAGATCGACAGCCTGCCCGAAACCCGCACCAAAATAATGATGAACGTGGGCAACCCCGAGCAGGCCTTTACCCTGGCTGCTCTGCCCAACGACGGCGTTGGGTTGGCCCGTTTGGAGTTCATCATTGCCAACCACATTCAGGTGCACCCCCTGGCTCTGCTGAACTTTAATCAGCTGCCAGACGGCAACGAAAAGCGCCAGATTCAAAAGCTCACCGCCCTCTACGAGCACAAGCCCGACTACTTCATCGACAAACTGGCCCAGGGGGTTGGCACCCTGGCCGCCGCCTTTTACCCCAAACCTGTAGTGGTGCGCCTGGCCGACTTTAAGAGCAATGAGTACGCCCACCTGCTGGGCGGCAGCACCTTCGAACCCCACGAAGAAAACCCCATGCTGGGCTGGCGCGGGGCCTCTCGCTACTACGACGAGCGCTACCGCGACGGCTTTGCCTTGGAATGTCACGCCCTCAAGCGCGTGCGCGACGATATGGGCCTAACCAATGTCATTCTCATGGTGCCCTTTTGCCGCACCCCCGACGAGGGCCGCTGGGTGCTCGATGAAATGGCCAAACACGGCCTGGTGCGCGGCGAAAACGGCCTACAGGTCTACGTCATGTGCGAGCTGCCCAACAACGTGATCTTGGCCGACGAGTTTAGCCAGGTGTTTGACGGGTTCTCGATTGGCTCCAACGACCTGACTCAGCTAACGCTGGGGCTCGATCGCGACTCGTCTCTGGTGGCGCACCTGTTTGATGAGCGAAGCCCCGGCGTCAAGCGCATGGTGAAGATGGCGATTCAAACTGCGAAAGAAAACAACCGCAAAATCGGCATCTGCGGCCAGGGGCCAAGCGATTACCCCGAGTTCGCCCGCTTTTTGGTGGAGCAGGGCATCGACTCGATTAGCCTCAACCCCGACACGGTGGTCAAAACTCGCCTGGAGATCGCCGATATGGAGCAGCAGATGGGTTGAGGGGCGACAGACTTCCAGGGTTGTGGAAGAACTCTGGAAGTCGTCTGAGCCTTGGCGACTGGAGGCGGTTTAGGTATCCTCTGAAAAAGAAGATACCTAATATCAACCAGCTTCGACGCTGGATTCCCGCTGCTGCGGGAATGACGAGGAAAGGTATTTCCTACTAATCTCCTCAAGGGTCGCCGCCGCCCAGTCACCCTACGATCGCAGCCCTCGCCTGCGGGTCATCACGGCGATGTACTCGCCGCTGCGTCCGGAAGGAATGGGGTCTGACCAGGCTACTCTGTCGCTGTAGCCCAGCGCTACCAGTTGGCCAATGGCATCGACGATGGCACCGTAGTCGCCCAGCAGAATGTGCCGCAGGGTTTCTTGCCGGTAGGTGGGCAAAGTAAACGGTACAGGGGATTCATCCCCCGAGGTGGGTTCTAAAAACATACGGGTCTCCGTTTTCGCTAAAGAAAACGGGGAACTATCCAGATCCCTCTTTTTCTCTGAGCCATGAGGCCAGAGATGTGGTGAAGCAAGAGACGGAACTACAATGATTCCAGTCATCTCAGCTTACCTAGTCTAAGGTGGGATGATCAGGGGATTTGAGGAGGGCCAACTCCTCTCTTCCCCGCCCAGAATCATTCCCCGCAGTCTTACCTTGCCAGAAGTAGGCTGTAAGTTCAACCGTATTGCCTAACCAATATCTAACGGACTCCTGATACCCCGCCCCCCTCGATTGAGCACATGGGTGTAGATCATCGTCGTTTTCACATCTTTGTGGCCCAATAACTCTTGCACCGTGCGAATGTCGTAGCCATCTTCGAGTAAATGAGTAGCAAAACTGTGGCGAAACGTATGGCATCCAATCCGCTTAGCAATGCCAGACGCACGGACAGCTTGCTTTAGCGCTTTCTGCACGCCACTCTCATGTAGATGATGACGGCGAATAGCACCACTGCGAGGATCTGGTGAACGCCCTGTCGAAGGGAACGCAAACTGCCAAATCCAGGCGCGATCGGCATGGGGGTATTTACGCTCTAGGGCAAAGGGCAGGTAGACCGAGCCATAGCCCTGGTCTAAATCCAATTGGTGCAAGCGCTTCACTTTGCAAAGGTGCTCTTGCAAAGGCTCAATTAGGGCTTGCTGAAAAAGTCAGCAATTTGGGTAACAGAGCTGCGATGGGGTTGCCTGAGCGTGAAGACTCAGCCACC
>PYER01000268.1 GCA_003017855.1 filamentous cyanobacterium CCT1
TCGTGAAACTCCCGAAGGGAGAAAGCCCGTTCCCTAGCCCCTTTGGGGCGGCAAAGCCTACGACTCCGCTCAGGGAAAGGCTGTGAGCCTTTTCATCGTTTGGAGTGACGCGCCAGCGTCATGGGACGTTGCCCTGAAAATAACCGAGGGCTGAGCGGAGTCGTTCGTGAAACTCCCGAAGGGAGAAAGCCCGTTCCCTAGCCCCTTTGGGGCGGCAAAGCCTACGACTCCGCTCAGGGAAAGGCTGTGAGCCTTTTCATCGTTTGGAGTGACGCGCCAGCGTCATGGGACGTTGCCCTGAAAATAACCGAGGGCTGAGCGGAGTCGTTCGTGAAACGTCTCCCGTAGGGAGAAAGCCCGTTCCCTTTCTCCCTACGGGAGACGCTAGCGCGTTGGCGAAGCCTGTCCACAGGACAAACGACTCCGCTCAGGGATCGGCTTGAAGTGTTTTCATCGTTTGGAGTGAGGCGCCAGCGTCGTGGGACGTTGTTCTGCCAGTGGATCGGTGGATGGTTCGGATTGGGTTGCGTAGTTCGGCAGGGCAACACGGCAGGTGGCTGGATATGAGCTAATTTCTGATCACATAGCTGGAGGCGATCGCTGTGGAAATCCGTGAAGATGATCTGACGGGGGAGCTAATTATTGCCCTGCTGCGCGAGCATCTGGAGAATATGCACGAAATCACGCCCCCCGGCAGCGTTCACGCGCTGGATTTGGATCGGCTGCGGGTACCCCACATCACCTTCTGGACGGCCTGGGATGGTGACGATCTGCTGGGCTGCGGTGCCCTGAAGGAACTCGACCCCACCAGCGGCGAAATTAAGTCGATGCGTACGCCTGCCCGTCATCGCCGCCGGGGCATTGCTTCAAGAATTCTCGAACATATTATTGATGTCGCTCGGCAGCGCGGCTACACCCACCTGTATTTAGAAACGGGTGCGTTCCCTGCCTTTGCCCCAGCCCGCACCCTGTATGAGCGCTATGGCTTTGCGTATCGAGGCCCCTTTGCCGACTACGCTGACGACCCCAACAGCTCTTTTATGGAGAAACGGCTTTAGTGCAGCAATCCGATCTGTCAATATTAAACATCAGGATTGTGGCTGCTCCTGGCATGGTACTTGCGCGGTGGCGATCGCCGCTATGATTGAGACAACACCCCTTGGGGCAAAGCATTGGCCATGACCGCAACGCCAGAACCTAGAGACTTTCAAAGCGAGGTGCTTGAGCGCCTTGAGCGGCTTGAGCAAAGGCTAGATACTAGCGTTCAGCGGCTCGAGCAAAAGCTCGATACCGATATCCAGCGGTTGGATGAGCGCACCGACAAATGGGAAGAGCGTTTCTTGCAGCTCTCAAAAGATAACTTGGCCATCTCCCGTACCGTCATCATCGCTGCTGCCACGGTCGTTATTTTTGGTAGTTTGCTAGACAAGGCCGAGATTTTAGTGGAAGGCGCAACGCGGCTGTTTGGCAAGTAGCGATCGCGGGCAGAAGAGCAATCACTCCGTGCGATCGACGTCGGTCTAGCATAGTTTAAAGACCTAATGCCTCAGTCTTTTCTGGGATTCTTTCGCCAGCTAGAGGACGGCTTGGGCACGAAACGCTAGGCTAAAGTCAGATAAATTGTAAAGAAAAATAAAGGAGATCCCATGGGACTGGGCTTACTCGTCAACGGCCAGTGGCAGCAAAAGCGCGACCAGGAAGATGAGCAAGGACGCTTTGTGCGGCCCGAAACCGACTTTCACCACTGGACGAAGGCCGATGGCAGCAGCGACTTTAAGCCGGAGGCGGGTCGTTACCATTTGTACGTTTCCCTAGCCTGCCCCTGGGCCAACCGCACGCTGATTATGCGCGAGCTGAAGGGGCTCACCGAAGCCATTTCTCTATCGATTGTGGATCCCTACATGGGTGACGATGGCTGGTTCTTTAGCGACTACCCCGGCTCAATTCCTGACCAGGTAAATGGGGCGAAGTACCTGCGCGAAATCTATACCAAAGCCAAGCCCGACATCTCGGGGCGGGTGACGGTGCCCATTCTGTGGGATAAGCAGACCGAAACTATCGTCAACAACGAGTCGAGCGAAATCATTCGCATGCTCGACACTGAATGGAACGACATTGCTACCAATGACATTGACCTCTACCCTGAAAAGCTCCAGGCTAAAGTTGACGAGGCCATCGATGCCATCTATCAGCCAATTAACAATGGCGTATACCGGGCCGGGTTTGCCACCAAGCAGGGCGCTTATGAAGAAGCGGTGACCGAGTTGTTCGACGCCCTCGACCACTGGGAGGGGGTATTGGGCAAGCAGCGCTACCTGTGCGGCGATCGCCTTACCGAAGCCGACATCTGCATGTTCACTACCCTCTTTCGCTTCGATGCGGTCTACTACGTGCACTTCAAGTGCAACCTGCGCCGCATTGTTGACTACCCGAATCTGTGGGGCTATCTGCGCGACCTGTATCAGCAGCCCGCCTTCAAAGACACCTGCAATATGGATCACATCAAGCGCCACTACTACATGAGCCACCCTGGCGTGAACCCGCACCAGATTGTGCCCAAGGGGCCGATCATCGACTTTGACGAACCGAGCGATCGCGCCAAGCGCTTCAGCCTCACCGCTGGCAGCGCCCGCTAGACTAAATTCCCCAGGCTTTTTTCAAACCCTGAAGGCGGTAGTAGGCGGCTTTGGGCTGGTTTTGGCTATTGAGCAGACCGCCAAAGGGCCAGAACACGGCCTGGTCTGACAGATCCCACCAGCTCACGGCCTCGATCGCGGGTTTGCTGTAGGCCAGGGTGTAGATCTGCTCTACCCAGTCAGCCTGCACAGCTTCGCTCCAGGGGGCGTGCCAGAGGCCTTGAGCATCGCCTAGCTGCGAATTTTCGTCGATGCCGGTGCTCGATGAGCAGCTCATTTCGGTAATGTGAATGGGCTTGCCTAGGGCAGTGAAGCGATCGAGCATGCGATCGATTTCGAACATGTCCTGGTCGGGATAGTAGAGCTGCAGGCCGATTATTTCGAAGTCGATGTCGGCGGCGAGGCAGGCTTTGAGATAGCTGAGCGGGCTTTGCTGAGGTAGCCCGTAGATCGCCACATTGCGCGCCCAGAGGCAGCAGCTATTGATCACGCGCAGCACAGCGGGGTAGCCCTCCCTGGCGGCGTTGCAAGACATGCGGGTGAGATCGAGGAACTGGTCTTGGTCATAGCCCAGTTCGTTGCCCCAGGGAACAATGTGGGCTTCGTTAATAACGTCGTAAGTGAGGATTTGGCTGCCGTATCGCCGCGTGATTTCCACAATGCGCTGGTGCAGGGCCGCTTTAACGTGCTCGTAGGGCAAAGGGCGCACCCAGTCGGGCACGCTGACCTCGTGAAACCAGGTGAGGGGATGGCCTTTGGGAGCAATGCCTGCCTGCTGTAGCCAGCTCACCTGGGTATCGACCTCGGTGTAGTTGGGTTGCCCGCGCTGGGGTTCAAAGGGTTTCCAGTAGAAGGGGACGGTGGCGGTGGTAAATAGGGCCTCAAAGTGGCGATCGTAGTCAGCCCCTAGCCCAGGATGGCCAAAGGCGTTGCAGCCCAGCTTGAAGTTCTGGCGGGGTGGGGTACGGGCAATGCGTTGACCGGCGCGGCTAAGGGCGGCAGCTTCTCCGGCCCAGAGACCTTCTGCCAGAGCGTTGTTCCACAGAGGAATTTGGGTGGAGAGTTCTGTCGATCGCTCAGCTTGGGTGAGGTAAGCCTGGGCACGATCGAGGCGATCGCGCACCCCCTGAGGAATACCATAGCCCTGTCGCCGCCAGCGATCGCAGGCTTGACTGACTCGGTGAATGCGATCGCGTGCAAAGGCCCCATTCAGCACCAGCGGAAAATCGCTCGGCCCAAACCCGCGCCCCTCGTTGTCGGCGTAAAGGGTGATGTCGCCAAAGCCCTCTACGAGGAGCTGAAGGGCGATCGCGAAGGGAACGGGCGGCGGTTGGGAGGTGAGAATGCCGTCTTCTACGGTGCGATCGGGGTGGGGGATGGGCTCGTCGTTGAGATCGAGAAAGTAGAGGCGGTTGAGCTCAAACTCGGGTAGGGGGTCGCCGTTGGGCAGGTAGGCGTGCATTACCAGGGTTGGCGAACTAGCGAGAAGCTGGCTGGCATGCCCCAGGCATGAAGCGGCGATGGCGGTGGTTGCGGTGTAGCGCAGAAAGGGGCGACGTTTCATAAGAGGACACGCAATTTCAACCCATCAAAACCTGGATTTGGTAAGTCGTGCCAGAGAGGGCTTGAATCAACTTTTGATCTGCGGTTACCAGAGGCAACTGCAAACGCTCGGACAGCTCAACGTAGCAGGCATCATAGGCTGAAATGTTGTGGGCGATCGCAATCTCTAACGCCTCACTGACGATCTCTTGAATAGCGACCGTCTGTAATGACAGTGACCTCAGCCGAGCCAAACTAGCCTTTGCTTGATCCGGTGGGTAACTGGCTCGGCGTACATACTGCCAAAGCACATCGGCACATTCGGCAAAAAACAGCTCAGGGACATATAACGTTGTGCCTGGTTGAGTACTGAGCTGGCCAAAGAGTGCTTCGGCTTGGGCTGACCCTTCTTGCTCAATAAAAAGCTTGATGGCGACGCTAGCATCAACCACGCAGCGGGTGGGATTACTCATCGTATCCCCGGATTTCTCGTAAAAGGGTGACGCTGTCAGGGGCGATCGCGGGTGGGGTCCATCGAGCTTGATGAATATCTTGTAGAACCTTTGCCTGGTTCTGCCGCTGGGTTTCAATATCCAACGCTCGCTGAAGCAGCGCCACAATTTGCTCGTTGATGGAGCGAGACTGAGACAAAGCCATACCCTGAATTTGGGTATAGAGGGCATCGGGTATCTCTAGGGTGCTGAGTTGAGTCATCTGCTTTGTCTCCTAGTCAGTGGTCTGGAAAGTATTGTATTGATTGCCCATAGGTTATTCGGTGGTGATGATGTCTTGGTATTGCCTGGTGCGAACGCCTCATATTGGGCAAAGGTGTCTTATGTATGGTCTTGTCTGTCCTGTCTTATTCTAGTTGGCCATAGGACAGTGCCGTGCGGTGGCTAATGACCAGCGGCGAAGGTTTGGTTGGCGGTCAGGTTGAGGCTGGGGAAAGTGCGCGATCGCAGTAGATCACAGCCCTGGAGGACCTGCTTTTGATAGCGATCGCCCTCCAGCATAAGCTGAGTCAGCTTCGGCTATTGGGAATGTTAGTGTAGTCGCGGAATCGATTAATTTTCCAGCAATAAGTTTGTGTTGGTGGTTGCCGCCTTTCCAAAATAGCTAGATGGGCTTGAATTTACCTATTCTGTAGCAATATTTTGGCAAAACTTGAGCGTTCGCAATTTGTAAATCCTAAACTCAAGTAGCTTTTCTTAAACTCTAGAAAGCCTGGTTCTGAGTTGAGAACCACGTAGCTGCCTCTAAAAATTCTGGAATTCCCTCCGTATACGATAAAGTCCCAATCCTCATGGCTATTTTTTCCATATCCATAAGGTATGAATTTACTGATTAAAACGTAAATCCTTTCGTCTCTGAATTGATCTAGCTCTGACAAATTGTGGTAGTTTGCGTTTGCATAATCGTTAAGAGAGCCAGAGGCAATTAGAAAAATCGGTCTTGAATCATTAATGGCCCTAGAAATCATAGAAAGTTTTCTGGTGTTGACGCCTATTTCGGCGTCGTCTGTAGCATCAAAATGAGCGCAGTATCCCTCTTTTTTAACATTGTGAGTTTGAACATATACCGGTCCATGTGAAGTGGTGAAAGCTGATTCGCTAGGGACAGCTGTAGAATTAATAGGCGGATCATAAAAAATTATTGCTTGCCTCTCAAGCCTTATTAGGGATTGACTTACATCTTGAATATTATCTAATAGCTCTGTCGGCAAAGTTCTAAAACGAATCTCTGCATTTTTGATAGATTCAAACTGGTTTTTTCGATGATGATTTATATGTCTTGCCTTCAAATTTCTTGAGAGACCAATATACATTACTGGTTCGTCTAAACTGCCGACAAAGTAAATACCAGGTGAAGCTGGCAATTCTTTGCGCTGGCTATACGCAATGCAAGGCATCTGTTTCCAGTGAAGATTTAATTTCATGGATTCATTTCTATTTTCCTAAGCATCGTCGTTTCCCTGAACAATCTCGCCTAGGTATAAGTCTACAAATGTTTGAGCTGCATAAGGATTCAACTGATTCAGCGCTGCCGTAATCAGCGTAATTGTGTCACCACCGGGATCGGTGCGCTCATGGGTCCAGCGGTAAACTACCGTGCGCTCAATCCCCATCGTGACCGCCAGCTTGTTTTGACTGATACCGTAGGCCTCCAAGACCTGCTTTAACACTCGCCCTGCCTTTCCCATGCCCCAATCATGTCAGGGGACGATGAGAGCGTAAATGTGAACACACTTGTCCACATCATGTATAGTTCTGAATGTGAGCATACTTGTTCACGTTCGTCGTACTCGTCATCCTGCACTCATGTCTGAAGAATTCATTCCCAACGCCGAAATCTACACTGCCCCGCCTTCCGCCAAGCCCCCGGGCGCTGAGCCAGTCGAAACACGCGAACCCATCCTCATTACCATCATCGGCTCTGCCGTGGGCATCGACCTAGTGGTTAAAATCCTCCATCGCCTTGGCTTTGCCGAAGCCCGAGCCTGGAGCAAACCCCAGAACGATCCCAAGAGCGGTAGACCCATGCGCGTGCTCACTAAATGGCTGCGGTACTGAGCCAGAGTGGCTCTCACCCATTGGCCATAGGAGTTGTCTACTCTTTTCACGCTACACCACTCGATTTTCTGCAACGCAGCGGGCGTACCAGTGGTAGCTGGTTTTGGGAATGCGCTGCTGGGTGGCAAAGTCGATGTAGGTGATGCCAAAGCGGCGATCGCGCCCGTAGGCCCATTCAAAATTGTCCAAAAAGCTCCAGAGGAAGTAGCCCATCAGCGGGTAGCCTTCCTGCACGGCGCGGTGGGCCGATCGCAGGTACTGCTGCAGGTATTGAATGCGATCGAGGTCAAGCACTTCCCTATCGGGCGTCAGTTTATCCTGGGCGGCGCAGCCGTTTTCGCTGATGAAGACGCGCAGCTCGGGACGTTGCAGCGTATCGCTGATATGGCGCACGCCCCAGTAAAGGCTGTCGGGCACCACGTGCAGCCAGGGCATGTGCAAGCGCGGGTAGCCCTGGGGAAAGGGCAGCAGCTCAAAGCCCCTGGGATTGTTGGCAGCCCGCACGTAGACCCCGGTATAAACATTGAAGCCAAGGGAATCTATTGGCTGATGGATCGTCTCCAGGTCGCCAGTTTGAATGTTTGGGGCTTGGTCTCCTAAATCTTCGAGTAGTTCAGGACTGTAGTTGCCGGTCAGGGCTGGGTAGAGAATGCCACCGTTGGTGCCTGCCAGCGGGAAGGCAGCCTGGGCCGCGGCGATATCTGCGGGCGTATCGGTCAGGGGGACGGTGGCCAGGTAGTTATCGACCAGCGAGACCTGGCAGGGTTGGGGCGAGGCAGCGCGAATGGCCTGACAGCCCAGCCCGTGGGCCAGCAGGGCGTGGTGAGAGGTCTGCCAGACCTCTTTAACGGTTTTGACCACGGTGCCGGGGGCCATTTCGGGGACGTGGCCGACGCCGTAGCCCAGGTGGGTAAAGCAAAAGATTTCGTTCAGGGTCATCCAGTGGGTGACGCGATCGCCCAGCTTTTTTACCACCACCGCAGCATAGTCGGCAAAATCCTGTGCCATCTGGCGGCTGCGCCATGAGCCGTACTTGTCTTCGAGCGCCTGGGGGCTGTCCCAGTGAAACAGAGTGGCGTGAGGGGTAATGCCAAACTCCAGCAGGGTATCGACCAGTTCGCTGTAAAAGGCCAGCCCGGCCTCATTCACCGCGCCGCGCCCGTCGGGAATAAGGCGAGGCCAGGAGAGGCTGAAACGGTAGTGGCGAACACCCAGATCCGCCATCAGAGCAATGTCGTCACGGTAGCGGTGGATGTGGTCGCAGGCTACGGCTCCCGTATCGCCATGCAGCACGCGGCCTGGGGTCTGGCTAAAGGTGTCCCACACGCTGAGGCCGCGCGAGTCAGCAGCGCCCTCGATCTGGTACGACGAGGTGGCAACCCCCCACTGAAACCCTGCCGGAAATGCGTAGACCATAGCCCCGTCCTACATGTCTTCGTCTGCCACGGTACTCAACGGAGGGCGGCTTTGCAAAGCCTGAGCCGCATTGTGGTGCCGGGGGAATAGGCCATGGGTGGTACTCAAGATTTTTCTGGGGGCAGCTCTGCTGTTTGGCCACAATCGTGGCCATCTCTTAAGCTATACATTGGCCTCCTCTGTTGATGCGCCTGTGAAACGAGTTTTTCGACTATTTCCGCCCCGCCGTCGAACGGTGAGAGAAAAGCAGCTTGCCGACAGCTACACGCGATCGCCCGATGGCCAGGTCATCGTGCGCCTGCAGCTCAGCTCACCGACAGCGCTGCTCATGCCCTTTGAAGGGTTTCCGAAAAACTTTGGCGACGAACCCGATGACCAAAACGCCCCCGTGCTCAATCTCAACAAAGATTTTATTGATTACCTGTTTGCCCGTCTATCTGAACTGGGTGACGAATCTCTGCTGCTAAACATCAACCTGATGGCTGACTTCGACGATCAGCTCAGCACTCGCGGCTCTGCTGACATCATGCAAACAGCGATTCAGCGCTACTTTTCCTATTTGGCCGACGTGCGCCGTCAGGATTTACAAAAACTGGTTGGCGATGCCGTTTTGCTGGGGCTGTTG
>PYER01000269.1 GCA_003017855.1 filamentous cyanobacterium CCT1
TCAAATTCCATCCCTCCAAAAAGCGCTGCCGCTGTAAGGACTTGCAAGACGCCGCTTAGCTCCCTCGCTTTGACCTGGAAGCCCACCGAAATCTTCCGTGGGCTGGCGGCGTTTGTCCAAAGTCAAGTTGGGAAAAGCAAACTACTCATCCCGACTGTTCACGGGTGACTGAGCATAGCCCCATTCCAGGCCGCTGGGGTGGGGTTTCTAACTGATAAAGCTACAATAATGACCACGCGATTCGGTGGTTACTAATGCAGACAACCACGCTCTACGACCAAGACTTTCACGCCTGGGCCCAGCGCCAGGTTGAGCTACTGCGATCGGGTCAATTGGTAGAACTCGACATTGAAAACTTGATTGAGGAAATTGAGTCATTGGGTAGGCAGGAACGCCAGGAGCTTCGCAATCGCCTGGGAATTTTGCTCGGGCACCTGCTCAAGTGGTACTACCAACCCGAAGCCCGTACCAAAAGCTGGGCGGCTACGATTCAAGAGCAGCGCCGCAGAATTCAGCGTCACTTAAAGGAAAACCCTAGCTTGAAGCCCTATTATCTGGCGGATGCGATCGCCATCGGCTACGAGGATGGCCTAGATTTGGTCAACCGAGCCCCCCCCCCTCGACCCCAACCAGCTGCCACGAACTTGCCCCTTTTCTGAAGCCGATATTTTTGAACAACTCATCGACTGGCCGCCGTCGTCTGTCTCGCTTTCCTAACTACAAAATTATTCGTAGGGTTGGTCCATTGCGATTGGCCCTGGCTCTACACCGTAGCCCAACCGTCCGACCTGCCGCTCACTCAAATTGAGCCTCTGACCATGGGTGAATGGTGGGTTACGGCAAAGCGAGAGGTAAATTGCTGGTGGCATGATAGAAGACTTGCCTAACCCACCCTACTCGCTCACGCACCTACACACCCACGCGCCGACCCATCCACCATCCCACACATCCACTCTCCCTAAAGCCGCCGCAACACCTGAGGCAACAGCTCACCCGGCAGCTTCGAGAGCACCGCCTGCTGACCGGGAATGCCAAAGATTTCAAAGGTGAGGTGGGCGTTGTAAACCAGAGCGGTAATCAGCACCTCCATCTGGTGAGGGCTGTCGTGCCAGCCTTCGTAGGCCAGCAGGTAGTAGCGCAGGGCGGCGTCTAGATGATGCTCGCGGGCTTCGTTTTGGGCTTCGGGCAGAGCCTGGGCCAGCTGGTCGTGGACGACGCCGGCGCTGTGGCAGGTGGCCCACAGGTCAAACCCCAGGTTAGGGGAAGGCGATTCTCGCAGAGCGGTTTCAGCTGCCATCAGAGCCAGTTCGTAGGCGGCAACGGCCTGTCGCAGGGCGTTCAAGCGACGGTCATCCCCTGAATTTGGGTCATGGTCCTTCGTCGGAGGCTGGCTCCTGCCCTTCGGATCGACCTGCTGGGCCAGATCCCAGTAGGCGGTGCCCAGGTTGTTGGCGGTGGCGGCACAGCCAGCGGGGGCGGCCTCGACGGTACGGTACTGGAGGGCGCTCTGGTAAGCGGCGATCGCCCGTTCAAGCAAAAACACCGGCTGCTGGTGCTGGGCCAGGCTCCAGTAGGCAATGCCCAAATTGTTTTGAATCATGGCGTATTCGAGCGGGGCCTCGGCGGCGGTGCGGTGGGCTAGGGCCTCGCTGTAGGCAGCGATCGCCAGGGGCAGGTGGTGCTGGGGGTCATCGTGCTGGGCCAGCCGCCAGTGAATAGCGCCCAGGCTGTTTTGTAGGTTGGCGTAGTCAACAGGCGATTGTGCCGCCGAGCTGTGCTCCAGGGCGGTTTGATAAGCCTTTATCGACTTTTTCAGGCAGGGTAATGGGTCGTCCAGATTGGCCAGCAGCCCGTAGACCGTGCCCAGGTTGCCGGCGATTCGCCCCAACGTGTCGGCAGGGATGGTTCCCTGACTGCCCTGGAGCGCTTTTTCGTAGGTTTGAGCACTGCGCCGCAGCCAGGGAGCGGGGTCGATCATTCCATCCTGCTGCCCCTGGAGCCAGTAGAGGCTGGCCAGGTCATTGAGGGCGTCGCACCAGTCGGTGCTGCCCTCGGGCAGGCCTGCGATCGCGCGATCGTATAGGGCCATGGCGAAATCCAGCACGCTGGCGGCGGGGGCATCCACCGCCAGGCGATCGCGCCCCATCTGGCCCAGGGCTAGGTAGGCCCGCGCCAGGGTCAACGGCCCCGCCTGCTGGTCAACTAAACCCTGAACATAGCGCCACAGGTTGACCAATTCGGTATCCTGGGCCAGGTCCGGGGGCAGCTGCAGGGTGTCGAGCGATCGCCGCTCGTCGGGGCTGATTGGCGCGTCCTGGGCGGCGGTTGAAGGCTGAATGGGCTCTGCCCGCTGCAGCGCCGCCAGGGTTTCAGCGGCGGTAGCGCCCACAGGCGGCATGATGATACTTGAGAATGCTCCCTGACCTGCGTCCTGCTCTTGGCCGCTGTGCTGATCAGCGGGCTGAGGAGGCTCTAGCGCTCTGGCTGCCGCCGCGTCTAAAAACGTAGGGAGATCGATGGGAGAAGCGGGCTTTGGCTCGGGCTGTTGGGCGGGCTGCTGTATGGGTTTGGGCTGGGAAGCTGGGAGGGGCGTTTTCTCCGGTGCGGCAGGAGGAACAGGCTGCTCGAAGGTGGAGAGGTCATCGCGCAGCACCCGCCAGAGGCCGGGAGGCTCGGTCGCCGGGCTGGCGGTCACTGGGGCTGCATCGCGTTTAGTCGCCGGGGCTGCGGTCGGGGCCGTCAGGGGGCTGGGTTCACCCACAAACTCAAACAGGCCGCTGCGCGATCGCCAGAACCCCGGCACCGACTGGCGAATTTTGCCCAGCCACGGGCGCGGCACCCACACCAGTAGCCGACAGTCGAGCTGGGTGAGCAGGGCATCGACGCGAATCAGCGAGGCCAAAAACCGATTCTGCACCGTGGGCGACTGACTCGTGAGCTGGTCGACGCCCACAATTTGAAATACCGGCGTTGTCGGCAAGCTGCTCTGGAGCCGCCGCTGCTGCTTGAGCCACAGCAGCACCTCGCGCACCAGGTCGGGGCGATCGCCGCCCAACCGTAGCGTCACCAGGGTAAACTGCCGCGCCCGCACCTCCAGGGCCAGAGGCACCGTCTCGGGCAGGGGGCTAAAGTTAGCCTCCAGGCGCTGGGCTAGCTGTTCTTGCAGGCCCACATCGTCGCAGACGGCAATCAGCAGCTGCCGCCGCAGGTTGAGTTGCAGAGCCAGTCGCAGCTCCTGGTAGGCTTCCTGGTTGTGCCCCAGGTAGGTTTGAGAATTCAAAGACACAGCAGCAGTCACAGGGGTAAGATGCAGGCGGCATGGTAAAACTAGTTACTATGAACTAGCACAAATGGCCGGGCTTAGCACTAGACGCCATTGTTCCGCCCCCTTCCATTACACTTCACCCCACGCCAATCGTTTCAGGACAACCCCAATCATTTTCAGCCCTGATGAGCGCGACCCAAACGACCTCTCTAGCCCCATCTTCCCTTGAGCTGGCGCTTTTGCAGCAGCTCCAAGCCGCTGGCGGCACCTGCACCGCCCTCACCGCGCTGCCGGTCGAGCAAAAAAGCTCGCTGCGCCAGCGAGAGCGGGCCTGTCAGAACCTGCGCGATCGCGGCTGGCTTGACTACGACCACGACATCGTCCAGTTTGGCCTCACGCTGACGGGCAAAACCCTGCTCAAGCTCAGTCTTTCGGTGTGGCCCGTCACCCCCGACGAACTGCTGATTCTCAGGTCGTGCCAAGGCGGCAGAATTCACCCCGACCAGATTCACCGCCGGGTGCCCGTGTACGATCGCCAGCGACTGCTGGAGCGCCTGACCGAGCAGGGGCTGATTGTGGTTTATAGACGAGCGATCGCCAACCTGCACCTCACTGCACTAGGCAAGCAAAGCCTGTTGAGCGGTTAACCTTTCACGTCTAACCAGCATTAACGTTTGGGTGTCTCTATTTACCGCTATGCCTACAGTGCTCCAGGTTGGCCCCTATAGTTTTATCTTCTTTAGCTCCGATCGAGGCGAACCAGCCCAAATTCACGCCAAGCGCGATCGTCAGATCGCCAAGTTCTGGCTCAGCCCGGTTAGATTAGAGAAAAATCGAGGCTTCAAAGATCACGAACTCACAACGATTGCCAAGATCATTGAAGATAACCAAAACGCGATTTTAGAGGCGTGGCATGACTACTTTGACCCTTGAGACTGAACCTCTTGCGGCAGCGGTTTCTGTAGACTCCGAAAAGCTGATGGTTGAACTGGCCGACGGTCGGAGCCTGACCGTGCCCCTAACCTGGTATCCGCGTCTGCTGCACGGCACCGTTGAGGAAAGGAGCCATTGGCAACTGCTGGGCGATGGCTACGCGATTGAATGGCCTGACCTGGACGAGCATATTGGTATAGAAGGCCTGCTAGCTGGCCGACGCAGCAGTGAAAGTCAACGCTCCTTTGACCGCTGGTTACTCACTCGCCAGGGAAAAAATAAGGTTGATCAAGGATATGCATAACATAGCTGTCCGCGTCTTCAAGAGATCTACTATGTAAAAGAAACAGTGGTTGCCTAATACTGACGCGCTAAAATCGGCTTAAGCGGCAGGGGTAATGCCATGGCTCAAAACGTGCAATACATCACCAATGAAGCAGGCGATCGCGTCGGCGTAGTGTTGGATATAGGCACCTACCAACAGCTCACGGCAGACGAGCATGACCCTGAACTGCTGACCGACTTGAGCGTTGAAGAACTGGTGGCTCTTGTCGAGAGCACTCTCTCAGCAGCAAGTCAGGCTGAGTTAGACGATCTGTTGGCTCGCAATGCCGAAAGCCAGCTTTTAGAGGCAGAGCTGACTCAACTCGATCGACTCTTACAGCACATCGATCAACTCAATATTCTCAAAGCCAGGTCGCGCTACACGCTTCATCAGCTAGGCCGCACGGAACTGTTGGCTTCGTGAGTGCCTACATCTCAAGCAGTCTTCAGAAACAAATTCGACAGCGCTTTTCTCACTGCTGCGCCTACTGCCGCACAGCAGAAAGACTGACAGTGACGATCTTTGAATTCGAGCACATTGTGCCAGTTTCAGCCGGTGGAGCCACGAGTTTCGACAATCTTTGTCTGTCCTGTCCATCCTGCAATCGGTATAAGGCCACTCGCGAAACCGCCCTCGATCCGCAGACAAACGACCAGGTTGCCCTCTTTCATCCTCAAAAGCAAAACTGGCCCGATCACTTTAGCTGGAACGAAGACGCGACCGAAGTCATAGGACAAACGCCCGTTGGTCGCGCAACCATTGCTGCCTTAAAAAGAAACCGCCCTCAGCTAATCCGGGTCAGGCGGCTCTGGGTCAAACTGGACGAACACCCCCCACAGATCACTTGATCTGCTCCGTTCCTCTCCACCCACTACCCATCCCCCCGCCTACGCACCTACACTCCTACTCCCCCACTCCCCCTACTCCACCCCGCCTTCTACGGTTCGGTATCCCCTCCTTCAGAGAAAGAGGCTTTGCAAGCACTATAGATATAGCTGTCAAGCCGGAGTAAAGAAAGAAAACATGGGTAAAGTAGTTGGAATTGACTTAGGAACTACCAACTCTGTGGTTGCCGTCATGGAAGGGGGCAAACCTACCGTTATCGCCAACGCTGAAGGCTTTCGGACCACTCCTTCGGTCGTGGCCTATGCCAAGAACGGCGATCGCCTGGTGGGTCAGATTGCCAAGCGCCAGGCGGTGATGAACACCGAAAACACCTTTTATTCAGTCAAGCGCTTCATTGGCCGTCGCTACGACGAGGTCAAAACCGAGTCGACCGAAGTGGCCTACAAAGTGCTGAACGTGGGCAACAACGTCAAGATTGACTGTCCCCAGGCGGGGCAGCAGTTTTCGCCCGAAGAAATCTCGGCGCAGGTGCTGCGCAAGCTGGCCGACGACGCCGGTAAGTACCTGGGCGAAAAAGTGACCCAGGCCGTGATCACCGTGCCCGCCTACTTCAACGACTCTCAGCGCCAGGCCACCAAAGACGCCGGTAAGATCGCCGGTCTCGAAGTGCTGCGCATCATCAACGAGCCCACCGCCGCGTCGCTGGCCTACGGCCTCGATCGCAAGAGCAATGAGACCATTCTGGTGTTTGACCTTGGTGGTGGTACCTTCGACGTCTCCATTCTTGAAGTGGGCGATGGCGTGTTTGAAGTGCTGGCCACCTCGGGCGACACCCACCTGGGCGGCGACGACTTCGACAAAAAGATCGTTGACTACCTGGCTGGTGAGTTCCAGAAGATGGAAGGCATCGACCTGCGCAAAGACAAGCAGGCCCTGCAGCGCCTGACCGAAGCCGCTGAGAAAGCCAAAATTGAGCTGTCCAGCGTTACCCAGGCCGAAGTCAACCTGCCCTTTATCACCGCCACCCAGGACGGCCCCAAGCACCTGGAAATGACCCTGACCCGGGCCAAGTTCGAAGAACTGTGCGCCGATCTGATCGATCGCTGCCGCATTCCCGTCGAGCAGGCGCTCAAAGATGCCAAAATCGCCAAGAGCGCCATTGACGAAGTGGTGCTGGTGGGTGGTTCGACCCGCATTCCTGCGATTAAGGATGTGGTCAAGCGCACCCTTGACAAAGAGCCCAACGAAACCGTAAACCCCGACGAGGTGGTTGCGGTGGGTGCGGCTATTCAGGGCGGCGTGCTGGCTGGTGAGGTCAAAGACATTCTGCTGCTGGATGTCACTCCCCTGTCGCTGGGTGTCGAAACCCTGGGCGGCGTGATGACCAAGCTCATCCCCCGCAACACCACCATTCCCACCAAGAAGTCAGAGGTGTTCTCGACCGCCCAAGACGGTCAGACCAACGTGGAGATCAAAGTGCTCCAGGGCGAGCGCGAAATGGCCAGCGACAACAAGAGCCTGGGCAACTTCCAGCTCTCTGGCATTCCGGCGGCTCCCCGTGGCGTACCCCAAATCGAGGTGGTTTTTGACATCGATGCCAACGGCATTTTGAATGTCACCGCCAAAGACAAGGGCACCGGCAAAGAGCAGACCATCACTATCTCTGGGGCCTCTACCCTCGACGACAACGAGGTCGAGCGTATGGTGAAGGATGCCGAAGCCAACGCTGCTGCTGACAAAGAGCGTCGTGAGCACATCGACCTCAAGAACCAGGCTGACTCGCTGGCCTACCAGGCCGAGAAGCAGCTGAGCGACATGGGCGACAAGGTGCCCGCCGCTGACAAAGAGAAAGCTGAGGGCCAGATTAAGTCGCTTCGCGATGCGATCGCCGCTGAGGACTTTGACACCATCAAGACTCTCACGGGTGAACTGCAGCAAACCCTGTACAGCATCAGCACCAACCTCTATCAGCAGGCGGGTGGCGATGCCGAGGGTGCCGCTCCTGGTGCCGATGCTACCCCTGGTGATAGCTCCGGTGGCGGCGACGATGTCATCGATGCTGAGTTCTCTGAGCCCGGCTCGAACGGCTAATCGGGCGGCCTAGCCCACGGCTTTGCTCTGGCTAGCTAGAAAGGCGGATAGCGTAAGGCTATCCGCCTTTTTTTGCGGCTTGAATACGAATCCAATTGGGTAATACTAAATCCTGCTTGGGTACCCCCGATACCTCTGGGCGAATGCCATTCGCCCCTACGGTTTGACCTTTTGGGAATCGGGGGTTTGTGATCCGGATTTGCTATAACTCCGATTTGTAGGGGCATTGCATGCAATGCCCCTGCGCGATCCCCTATTGGTCTGGGGTCACCAGACGGCGGGTCATGACGCTGATGTATTCACCGCTGCGCCCGGTGGGGATGGGCTCTATCCAGGCAACTCGGTCGCAGTAGCGCAGCAATTCCATGCGGTTGATGGCCTCGACTACGGCGGCGTAGTCGCCGAGCAGTATGTGGGTGAGGCGATCGGGCCGATAGGTGGGCAAGGCAAAGGAGGCGGGCAGGCTGGGCTGCCCCAAGGGTTGAAAGGTCATGCGGTTGTCTCCGTTTTCGGGTGAAGGAAAACGGGGAACGTTCTAGCGTTGTCCCAAAGAAAGGTAAACGAAGACGCTAGCTCCTAGAATGCACCTAGGGCATCTCACTTACCGAGTCTAAGCTGGGATGTCTCAGGGCGTAGGGGAAGCTGGAACTTCCCCTACGCCCGTCCTAGATCACATTCCCCGCAAGGGATACGGTACAGCAAGTACCCTTGTAGAACAACCGTACAGGCACAACGAGACCAGAGCGCTAATTGCCCGCCGACAAAATGCGGGTGATGACTACCGCCGAGGCTGCAAAAATGGCCGTCCAGGCGGTGCCAATTAGCCCCAGGGTGAGCCCTCACAGCCGCCCATCCCACTGTTATAGATCCCTTCCAAGGAGATGCAGGGGTGGGGCAGTTTGGGCATTTTCAGTGCAGAACAAGTCATTCGCATCATGCTCCCTAACTTTTTGCCCTACAACCCGCGGTTAAAGCAAATTGCCCGCCAACTGCGGCAAAACATGACCCGTTCGGAGGTGATTTTGTGGCAACACTTAAAAGGCAAGCAAATGCATGGCTTTGACTTCGACGCCAGAAGCCCATTGATGAGTACATCGTTGACTTCTACTGCAAGAAGCTACGGCTAGCCATTGAAATCGACGGTTCCTCCCATGACAGCGAAGAAGCCCAGGAGCAAGACCAGTATCGCCAGGCTAGGCTGGAAGCCTACGGCATCAGATTTTTAAGATTCCGCGATGATGAGGTTATTTATCAGACGGAGGCTGTGCTTCAGGCGATCGCAGCATGGGTGACGAATCCTCCTCATTGCTG
>PYER01000270.1 GCA_003017855.1 filamentous cyanobacterium CCT1
CGAATCACAAACCCCCGATTCCCAAAAGGCCAACCTGTAGGGGCGAATGGCATTCGCCCAGAGGTATTGGGGGTATCTAAGCAGGATTTAGTATAAGGGGTCTTGGCCAAAGCTGATGACTCGCCCTCAGGCAGGGTTTTGATGGCGTTCTCAGGGTGCTGTCAAGCGGTGCTCAGCTTTCTCAGACAACGCTTAAAGATGGCTCAGATAGTGGTCAGTTTGCTCTCAGCTGCGCCCAGCACTATAGGACTCAAGTTGATTCATTCAACACGTCGCTTATTTTTCTAAGGAGCTGAACTCATGAAACGCACTATTCTCTTCATTCTGACCGCTGCGATCGCCACCGCTACTGTCACCCCCGCCGTTGCCGCCGTTGACTTCCGCGAGCTGCGCGAAGAAAACCTCAGCAAAGTTGACTTCGACCAGCTGCGCGAAGAAAACCTCGACAAAGACGCCGTCAACTTCGACCAGCTGCGCGAAGAAAACCTCGATAAAGCCGACAGTCTCTAGGGTTGCTCAGCTACTCTCTTTAGCCAAACGCCGCTTCTGCATACATTCAAAATCTGAGTTTACTCAGAATCCAGGTTAACTTCGAGATAAATGGATGTTAATTGCGGAACGGCAGCTGTCTGAGGTGTAGTCTTCCTCGGCAAAGTTAAAGTTGAGTCACCCCGCCCTCTGGTATGCGCATACCGGAGGGCGGGTTTTTAATAGTTATCGCCAGGCCGGTTAGAACGTGCCAAAGTTTTTGCGCGATGGCTGTACGCCAGAGAGCGTCACCATCGCCTACCCCTATCATTCCCGCCGGTAGAACTGGCGGTGCTGGGGATTGTCAGCCCTAGCGCTTGCTATGACCCGCTTACTCTTGGTAAATCATTTTTCGGGTCATGCCGCCGTCAATAACAATGGTTTGCCCGGTAATAAACCCTGCGGCCTCCGACAGCAAAAAGTGGGTCATTTCGGCCACATCTTCGGGTTGACCAACCCGACCTACCGGGTGCTGGGCGCGATCGCTCGGTCGCAGGTTGGCCTCCTGCGGGGGGTGCTGCCAGGCGGTCACATCAATCCAGCCGGGGCTGATGCAGTTGGCCCGCACCTCTGGCCCCAGGCTGATGGCCAGGGCATGGGTCAGCGCAACAATGCCTCCCTTAGAGGCGGCGTAGGCCTCGGAGTGGGGTTCCGACTGAAAGGCGCGGCTAGAGGCAATGTTGACGATCGCGCCCTGGGTTTGCCGCAGGTGAGAGACGGTGTGCTTGGCCAGCAAAAAGCAGCCGGTCAGGTTCGTGCCGATCCACTGGTTCCAGTCGGCCAGGGCCAAATTTTCAATCGGGCCGCTGTGGGGGTTAGCAATGCCAGCGTTATTGACCAAGCCATGGAGAGCGCCAAAGCGATTGATGACAGCCTCGACGAAACGCTCCACGTCGCTTTCGCTAGCCACATCACAGGGGACGAAGAAGAAAGCGTCTTGGTACTGGGCCAGGGCGGCCTGGGCCGCCGCCCCCGATGCCTCGTTGATGTCTGCGATCGCAACCCGCCACCCTTTATTCAGCAGGTGTTTGGTAATGCCTAACCCAATGCCCTGCGCGCCCCCAGTCACGATCGCGGCAGGCTTCTGGTCTGACGAGTGCATAGGACTGGCCTTAAATAATCAGCAACTAAAGTAACTCTGAGGCAATCAACGTAATACCGGGCGATCGCCTGGCTGAGCGACAAAACCGGCTCTGGCGCGGGATCTGCGCAAGGCCGATTGACCTACCCTGGCCCTGAGCCAAACTCAGTCGTACGTCTGAGGCGGCTGCAGTCTACAGGTCGCGGCTCCGCAAAGCCGTTCGTTGTATATTCATTGTAAACCGTCAACCAGAGGCCTCTACCCTAGCGTCGCCGCCTGAAGCCTCACTGGAACTCTCCGCTGATACTGAATCTGCCTTGACTAGCCCCAGTTGGGCCGTACAAACGCCGTTTGCCCCTACGCAGGTCGCCTGTTTGGAATCGAGGTTACGTGATTCGGATTTGTTATGAGATTGCCAGACAAACCCGATTGCCGCCCTGCCCTTTGGCCGAGTAGAGAGCTCTATCGGCCTCCGCTAGCAGAGCGTCTACCGTTCTCGCCGAATGGGGAATTTGGCTAGCGACACCCAGGCTCAGACTGACCTGCTCACAGTCCGCTCGCGGTACCTCTAGCCGCAGATGGGCAATGGCACTCAGCACCTGCTCGGCCACCTGGGCAGCCCCCTGAAGATCGGTATGGGGCAGCAAAATGGCAAATTCTTCGCCGCCGTAGCGGGCCACCATGTCGGCGGGGCGCTTGACCACTGAGGCGATCGCCTCCGCAACCCGCCGCAGGCAGTCATCCCCAGTGGCATGGCCGCATAGGTCATTAAAGCGCTTGAATTGGTCTATGTCGGCCATAATTAAGGAGATTGGCGCCTGCATGCGGGCCAGCCGCAGCCACTCCGCCTGCAGGTACTGGTCAAAGGCGCGGCGGTTGGCCACCTGGGTTAAGCCATCCTGGGCGGTCAAAACCTGTAGCTCAGCGATAGTCACCTGCATCTGGGTCACCACCTGCTTGTACTGGGTGATGTCTTTGAGGCGCGCCACCAGGCCATCGCCCAACCGACTGGCCATCAGCTCAAACCACAGCGGAATCTCGCCGCTGGGTTCGCAGAGCAGCTCGTACTGCAGCGACTCGTGCCGCTCCACCACCTGAATGAACAGGTTCAACAAATCGTCGCTGGGGCCGTCGCTCAAAGCCTCTGCGAGAGGGGCTTTAACTAGCTCGGCAGGCGATCGCCCCACCCAATTGGCCCAGGCCGTATTGCCCAGCAGCCACTGAAAATCTTCAATGTCGCCCTGCTGGTTGCGCACGGCCCTGAAGGCGGCAATGCCATCGGCCAGCGAGTCTAGGACCTGACTCAGCAGGCTGTAAGACTGCCCCACCTGAGCCAGCGATCGCTGCTGTTCCGCATTTTCCTGCTGTAGGCGACGATTTTCGTTCTGAAGCTGAAGCTGAATCTGCTGGGCCTGAAAGTGATACTCTACCCGCGCCAGCACCTCCTCAATGTCAAAGGGTTTAGCGATGTAGTCAACCGCCCCCAGCCCAAAGGCCCTCACCTTATCCTCAACGTCATCTAAGACGCTGAGAAAAATTACCGGAATTTCGCGCGTTCTGTCGTTGGCCTTTAGCCATTGACAGAGTTCGTACCCGTTCATCTGGGGCATACGAATATCCAGCAGGACCATATCGGGCAGCGCCCTTTCCACCCGCGATAGCGCCAGGGCCGCACTTCTGGCACAGCAAACCAGGTAGCCCTCCGACGACAGCGCTTGCAGCAGGAGCCGCAGATTGTTGGGAGTATCATCCACTACCAAAATTTCTTTTGGCCTCTCCCCCTGGTCCACCAGCGCAGAATCGTACGACATACCGCAGGAACTCACTCAGTCTTCAGTAAGCGATTGTAATGTTTATCATTCTTACCCAGTAAGCAGATCGTTCGTGCATCCAAGGGGGCCTACCTCTCTGCTCCTGCGATCAAGACGAGCGTAAAAACATTGAGACTGGCAAAATTGCGCTGATTGTGATGACAACCAGCACAAAAGTTCCTCAACCAGTCCCCCGCAGCGGTGGCAGCCCTCAAGCCAAAGTTTACGCCTCGACAGAATGCTTCTTGCCGCAGCCTCCGGTGGTTAAATCCGGCAACCGTTACCGGGCACCCAGACGATCCTATAACAAGCCGATATATCAAACATTCGTCCCCCTCACCCGGCTGCCGATCGATAAGCAGTATTCACTCAGCCTTTTTGAGCTGTATTTGTAGGTCTACCTACCAGATTTTCGACTTTTTTACTGTTCTCCTACACGCTCTGACGGCTCACGATGCAATACAAAAAAGAACGGTTGTTGTGTCCCCTTTAAATCCATCAGGCCGAGCATCGTATCGTCATCGATCTTGCGAAAAATATCGTTGATCGGCAGGGTGTCGTAGATCATCGTTGCAGACACTTTGCCTCGATAGTGGGTCAAGCGCAGCCGCGCGCAGGAGCGACGGGTAGACATCAGACCAAGGCAAAGCTGAAAAATGCGCCCCGCAGCCTGTGACTTTGGAATGGGTACTCGGTTTAACCACTGAACGATTGGCAGTGCCCAGAGGGGGTTAACGCTCGCGGTCCCGCCATTCATCGTCTTAAACACTAGCGGGTGGACATGTTCGGCATGCTCAAACCGCTTGCCGTGCCAGCAGTACACCTCAAGCGCGTCGTCCAAGGGATGCCCAGTGGGAAAGCTTTTTCCCCGCCACGAACCAATCAAGTCGTTGACGGCAGCCGGATCGAGCTGGTCAAAAAACTCTAGGGCTGCAGCCGTGCTGCCTGTGCCGATACCGGCAGCGTTTAGAGATGTCGTCACGCGGGTTTCCAATCCTACAGAATACCGGGGTTAGCTGAGGGCTTGGCAGAGCAGCCATGGACTACGTCTGCGCCCCACCGCACCGCTACCCGCCACTGTAGAGTATTGGCAGAGCGGCTAAACCGTCTAAAAGTTATAGATAACCGATGGATTTGCGCCGAACAGCCCATCAGTCACTGAGGCAAGCAAAAACCCCCAGCCAAAACCTTCTCCTGGTAGAGAGCTTCAGGCTGGGGGCCTCCCCTATCGATCGCAGCAACGGTTCGTGTACGGCTGACTTAGTACTGATACTGAGCACTCGATCGCGTATAGTCGCGCAGGGGAATGGCGCGGTTTAGAGCCAGGTTTTTGGCAAATCTAAACAGACTGTCGTAGTTGTGCTGCCGGCACACCAAACGCCCATCGCCCGAGTAGCCACTGCCGTTATCGCGCAGTTCAACCACTAAGTCAGACACGTAAACAGAGAAAATTCGAGTTGCAGCGTTCATCGGTTTCGCGACCTTGGATAAGAAAGATTGACTGTAGTGACGATTCCTCACACGCGAGTCAAACCCGAGACGGAGTCCAGAGGTCATCTGGTAAATACCCTATCTAGGGCAGACCAAAGGCCGAGTTTATGGCCCGTTAAGCTATCAAAGGGACTGAATATTGGCAGGGTCTACGTAGTAGCAGGCGGCACTGTCGAGACAGATACGGGCCCATCCCGCATCGCTGACATCAACCAGTTCATAGGTTGTCTCTTGAACGAAAAAGCCGCGGTGATCCCTAGTGCCAGGCAGCACAGAAAAGCGGTAATTACCGTCGTTTTGAGTATTCATGGTGATTTGTAAAAAGAATTTAATGGGACAGGAAACTTTCCCTGCTCCTCAATCTTATATGAAGGAACTGTGAGGCAAAACTATTTCTTGCGAATTAATTTTAATCTTTACCTTGGGTTGCGAAATTGTTACCTCAAATACGATTGCGACCATTCCTTCATCAACAAACATAACAATTGCGACTTTGAACTATTGGCTACAGCGCCACAATTCGCTCGGCCACTCGCAACTTGGCCGAGCGGGCGCGAGGATTTTGGCTAAGTTCAGTCTCGGCTGCAATTACCGGCTTTTTGGTAATGACTTTGAGGTCGGCAGACTCTTTAAGCGTGTGCTTAACCAAACGATCTTCCAGGCTGTGAAAACTGATGATCACCAGTCGTCCGCCAGGGGCAAGCCAGGTTGGGGCGACCTTAAGCAGGGTCTCTAGCACCTCCAGCTCGCGGTTGACCGCAATTCGCAGGGCCTGAAAGGTGCGGGTGGCCGGGTGAATGCGGCCATAGCGGTAGCTGCGGGGCACGCAGTAGGAAATGGCCTCCGCCAGATCCGTCGTCGTTTGCCAGGGGCGCTGGTCTACAATTTTGCGGGCAATGCGGCGAGAGAGGCGCTCTTCGCCGTAGGTGTAGATCAAATTGGCCAGCTCGGTTTCATCCCAGTGGTTGACGATATCGGCGGCGGTGAGGTCCTGGCGCAGATCCATGCGCATGTCGAGGGGAGCCGACTGGCGAAAGCTAAAGCCGCGATCGCCCACGTCGAGCTGCACCGAGCTCACCCCCAGGTCGGCCAAAATGCCGCTAAAGGGCGCCCCTGAGGGTTTGAACTCAGCAAAGTTGCCGTGCCAGTAGGTCACCCGACCGCCAAACTCGGCCAGATTGGCCTGGGTTGCCGCGATCGCCGCAGCGTCTTGATCCACCGCTACCAGGCTCACCGTGGGGTCAGCCTCTAAAATCAACCGACTGTGGCCGCCGCCCCCAGCGGTAGCGTCCAAATAGCGGCCACCGGGCTGAATCTTGAGCCCCTCGATCACCGCCTCAGGCAGCACCGGCACATGATTAAACTCTAGCTCTGCCATCGGCAATCTCAATACTCTCAATCCTGGCTCTGGCCTGGCGCTGGATCGCATCGGTCTCGCAAACTAAGGCGATACCCATTAAGATACTCAAAGATACAGCAGTACAGTACTCTGGCTATTGGGTAGCCCCTATGTCAATCATTGAAACTAAGACCGAACCCATGGTGCTCAACATGGGGCCTCACCACCCCTCGATGCACGGGGTGTTGAGATTAATCGTCACCCTTGACGGCGAAGACGTTGTAGACTGCGAGCCGGTGATTGGCTACCTGCACCGGGGCATGGAAAAAATTGCCGAAAGCCGCACCAACGTCATGTTTGTGCCCTACGTGAGCCGCTGGGACTACGCGGCGGGCATGTTCAACGAAGCGATTACGGTCAACGCCCCCGAGAAGCTGGCCGACATTGAGGTGCCCAAGCGGGCCAGCTACATTCGCGTCATCATGCTGGAGCTGAACCGCATCGCCAACCACCTGCTGTGGCTGGGTCCCTTTCTGGCCGATGTCGGTGCCCAAACTCCTTTCTTCTACATCTTCCGCGAGCGGGAAATGATCTACGACCTGTGGGAAGCCGCTACCGGCTACCGCATGGTCAACAACAACTACTTCCGCATTGGTGGCGTTGCGGCCGACCTGCCCTATGGCTGGATTGACAAGTGCCTCGACTTCTGCGACTACTTTTTGCCCAAAGTCGACGAGTACGAAAAGCTGATCACCAACAACCCCATCTTTCGCCGCCGCATCGAAGGGATTGGTACCATCTCTCGCGATGAGGCGATCGCCTGGGGGCTGTCTGGCCCCATGCTGCGCGGTTCGGGCGTCAAGTGGGACCTGCGCAAGGTCGACCACTACGAGTGCTACGACGACTTCGACTGGGACGTGCACTACGAAACCGCTGGCGACTGTATGGCCCGCTACCAGGTGCGCATTCGTGAGATGCGCGAGTCGGTCAAAATTATTCGCCAGGCCTGCAAAAACCTGCCCGGCGGCCCCTTTGAAAACCTGGAGGCCAAGCGCATGGCCGAAGGCCCCAAGTCAGAGTGGAACAGCTTTGACTACCAGTTCATCGGCAAAAAAATTGCCCCCACCTTCAAAATTCCCGCTGGGGAGCACTACGTGCGCCTGGAGAGCGGCAAAGGCGAGCTGGGCGTCTTCATTATGGGAAATGACAACATCTTTCCCTGGCGCTTCAAGGTGCGCGCCGCCGACTTCAACAACCTGCAAATTTTGCCCCACTTGCTCAAGGGGGTCAAGGTGGCCGATATCATGGCCATTCTGGGTAGCATCGACATCATCATGGGCTCTGTAGATCGCTAAATGGGGTCGCACCCCAGCGCAGGATTTTGAGCTGATGAATTACCATAGCGATGGCTGCTCTACCTAGGGGAATAGGTAAAGCGGCTGTCGCTTGCCCAGGCTAGTTGGCCTTGTCGAGCCCTGTTCCTGATCATCGCGTCGCCCGTGACCTCACTGCCCTCAAGTTCGTCTCGTCATCTTGCTCGACAGCGCCGTATTCAGCAGGCAAAGCGGCGGCGAGCGATGACTCTCGCTTTTTTGCTGCTGATGGTGATGGGGGGGCTGAGCCTGCGATCGCTACCCCGCCCCTCGCTGCGGCAAATTCAAAAAACCGTGTGGGTCAGCCATCCCGAACCGCTGGCGATGACTGGCGGCGACCCCTACATTCGCGCCTTAATGCGGACCATCTCTGCCGCCGAGTCAAACATCAACAAGCCCTACAACGTACTCTACGGGGGGCAGTTAATATCTCAACTCAACCGCCATCCCAACATCTGCGTTGAGATCGTCGCTGGGCCAAATCAAGGACGCTGCACCACCGCCGCCGGACGCTACCAGTTCTTAACCAGCACCTGGCAGGAAAAAGCCCGTCAGTACCACCCCAAGTCATCTAGCTGGTTCGGAGCCTGGGGCGACTACAGCTTTGATGCCGAATCGCAGGATTTGGTGGTCTACCACTGGCTTAAAGACTCCTCCGCCTGGAGTCTGGATATTCCTACCGCCCTGCGCGATGGGCGTCTAGACGAAGTTCTGCGCCGCCTGTCTGGCACCTGGACCAGCCTGGGCTACGGCATTGAGTCAAACAGCATGACGGCCCGACTGCCCCGCATCTACGACAGCTTACTCAAAGAAGAGCTGGATCTATCATCCTCCGGGCAGCTGCCCTAGCCCGGCATGGTCGCTACAGCCCCACCCTGATCTCCCAGCTCCGCCTGGTGATCTGGTTTTGTGGTTCTGCCGCTCAAGCTAAAGCGCGGCCAGTTCTCCCAGGACATCGGTAACCGCCATTGGTAACCTCTCGGGCAGCGACCTGACGGATCAATGTCACTGACTTAACCTGAATCAGACCGCCAGCTGAGCTTTGAGGACAGCGCGAGGTTGCCGCATCCGAGGAA
>PYER01000271.1 GCA_003017855.1 filamentous cyanobacterium CCT1
TAACTCACCCTACGGAAAGCTACCCATCCACCCATCCACCCATCCACCCATCCACTCATCCACCCACCTGCCTACCCGCCCACTCCCCACCTTCCCAATGCCATCACCCAAGAATTCCTATAGATCAGGCGCTACAGCTCCGGTGGATTGGGGAAGATGACGGTAGAATCTAAAAAGTTATTTTTCCTCGCTAGAGTCAACCGTACCGTTGCTAAGGACTGGCCCATGAACCAAGGAATTGACCTACAGGGTAGCTTCATCAACGCTCTAGTTGATCTGGGGTTGCCTGCTGGAGCGGCAAAAGCCCTGTGGCTGCCTCTGCCGATGGTGGTCATTTTGGTAGGGGCCACCGTGAGCATTTTCGTGACGGTGTGGCTGGAGCGTAAGATTTCAGCTGCCGCCCAGCAGCGGATTGGTCCTGAGTTTGCCGGACCTTTGGGCACGCTTCAGGCCGCAGCCGACGGTATCAAGCTCATCTTTAAGGAAGACATTACCCCCGCCAAGGCCGACCCGCTACTGTTTACGCTGGGGCCTGCGATCGTGGTGATTCCGGTATTTCTCTCGTACCTGATCGTGCCCTTTGGCCAAAACCTGGTGATTACCGATATTGGCGTCGGTATCTTTCTGTGGATTGCTCTCTCCAGTATTGCCCCCATCGGTCTGCTGATGTCGGGTTATTCTTCCAACAACAAGTACTCCCTATTGGGGGGCTTGCGGGCGGCGGCGCAGTCGATTAGCTACGAAATTCCCATGGCGCTGGCGGTGCTGGCGGTGGTGCTGATGTCCAACAGCTTGAGCACCATCGACATTGTCAATCAGCAGTCGGGCTACGGCATCTTGGGCTGGAATATTTGGCGACAGCCCGCCGGATTCTTGATCTTTTGGATTGCGGCACTAGCTGAGTGCGAGCGTCTGCCCTTTGACCTACCCGAGGCGGAGGAAGAGCTGGTAGCCGGCTACCAGACCGAATACACGGGGATGAAATTTGGTCTGTTCTACGTGGGCTCCTACGTCAACCTGGTGCTGTCGGCGCTGATTGTTTCGATTCTGTACCTGGGCGGCTGGGAGTTTCCCGTTTCGGTGAGCTGGCTGGCCAACCTGTTAGGGGTGAGTGAGACTACGCCCTGGCTGCAGGTGATTACCGCCTCGGTTGGCATCATGATGACGCTGTTTAAGGCCTATGCTCTGGTCTTCATTGCGGTGCTGCTGCGCTGGACCATGCCCCGTGTTCGCATCGACCAGCTGCTCGACTTTGGCTGGAAGTTTTTGCTGCCGGTTTCGCTGGTTAACCTGCTGCTCACCGCTGCCCTCAAGCTCACCTTTCCTGTCGCGTTTGGTGGCTAGCCCAGGGCTGCTGCTCTACCCTGTAGATAGGTAATTTCTCTGTCGAGACGCTAGCGCTATCTGACGACGTCTCACTAACTACCCTGTAAAACTCTGGAGGCTCCCCCATGCTGGGTTTTCTGAAACAAGTCGGCGACTATGCCAAAGAAAGCTTACAGGCGGCCAAATATATTGGCCAGGGGCTGTCTGTAACCTTCGACCACATGAGCCGTCGTCCGGTAACGGTGCAGTATCCCTACGAAAAGCTGATTCCGTCGGAGCGGTTTCGCGGGCGTATTCACTTTGAGTTTGACAAGTGCATTGCCTGTGAGGTGTGTGTGCGGGTCTGCCCTATCAACCTGCCCGTGGTCGACTGGGAGTTTGATAAAGCCACCAAGAAGAAAGATCTGAAGCACTACAGCATTGATTTTGGGGTCTGTATTTTTTGCGGCAACTGTGTGGAGTATTGCCCCACCAACTGCCTGTCGATGACCGAAGAATATGAGCTAGCCAGTTACGATCGCCACGAGTTGAACTACGACAACGTGGCCCTGGGTCGTCTGCCCTATAAAGTCACTCAAGATCCGATGGTTACCCCCCTGCGCGAGCTAGCCTACCTGCCCCAGGGTGTCCTGGATCCCCACGATCTGCCGGCCAACGCGCGGCGGGCAGGTCAACTGCCCCAGGAGATCTTAGAGGCGGTTCAGGCCGAAGCCGAAGCCAAAAACGCCTCTGATCCTAAGGCCGAGGGCTAATGCCACTGTCAGGGTTCCGTGGTACATTCGCCTAAGTGACTGCTGTTACGACCGCTCGATATATCGCCAGGAGATTAGAACTGTGACGCTAGCGGAAGGGGTACAACTCGTTACCTTTGGCCTACTGGTCGCGATGACGCTGGGGGGTGCCCTGGGAGTTGTGCTGTTAGATAACATCGTCTACTCAGCGTTTTTGCTGGGGGGCGTTTTCACCAGCATGTCGGGCCTGTATATCTTGCTCAACGCTGGATTTGTGGCCGCCGCCCAGGTACTGGTCTATGTGGGCGCTGTCAGTGTGCTGATTCTGTTTGGGATCATGCTGGTGAACAAGGAGCAGGCTTTTGTGCCGATGAAGCGAGCCTGGCTGGGCAAGGCTGCTACGGGGGGAGTCTGTGTGGGCCTGTTTGCTCTGCTGGCCGCCTCTACCCTAAATACGCCCTGGGCTGTCTCGGGCCAGGTACCCACTGGAGATATGGCCACTGCGGCTATCGGCATTCACTTCTTCACCGACTATTTGCTGCCCTTTGAGCTAGCTTCGGTACTGCTCCTGATTGCGCTGATTGGGGCGATCGTGCTGGCCCGTCGAGAATTCATCCCCGATGTTGCGCCTGGAGATCCTGCGTCTGAGGCCCTACAGCTGCCAGAGCGTCCGCGTGAGCTGGTGTCATCGGTGTCAGCTTCAGATCCGGAAAGCTAGTTTGATGGACGGGTCTTGGCTCGCTTGGGTTGGCAATGGTTTGGCCTCACCACTGTGCTGGTTTAGTTTAGAACGGGTTCTTTTTAGCTATGCAACTTGAGTATTTTTTGCTGACCGCCGCTGCTCTCTTTTGCATTGGCATCTACGGCCTGGTAACCAGCCGCAATGTGATTCGGGTGCTGATGTCTATCGAGCTGATGCTCAACGCGGTCAACCTGAACTTAATGGCGTTTTCTAACTACCTAGACCCGGTGGGCATCAACGGTCAGGTGTTCGCGGTGTTTGTAATTAGCATTGCAGCGGCAGAGGCGGCGGTTGGTCTAGCGATTGTGCTCTCTATCTACCGCAACCGCGACACGGTGGATATGGAGCAGTTTAATTTGCTGAAGTGGTAGGCTTGGCCTGCAAGAATTATCCCCCCACGGCCTCTTGTTGTGCAGCTTGAGCAAGTTATTATTGTCCACAAAGCCGGTAATCGGCTCAGCCAAACCTGGGCCGAAAAGTGTGCCCGCGAGCTCGAAGCCCTGGGCAGCCGGGTACTGCGTGGCCCCAGCGGCCCCAAAGACAACCCCTACCCGGTCTTTTTAGCCTCGGTGAGTCGGCCTATCAATTTGGCAATTGTCTTTGGGGGCGACGGCACAGCCCTGTCCGCTGCTCGCAACCTGGCCGCAGAAAATATTCCTATTCTGGCGGTCAATATTGGCGGTCACCTAGGGTTTTTGACCGAAAGCTCTGAGGAGATGGACGATACCGAGGCGGTGTGGGAGCGACTGCTGAGCGATCGCTTTGCCGTGCAGCGCCGCATGATGCTCCAGGCCCGTATCTACGAAGGGCACCGCACTAACTTGGACCCGCTCAGCGAGGTCCACCTGGCCCTCAACGAGATGTCGATTAAGCCCGCGTCCCCCGATCGCATGATCACCTCCATGCTCGAAATGGAGATCGATGGGGAAGTAGTTGACCAGTACCAGGGGGATGGCCTGCTGATCAGCACCCCGACTGGTTCCACGGGCTATACCGTGGCGGCAGGTGGCCCAATTATTCACCCCGGCATGGATGCCATCGTTGTAACGCCCATTTGCCCGCTCAGCCTGTCGAGCCGTCCGATTGTGCTGCCGCCCGGCTCGGTGGTGAGCGTGTGGCCCTTGGCCGACCCCGACCTTACGACCAAGCTGTGGACCGATGGCATACTGGGCACGGCTATCTGGCCAGGGCAGCGGGTCGATGTGCGCAGCGCCGAGGCGATGGCCCACTTCATTATTCTGCGGCAAAACCATTCTTACTACGGCACCCTGCGCAGCAAGCTCAACTGGGCCGGTACCCGCATTAGCTACGCAAATAACCATAGAAATTAAGCCACAATTTGCTGCCCCAAACGCTTCATCGCCCGCAGCACTTGCCCGAGCACGTTTCGCCCCGGCAACAACAACAGGACGTCAGACACCTCATAAACTGGTTTTGGAGCCTGAGTTAGCTTGATAAAGGCAAAGCTGCTGCCGTTGGTCACCAATCCATAGGTAGGGTGCTCGGGGCGTGGGTTAGCCAACATATAGCCCAGAGCCTGAGGGATAGCCCTATCAATGCCAAAGGCCGAATTTTTAGCCTCTACCACCAGAATCCAAAACTGGTCTTTGATGACTAGAGCATCAATACGGCCTCGCCATACCTGATTGGCTTCACTGGCCTCCACCTGCACAGACTCCTCTAGCCTCACCTCAAAGGGACGTCGATAGAACCCTGCAAGATGCAACAAGGGGGATATGACAATCAGCTTGATTAGCCCCTCAGAGATCTGACCGCCGCGAACTTGATCAAAAAACTCGCGCTGAACCTGATCCAAATAGTGCATCTCCTCATCGCTGAGATCGGGCAAATTCTGGTGCCATTCAGTGAAAAAGTTGGGGTCGTCGGTCAGTCTGAGATGCTTGGCTTCTTCCAACTCGGGCAAAGTCAGACTGCTGATAGCAAGACCTTGTACCATCATCTAACTCCATAGGGTTAGCGCTCCTGCGGGATAAGCTAAGCAGCAGCTTGATCTAATTGTGCCGTAACTGTCGCACGGGCGTGACACAAGCTGGTGCTAGCTGGCAGAAGTATGGCCAGCCTTGCTAAGGATCTCAGGTGCGAGGTATCGAATGACGGGCATTAGCAATGGGTGGCCGACCGATGCCGCAGGATACTAAGAGCTGAGTACTAAGAACTGTGGCGATCGCGCTGAATGTCGTAGATTGCTTTTTCCCAGCACCACTGCTCGCTGTGGTTGGGGTTGCGCAGCTGCACCTGCTCGACCAGGCGCTCGGCTACGGCCCGGTTGCCCCCCACCAGGCGCAGCAGCTCCCGCTGGGTACGGCCGCGCACAGAGCGAGCCGGTGCCGTAGCAGCAGGTTCGGGAGTATTGATGCGGTAGCCGCCTCGGCGGCCCCGCTGACGGCGGTTAAGCCAAAAAATAAGCGCAGCCAGCAGCGCGATCGCCAGCAGTAGAGATAAATCCATTCCAGCGGAGTAAAGTCACCATCAAACGCGGAACCCCCGATCAGGAATAACTACACCCGTGGATGACCTGATTCCTGACACTAAGGGCTAACTCAGTTCTACACAAAAACGCCTCCCTTTGGCTGGTATTCCCGCCAGTGACCCATTAAACCGCCAGGGTTTGCTAGTGTTATCTATATATTTGTCTGGCCTCACGCCTGGAGTTTTGCGGCGGCGATACCGTCGTCACCGGGCGTAGGTAAGCGTTAAGTCCCTCATTTGCGTGTCGCTACCCATGCCCAGAACCCAACGCAACGACAACTTCATCGACAAGTCTTTCACCGTCATGGCCGACATGATCTTGAAGATGATGCCCGCCAAGAAGAGCGAGAAAGAGGCTTTTGCCTACTACCGCGACGGCATGTCAGCCCAGGCCGACGGTGAGTACGCCGAAGCGATGGAAAACTATCGGGAAGCCCTGCTGCTGGAAGAAGAGCCCTATGATAAAAGCTTCATTCTCTACAATATGGGACTGATCCACGCCAGCAACGGCGAGCACGAGATTGCCCTAGAGAAATACAAAGAGGCGCTCGATCTCAACCCTCGTCTGTGCCAGGCGCTCAACAATATTGCGGTGATTTACCACTACAAGGGCGAACAGGCCGAGGCCGCTGGCGACACCGACACCGCCGAAAACCTGTTCGACGAAGCGGCCCGCTACTGGCTGGAGGCGATTACGATTGCTCCCAACAACTACATCGAAGCCCAAAACTGGATGAAAAATACCGGTCGCATGAAGAACGATATCTTCTTCTAAACCAACTCTACACCCCGTAGGGTGGGCACCGCCCACCATTGCTTGTCGCTATGTAGGTGAATTTTGCTCTGGTTCCCTAAACCTGTGCGTTTGGTTCCATTGCATTTCACCCAACCTACAGCTGATGAGATGCAATTCCCCTTCTTGGATGACGTTTCTATGATCGATCTCGAACAGGTTCGCAAAGTTGCTCTGCTGGCTCGCCTAGAGCTGACTGGTGAAGAAGAATCGCAGTTTACCGAACAGCTCAGCGGCATTCTTGACTACGTTGAGCAGCTCAAAGAACTCAATACTGATGACGTAGAACCCACCACCCGCGCGATCGAGCTCAGCAACATTACCCGGGCCGATGATCTGCAGCCCTTTGAAGAACGGGCCGCTATTCTCGATTGCGCTCCCGATCGCGAGGATGGCTTCTTTAAGGTGCCTAAGATCTTAAATGAGTAGCTGCACAGCTCAGGTGCAGTTAATCCAGCATTAACGGTCGCTTAGCTATCTGCTCCGCAGGAATAGCCTGGTTTCTTACGATTTCCTACCAACAGCGGTAGCAGATCTCGATTCATAGGACAATCGACCTCAGCTTATGGAGTACGTAGCAGTCGCTTCCCGTCTGCTGCGGCTTCGGTTTGTCCTGGGAATTCACAAAGTTGAGGTGCTATGAAGCGTCGGCAGTTAGTTAAAACGACGACCTGGGGCGTGGCGGCAGCCACTACCGCCGGTATGGCGGCCTGTGCTGGAGAAGGGGGGGCTCCTGTCGCCGGAGACGCCGACGAGGATCTGCCTCGCGTTGACTGGCAAATGGCCACCAGCTGGCCTGCGGCCCTCGATACTATTTTGGGCGGGGCTCAAACCTTTGCCGATCGCGTTGGCGTTCTGAGTGGCGGACGATTCACCATCTCCCCTCGCTCTGCTGGCGAAATTGCTCCACCCCTGGAGGTGCTCAACGTGGTGTCTCAGGGGGCGGTGCCCTGTGGCCACACGGCTTCGTACTATTATGTGGGCCGCAGCCCGGTGATGGGTTTTGGGGCCAGCCTACCCTTTGGCCTCACCCCCCAGCAGCAAAACGCCTGGCTCTATGAGGGCGGCGGTCTAGACAAGCTTCAGGAGTTTTATGCCCGTCAGTTCAACGTCATCCAGTTTCCCGCCGGCAATACCGGGGCGCAGATGGGAGGCTGGTTTCGCCGCGAGATTTCCAGCATCAGCGACCTTGCGGGGCTCAAAATGCGCATCCCCGGTCTGGGGGGTCAGGTGATGAGCCGCCTGGGGGTGACGGTGCAAACCCTGCCGGGGGGCGAGATTTTTCAGGCGCTGCAAACGGGGGCGATCGATGCTGCCGAGTGGGTAGGCCCCTACGACGACGAGAAGCTGGGGCTAAATAACGTGGCCCAGTACTACTACTACCCTGGCTGGTGGGAGCCGGGTAGCACCCTGGAAGTGCAGATCAACCTCAACGAGTGGAACAACCTGCCCGAGACCTACCAGCAGATGGTTCGCACCGCCGCCTTTGAGGCCAACCTAGAAATGCTGTCGCGCTACGAAACTCGCAACAATGAGGCCCTCCAGCGCCTGGTTGACGGCGGCACTCAGCTGCGGGAGTACAGCGCCGAAATTATGACCGCCGCCCAGGAGGCCACCTTTGATCTCTACGAGGAGTTTGCCGCCAGCGATGCCGATTTCAAGGCCATCTACAACGATTGGCGCGGCTTTCGCGATCGCATCTATGCCTGGAGCCAGCTCAACCAGGGAGCTTTTGAGCGCTTCGTCTACAGCAACCTGAAAGCGAGCTAGCGGCCCCGGCGCTGGAATCAGAGCTATTGGAGCGATCGCTCCACCAGCCAGCTCACCGTCTGGGGAAACACGATCACCAGCAGCAGCACCACCAGCTGAATGCCCATGAATGGCAGAGCGCTACGATGAATTTCGCGGGTGCTGATGGTTTCAGGCGCAACACTTTGCAGGTAAAACAGTGAAAACCCTACGGGCGGTGAGATAAAGGCCGTCTGTAGGTTTAGGGCCATAACTACCCCAAACCACACCATATCAATGCCCAGCGCCTGGGCGGCGGGCACTAGCAGCGGCATGGCAATAAAGGCAATTTCGATAAACTCTAAAAATACTCCCATGGCAAAAATGACCAGGTTGGCCACCACCAAAAAGGTCAGATATCCCCCCGGCAGGTTGACCAGCAGGTTCGTAATCAGCGTTTTGCCCCCCAGTGCGTCGAACACCAGGCCAAAAAACGACGAGCAAAACAAAATAATCAGCACCACCCCAGTCACGACCGCTGTGGCGTGGGCGGCTTCTTGCAGTAGCTTGCCCGTTAGCCGCCGGTTCAGAGCCGCCAGTCCGCAGGCCCCCACCGCCCCCACCGCCCCCGCTTCGGTGGGGGTAGCAATGCCAAAGAAGATGCTGCCCAGCACCACAAAAATTAGCGCTACCGGCGGCACGATCGCCTTCACTGTACGCCCCAGCAGTTCCCATTTGCTGATCTGGCGCATCGCTAGCGGCAGTGGCGGTGCTGCAGCAGGGTTAGCA
>PYER01000027.1 GCA_003017855.1 filamentous cyanobacterium CCT1
GCATCCGGTGCGGGGGGTACGGTGTCGTTATCGAGTTCGACGACGGTGATGCCCTGCTGGGTGAGGGCCGCGATCGCTGCCTTGGCCGCTAGATTATTCGCCCGACGTAGTTTGATGGCATTCGGCAGAGCCGCTCGCACATTCGCTGGTAGGTCTGCAGGCGGGTTAGCGAGGAGGGCTTCTAGCTGGGCGAATGTCGCCTCTGAGGTCACGGCCACGCCCACTCGCCGTTGCCTGGCTCGATCCAGGTCTAGAAACCGGGTAAAGTCTTTGCTTTGCAGCTCCGCCACATCAGGATCAGGGCTTTCTTCGGCTCCTTCATCGGTGTGGGTGAGGGCACCGAGCAGCGTCGCCACATCGGTCACGGTACGGCCCATTGGCCCCGGCACATCCATCCAGTCCACTAGCGGAATGACGTAGTCGCCGCTGACCAGGCCGTGGGTGGGTTTCAGCCCCACGATGTTGTTGGTGGCGGCGGGTCGGACGATGGAACCCTCGGTTTCGCTGCCGACGCTGACGGCGGTGAAATTAGCCGCTACAGATACCGCCGAGCCAGAACTAGAACCGAGCGGGTCAAAGGGGCCGTAGGGGTGACGGGTTTGGCCGCCCAGAGCGCTAAAGCCACTGGGCATGGCGGGATCTACATAGTTGGCCCATTCTGACAGGTTGGCCTTGCCGAGAATGACGGCTCCAGCATTTCGCAGGTTTTTCACCAGTTGGGCATCGCGATCGCCCCGCCAATCTTTTAGAGCGTAGGCCCCAGCCGTGGTGTGCATCTGGTCGCCCGTGGTGATGTTGTCTTTGACCAACACCGGAATGCCGTGCATTGGCCCCCACAGGTTGCCCTCGGCTCGTTCGGCATCCAGGTTGCGGGCGATCGTCAGGGCGTCTGGGTTCAGCTCCATCACCGAGTTGAGCTGGTTGACGTCGTAGCGCTGGATGCGATCGAGATAGTAGGTGACCAGTTCCTCGCTGGTGAGGTCGCCACTGGTCATCAACTGCTGCAACTGGGGAATCGTCGCTTCCAGCACCAGGGCATCGAGGTCGCTGCGCCGTGCCGCCGAAAAGCTCGCCAAGGCCGACTCAAAGGGGCTGAAGTTGCGCAGGCGCTTGCTGGTGTAGTCGGGTTCTGACAGGGGAAATTCCGTAGGGTAGGCGCGAACGGGGCCTTCCGGGGGCGGGGAGATGGCAACGGTGTGAGTGGCGACGGTGAGGGCGATCGCGGCCAGGGCGAGCGGCAAGATGCGACGAAGTAGTTTCATAGGGGCTGATTGCAAGAAAGGGTAAAGGTAGAGATTCACCTAGAGCAGGGGTACCGTGGGTCGAGATTCCAGGGTTCCTCGGTTTGTTAACTACGGATATTGACTTACCCATGACCTTCGGGCTGGGAGCGATCGCTCAATTTCGCCGATGAGTCCAGCGAGTAGGTTTGGGGAATGCCGATCTCAATGCCGTTGGCCTCTAGCGCCTTGCGCACCCGCAGGCGAAACTCGCGCCCCACCGGCATTTGCTGCCCCGGTTCGGTCTGAATCCAGACGGTGATGGTGAGGCCGCTGTGGGAAACGCTGTCGATGCCCAGCACCGTGGGCTCGGCCAAGATTTTGTCGTGCCAGGCGGGGTCGTTGTAGAGGGTTTGGGCCACATCGTTCAGCACAGCCAGCGCTTTTTCGGGGTCGGTGTGATAGGCCACATCAATGGTGAAATTCACCCGCGACCAGTTGCGGGTCAGGTTTTTGACCTGGGCAATGCTGCTGTTGGGCACCGTCACCAGTTCGCCGCTGGCGCTGCGCAGTTGAGTGACCCGCATAGTGAGGTTTTCCACTAGCCCTGTGGCCGAGCCCAGGTCAATTACATCGCCGATCGCATACTGGTCTTCGGCCAAAATAAAGAAGCCATTCACCAGGTCTTTAATAAGGTTTTGCGAGCCAAAGGTGATGGCCAGGCCCGCCAAGCTGCCGATCGCCACCACCGACGCGGTGGGCAGCCCCAGAGCCCCCAACGCCGAGAGCAGGCCAAACAGGGCGATCGCGATCGTCACCAGCCCCTTAACTGCCCCAGCGATCGTCGAGCTGCGCAGCTGGCGGCGCTGGGCATCGCCAAAATCGAGAAACTCGACGCGATCGAAGGGTTTCCACCGATGAATAACAACGTCGATCAGGCGGCGGCTGATGCGAATAGCCAGCCCAGTCAAAAACCAGAGCAGCAGCAGGGCCAGCAGCACGTCTAGAAACTTCAATCGATTGCGCAGCAGATAGGGCGAAACCCCCGCCACCCAGACAAAGCCGCTCAACCAGGCCGAAATCATTAACCAAAACAGCAGCCACTGGAGAAAATCTAGGGCTGCCAGCTGGCGATCGAGGGTGAAGATTTGCGGGAGCCGCTGCAAGAAGGCAGTCCGCGCCTGAGCCACGGGTTGATCGGGAGGATCAGCTGGGGCTACCGGCACAGCCTCAGCGATCGCCGCCGCTCGCAGTGCTTTCTTCTGCCGTCGCAGCTGCTTTTGCCGTCGCCATAGCCCGTACTTGATGGCCACCAGTCCAACGGTTAGCAACCCTAGCACCAGCAAAATGTGGTTTACCCGGCGCTGGTCGTTGGGCAGTTTAGCCAAACCGCTGCGGAGTTCATCTTCGAGAATGTCGCGCCACTGCTCAGCCAATGCATCAATGGGCTGGCCGTTGAAGTCGGCATCAAACTCCGTTACCGACAGCAGCACCAGGGGCCGGGGAAACTGGTCATCCCGCACATCGATGACGGTGACATTGTTGAGCTGCGACACCTCAAACACCAGGCTCTCAGCATCCATGGGCCGCTTTAGCAGCAGCAGCAGCTTGGCCTGAATTTCCTCGGCTCGCTGCTCAACGGTCTGGCGATCGCCCACCACCTCCGGCGATCGGTCATACACCGTGGGCGAGGCAATGGTGAACAGCGTGGTGGCGCTAAGGGGCGATTCGACGGCGATCGCCTCCACATTGCCGTAGCGCACTACGGACTTGGGTGGCCCCACCGGCCCTTTGCCGCCAAAGCCATCGGGCAGCGCAAACTGAGCCTGGCTGGGCTGGGCTGTCACCAGGCTTAGGCCCAGGGCCAGTAGAAAGGCCAGAGCAAACGTAAAAAGTCGTTTCAACGGCGGCACTTGAGTCGGCATAGGTTGAATGTCTGCTGTTGCCCATCGGCGCTAAGGCTCAGACCGGTGGGTAGGTCGGCAGCGGGCTCGGTCACTGGCGGGTTGGCTGCACCCTCAGGGGTCACCTCAGGGTTGGAGGGCTGGCTTTGGCAGGCGGCTAGGCTCAACAGGGCGATCGCGGCCAAGCCGCTGAAGCATCGATTTTTCAAGCGCTGCGGGGCTTCAAACGCGCTAGCCCCGCAACCGCGCCAACTCGCTCCGCCAGGAGGCCACCAAGGGGTCGCTTTCCACTGATTGACCCGCCTGCTTGACCCGCCACTTACGAATCGCCAGCTCATCCTGCGCCCGCACGATCGCAGCGGATGTGCGGCGATTGTGGTGGGGAATGGAGCGCGTTTTGAATAGGCGATCGCCCTTCACCGCTTCATACTCTTCTGGCAAAATCACAGGTTCGCCCTCATCGGCCAGCTCTTCACGAATCACCTGCCGCTCCCAGATGCCGCTCTGCCACAGCATCACTCCAACAATGAGGAAAAATGGGAAAAAGCTAATTAATCTAAAGGCACTATGGACGATCCACACGTGAAAGAAGGGTTCAACCATCCTAGAAGCCACTTCGGGCGTTGAGTCTTGGGGTACTGGCTGGCCAGTGGTGAGAAAAACAAACAAGAGCACTATCAGACCAATGGCATTGTTGAGGAAATGCGCCGAAAACCCCAGCAGCCAGCCCCCCACAGGAGCCGCGTAGCGCAGCCAGCGACGAGTGGTCTGCCGAGCTAGCCCCAGCCCCAGGCCAAAGAGCCCGGTGTAGAGCGCATGCCCCGCCAGGCCAAACAGGGAGAAGCGATCCCCGAGCTGAAAATACAGCTGCACGTCTCCGTCTCTGTAAAACCCTTGCAGCACGTACACGGGCGCTTCGCACAGGTTAAACCCAATGCCAACCAGCGCACCGTAGATAAAGCCGTCGCGAACATTGTCAAACTCAGCCCGCAGCACCCAAAACAGCAGCAGCACCCCCAGGCCTTTGGTGGTTTCTTCCACCAGAGGCCCGGCCAGGGGAGCGCCCAAAACCATCCCAGCATCGGAGCCAAAAATGGTCTGAAGGGCGGGATGCAGATCGATAAAACCGGCGACGGTGGTGAGGAGGTAGTCGTTGATCGGCAATGCCACCCCGGTGGCAATTAGCCCGCCCCACAGCAGGGCGATCGCGTAGAGCCATTTCGACTCGGGCTCGCGGCGATCGAGAAACCACACAATCGCCAGGGGCACAATCGCCAGCAAAGCCGCCCCCGCCAGAGCGATGAAAAAGACCTGAAAACCACCCTCAGTTATGGCCGAAAATTCTCGAATGAACGATGACGCGCTGATGATAATCAGCACCAGTAGAACAACGACCAGAAATACGGCGTTGCGGGGTTTATTTAAAGGCGAGCCGTACAGCAGACTGGCTCTGTTGGATAAGGTCATACGTGCCTGAGAATGGGAACAAAGAGTACCGATCTAGCTAGTTCTCGCAGTGATACCAATCCACGTAAAAGATGTCCTGGTAGCGGCCATCTGAGGTGACAATTTCCACACACCGCCCCGAGTTGCCCTCGATCCAGAATGAGGCAACGGCAGCATTGGATATGCGCTCGTTGCGGCGATAGCTATACCCCCGCCGCTGCAATTCGGCCTCGGCTTGACCGGCTCTGGCTCCCACCATGTCTTGCAGGGCGGGGGGAGCGGTATTGCTTACAGTGGGCGGATCGCCGCGATCGCAATCAGCCGTGCCCCCGGTATAGGCCAGAGAAACGTAGCGCCCCTGCTCGGTTCTCACCGTAATGCACTGCCCTGTGCTCGACTGAGTCCAGTAGCTATAGACCGCATCGTCGGAACTCTCGGCCCAGCGATAGATATAGCCCCGCTGCTGCAGCTGAACTTCTCCATCGCGTCCGCGTACATTCACCAAATCGTTAAGCTCAGGCACAGAATCGCCAGCATTTTGAGCCTGGGCATTGCAGGTCGCTGCGATGATCAGTGAACTCACCACCCCAGCAATTACTCGATGCAATTTCATACAGATTACCTATCAAGATTATTAGTACCGATCAAGATTGATCCCCCAATTAATCGCAGTAAAAGCCTCTCTCGGCATCCCCCCTTTGTAAGGGGGCAGGGGGGATCTTCGTCTACAGGGAGCCTTCGTTGGCCATGCTGTAGGTGTAGTTGTAGAACTCCGTGCCCGTGACCACGTTGATGATCACCATGCGACTGGTTCCCTTGTCGTACATCACCCGCACGCGGCCATCTTCGCCGATAAAGCTATTGCCCGAGGTGCGGTAGAGCATGCCGTCGAAGACGAACTCACCCTCGGTGATGTAGGCGGCGATCTGGTTGTCGGCAATTTGCGACAGGTTGGTGCGGGGCGTTGCTGAGGGGGCAGCGGCAGTCCGCGCCGGGGTGCTGGGAGTCCGGCCCGCTTCGGTGAAGGTGTAGTTGTAAAACTCGGTGCCTGTCATCGAGTTCACCACCAGCACATTGCCGGTGTCGCGGTTGTAGGTGATCTGCACGCCCCGGGTGGTGAGGGTGTAGAAGTTGCCGTAGCTGCGCTGCATGATGCCGTAGACCCGAAATTCGGCGTCGGTGATGTCTACGGCGATTTGGTTGGGGTCGCGTTGGGGGGTCATGTAGGTGCGCTGGGGCGCTCTGGACTGGGCCAGCAGTAGAGGCGCGGCTTGGGTCTGGTTGGCGGCGACCGGCAGGCCAGCGCTCGATGCGCCCAAGAGGAGGGCCGTTGCCAGCAAAAGGGTTTGGGGTTTCATGGTCAATCTTGCAAAGAAAGGAATGGTGAAATGAGGGGGGTAGGGTGGCAGGCCGATTCATGAACGGTGGGCGGTATCTACCCTACAGATGGTCAGGGCTTCTGAGTTACCTACAGCGCGCCGTCGGTGGGGAAGATGATGAAGTCACTGCGCACCCAGCCAATCGCCCCAGAGACCAAAAACTGCACCCGGCACCAGTTCAAGCTGCTGCCAGCGGTGTCGCGGTCTTGCACACATTCGAGGATGTTGACCTGGTCACCGGCGAGGCCGTAGCCGATGGCGCGGGAGCGTACAGTGGCCTCACTGCGCAGGTTGATCTGAGAGCCGCGTTCGTGGGCCACCAGGGTGCCAACGCGAGTGCCCCCTGTGCCCTGGCTCACCGGCCCGGTGCCGTAGGAGGTGTTGGTATCCCAGTAGACCCAGAGGTGAGAGCCATCGACGAACTGAAAGATTGTGCCTGCATTGCCCAGACCGCTCTGGCGGTAGACCGCCTGGCCGTGCTGGTCTCTGAAGTTGCCCGAGGCAGCGTTGGGCACTGGGTCTAACTCGTAGCTCACGCCATTGCTTTGCAGCTGAATGCCGATGTGCCCCTGCCGCTGGGAAAAGGTGCAGTTGCTCGACAGGTAGGCATAGTCTTCGCCGGGAGCATACAGGTCACAGTGGGCGGGCACCGTATCGGCCTTAGCTGCCATGCCCAAGCCCAGAGCCGCAAACGAGGTAACCGCAGACAGTAAGACAGTTTGAATTCTCATGTTTCTCTAACGGGAATAGTTGGATAGCTGGAACAGACAAAGCTGCACAACCCGGGCTCTGACGGCGTTCCCGAGGGAAAGGGCATCAGAGAGCTTTCTGGAGTAGACAGGGGTGGGCACCGCCCACCAAACCCCCGGCCTATTGTCGTCCCCCCGCCGCGTGGGCCGGGGGATTTGTGCACTGGTCAGTAGATAAGTCCATCAAGATGGGTACGCCATCGACGGTCGATCGCTGGGGTACCCAGGCTTTGTTGCCGCCGTAGATCGCTACCTCAATGAACGATCGCCCCCCTTGCACCACAGCCGTCGGCGGGTTAGTGATGGCGTAGGCAATGTCGCCCACCGCAAAGCGATCGCCCGTCGCCGCCCCTGTATTGGGCCGCGAAAACACCGCTGTCTCACGCACCACGGCGTAGCAGTAGGGCACGCTGCCCGATGGTCCACCCGTAGCACTACCCCCTGCCGCATGGGCCGGTGGATTGGTGCACTGGTCGGTGCTCAAATCCACAATCAGCGGCACCCCGTCGATGGTAGAAAGCCGGGGAATCCAGGCTTTTCGGCCACCGTAGATCGCCACTTCCACAAAGGCACGGTTGCCGTCAAAGCGGGTGGTGGGCGGGTTGGCGGTGGCGTAGGCAATGTCCCCCCGGTTGAAGCGATCGCCCGTAGCGGCATTATTTGCCGGTCGAGCAAACACGCTCAAGCTGTCTTTCACCGCAAAACAGTAGGGCGTAGCCGATCGATTTTGGGCCGAGGTCGGGGCCACCAAAAGGCCTGTCACCAGAGCGGCACTGAGGAAGACTGCAAAGTATTTAAAAGGAACAAACCTAAATGTCATACATTGAACCTGCCTCCCCAGGTGCCAATCGTAAACGGCTTAAGCTTGATTGAGTGCATGCATAAAAAATGGACTTCATAGAGATCAACTAGCGCAGGAGATCAATTTTAAACAGCTCTCAAATAGACTGAGGTGGAGTATATCAGGCAGATTCAGCTTTCCACAACACATCTAAAGAGCATCTTAAAGATCTTGCTTTTAGTTAAGCTAACTGATTTTATCGGACGGATTAAAATAAAAATATGACTTACATAAAGCCCTTGGAAAATGGCCATCCCGTCTTCAAAAGTACGCTTTTAGTACAAAATATATGGTTTCTATAAGTAAAATTTGAATGCCCAAATGGTAAGGCAGGCTGTGTAATTGATTGGCTTGTGCCTGCGGTCAGTTAAGCAGATTTTCGGTCAGTTAAATTGGAGCTGTTCAGTGGCTTTGCCATCCTGGGCGAGCAGCTCCAGGCAATGTAAAGTACACACCATGAACTCTGATGAACGGCAGATTGTTAAGCGTAAGCGTGGAGTGGTGCTGAGTGGCCCAGGGCAAGAGCGCTTGCGAGGTGCGATCGCCGATCTTGAAGCCCAGCAAAACAGCGCCACTCCCTACAGCGCCGAAGAGCTGAGCCGCATTACCGGCGTGTCGCCCTCCACCATTCGGCGCCTGCGGGCGGCCAAATCGGGCATTGACCAGCGCAGTTTGCAGCAGATTTTTAATGCCCTCAATCTAGAGCTCTCCGAGGGCGACTTTCAGTGGGTTGATCGCACCGAGGCCGAGATCGCCGCCGAGGAGTTAGCCAAGAACCCTCAAACCCCTACGGCTTACCGCTATCCTGACGGGCCGCTGCAGCTGGCGTCGCCGTTGTACATTGCGCGATCGCCCATCGAAGAATTGGCCTTTCAAGAAATCACACAACCCGGCTGCGTGGTGCGCATTAAAGCGCCGCCTCAGTTTGGCAAAAGCTCGCTGCTGCTGCGCATTGTGCACCAGGCCCAGCAGTTGGGCTACGCCACGGCAGCGATCGACCTGCAACAGGTAGGGGACGAGATTCTGGGCGACTGCGAGCGCTTTTTGCAGTGGTTTTGTGCCACCCTGGCCCTCAAACTCGGTGTCGAGGCCGACCCCGCCACCGCCTGGAATCAGCTGGTCGGTAGCCAGCTCAGCGCCACCCTCTTTGTGCGGGAGCAGGTGCTGCGCAGCGTCAACCGTCCGGTGTTGCTGGCGATTAACGACCTTGGCCGCGTGTTTGAGCACCCGGCTACCGCCCAGGGGTTTTTGCCACTGCTGCGATCGTGGTATGAAGAAGCGGGCCACGACGACCTGTGGCAGCACCTGCGCCTGGTGGTGACCTACTCCACCGACAGCTACCTGCCGCTGGATATCAACTATTCTCCCTTCAATGTTGGCCTGCCCCTAGCCCTGCCAGAGTTTACAGCGGCGCAGGTGCTAGAGCTGGCGAGGGTGTACGGGCTGGACTGGGGCGATCGCGAAGCCGACCAGCTCCTCGCTCTGATGGGTGGGCATCCCTCGCTAGTGCATGGGGCGATCTACCACCTCAGCCGCGAACTATTGAGTTTGGACGAGCTGTTGCAGACCGCCAGCACGGCCCAGGGCATTTACAGCGGCCACTTGCAAAAGCTGCTGGCCACGGTGCGATCGCAGCCGCACCTGGAAGAACCGCTGCGATCGTTGGTGATGAGCGAGGAGACCGTTTTTCTGGAGCCCCTGCTGGCTTACCAGCTCGAAGGCACCGGGTTAGTTAAAGGCTCAGCCGAGGGCTGGCAGATCAGCCGCGAACTCTACCGCCAATATTTTCAGCAGACGCTATTTGTCGAATAAATCCATAGGTGTACGCTACATCCACCCTAGCGATATCAGCGGTGGCAGGGTAGGAATCTGCCCCCAAGGCGGCCGCCCTTTACAATAGAGGCAACTGTCGCCACACCTCTAAGTCGGCCTATGCGATCGCCCGCCACTGCAACCCCCCTAGAGGCTTTCCTTCGCCAACCCAACATTGAAGGCTCCCCCGCCTGGGAGTTTGTCAACGGGCGCGCCCAGCAGAAACCCATGCCCACCTTGTTTCACTCTCGCCTCCAGCGCAATTTGGTAAATGCTATTAACAGCCAAACCACCGAATATGAGGCGATTCAGGAGCTGCGCTGCGTTGTGCCGCCTTTCTCGCCAGTGCCAGATATTGTCGTTGTGGCCAGCGATCGCCTGCCCGAAGACGATGGGCCATTGCCCGGTGCCCCAGACTGGCTGATCGAAATTCGCTCCACCGATCAAAGCACCTTAGATCTGCAAAACAAAATTCTGCATTGTTTGGGCAATGGCACTCAGCTCGCCTGGTTAATTGACCTCCAACGCCAACAGGTTTGGGTGTGGCAAGGGCAAGACCTGCCAATGATTTATGCTGGCTCAGAGCTGCTGCCTACTATCGGGGATATTCCTAGCTTTGCGGTAGAGACAGTTATGGCTATGGCTCGCCAGCGATAGCTGTTAGTAAGCGGCAAAGAAAGCTAATCTACGTGATAAGCAGTAATCGCAATCTTACCGTCAGGGCTATAGATAGCTTCGATGCGTCTGTGCTCTAGATGGCTCCACCAGACCTTGATACGGTTGCCTTGGGCGGGCGCTGAACCCACCCTTTGATAGCCTTCCGCTAAAAGCAGAGCTTCAAATGTTTCGACGGGCAATATTCTAGAAGTGATTTGTGGAATCCCGTCCAGCTTATGTTTATCGAGGGTCATAGTCACCCTGATAGGTGCTGAAAATGCGATAGCCCGGTAGCACGATCGCAACACCCGCATTACTGTGGATGGTGCCTGGATAGTCTTTCTCCGGCAAACTGCCACCCAGCCGCACCTTAATTGGCCCCAGCCAAAGGTAAAACCCAGGAATGAGGCAATCAAGACTATAAGCGATCGCCCTCAACTGCGGCTCATTACCACCGGGATAAGCAGAAGGCTGCGGCTGAGAGTCGTCGGTCAACATAACGTTGGTCCAAATACTGAACGCTTATCACCAGTCTATAGGTAGGTCGCAATAGAGTCGCAATAGAATTGACCCAACCAACCAAAACGCGCCCCTACCTCTATGGCCACCTCCCTTGAAGACGCTCTCAATACCGTTAGCCAACTAACCCCAGAGCGACAGGCCATGCTGGTTGAAATCATTCACAATCGTCTGATTGAAGCCCGCCGCGAAATTGCAGAAGATGCCAAGACATCCATCGCCGCTTTCCATGAAGGTGAGCTACAGCCCCAGTCAGCGGCAGCTATCATTGCCGAATTGCAAAGCCTCTCCAAAGAAAGCCAATGAGGTCATTATTCCGCTTGATATTGGCACCCACGACGAAGTTTATTGAGCAGAGAACATTAGTTGCTGCATTTGTCAGTCAATTTAGCGTGAGCTAACAGCCAGTTAAATGATCTAACTCATCGCATAATAGAGCGCAACCCGCCCTAAGCTGCCTTGCCTGTGATCACCCCCTCGTTTTACAAAGTTGGCGGCTGCCTCCACGCCGAGGCCAACACCTACGTGGTGCGCCAGGCCGATATGGACTTGGTGGCGGCGTTGCAGGCGCAAGAATTTTGCTATGTGTTTAGCGCCCGGCAGATGGGCAAATCTTCCCTGCTGGTGCGGGCTAAGGCCGAGTTGCAGCAGGCTGGGGGGCATTGCGCCTATCTGGATATGACCCGCCTAGGCAGTAACGGCCTCACTCAAGCTCAGTGGTATACCGGCGTGGGGGTGAGCCTGCTGCAAAGCCTAAATTTGCTCCGCCAGGTGAACTTTTTGACCTGGTGGCAAGAACGGGAAAGCCTGCCCCTGGTGCAGCGGTTGAATCAACTGGTGGAGGAGGTGCTGCTGCCCGCCACCGGGGATGCGCCGGTTTACATTCTTGTGGATGAGATCGATGGGCTGCTGAGCCTCGACTTTTCTACCGACGATTTCTTTGCCTGGATGCGATCGTGCTACAACCTGCGTGCCCACGACCCGCGCTACCGCCGCCTTACCTTTGCCATATTTGGCGTCGCCACCCCTGCCGACCTGATTGCCGACAAGCAGCGCACCCCCTTCAACGTCGGTCAGGCCATTTCTTTGGCAGGCTTTACCCTGGCTGAGAGTGCGCCCCTGCAACAGGGGCTAGAGGGTTTGGTAGATTGCCCCCAGGCAGTGCTCAAGGCCATTTTGGACTGGACGGGTGGCCAGCCGTTTCTAACCCAAAAGCTGTGTCAGATCGCGGTGAAAAACGCCCAGCAGGCTGAGACGGTGCCCCTACACCTTTCCCCTGGCATGGCCGAGTTTTGGGTGGAGGGGTTGGTAAAAGCCGCCCTGCTCGACCATTGGGAAGCCCAGGACGAGCCTATTCATCTGCGTACCATTCGCGACCACTTGTTCTGGCACCAAAACCGCACCGCCAGAATTTTGGGCCTGTACCAGCAGCTGTTGCAGGGCGAAGCGGTGCAATCTGACGACAGTCGCGAGCAGAGCGACCTGCTGCTGTCGGGGCTGGTGGTACGCCGGGGCAACGACCTGGCGATTAAAAACCGCATTTACCGGGAGGTGTTTATCCTCGACTGGGTGAACCGCCAGCTGCGCCGTCTGCGCCCCTACGCCACGGCCCTGGAGGGGTGGTTGGCCAGCGATCGCACCAACCCCACCTACCTCCTCCGGGGCCAAACTCTGCTGGAAGCCGAAAGCTGGGCGCGGGACAAAAGCCTCAGCGATGTCGATTACCAGTTCCTCGCCGCCAGTCAGGATGCTGAGCGGCAGGAGATTCAGCAAAAGCTGGATGCCAAGGCTGAGAGTGAGCGGTTTTTTCGGCAGCTGGCCGAAGCGGTACCCCAGATCGTATGGATTGTGGAGCCAGACGGCAGCCTGTCCTACAGCAACCAGCAGGGCCATGAGTTTTCGGGAAAATCCATTGACCAGTTTCAGGGCTGGCAGCGGGTGGAGGTGATTCACCCGGAGGACCGCGATCGCAGCCGCACCGCCTGGCAAACCGCCCTGGCCACCGGGCAACCCTACGAAGTAGAGCTGAGAATGCAGGATGCCGACGGCCAATACCGCTGGTTTTTGAACCGGGCCGTGCCCATTCGCGATGCCGCCGGGCAGGTGGTGAAATGGTTTGGCACCAGCACTGATCTCGATGACGTCAAGCGCAGCGAAGAGGCTAGGCGGCTGAAGGAGCGGTTTCGACTCCAACGATGGCTGTTGGGAGCGGTGAGTGCGGGGTTTGCGATCGCCACCTCCCTCGGCCTCTACGCCTTTGCCCAGCGGCACCAGGCCACCCTGCGAGAAATTGAGGCGATCACCAGCTTGGCCGATGCCCAATTTGCCTCCGGCAACCGGCTCGATGCCCTCGTCACCGCTCTCCAGGCCCAGACCCGGCTCGACAATCTGCGATCGGTGCCCGAGGAACTGGCCAGCTTGAGCGATCGCGAGCTGCGCCGCGCCACCTTTCAAGCCCTGGAATGGAACCGCTTCAATGGCCACCTGGGCCGAGTGCGCGGCCTGAGCGTGAGCCCCGACGGCGACCTGATCGCCGCCACCTACCAAAAAGAGGCCACCCTGATCTGGGGCAGGGATGGCATCCTGATAGCCCGTCTCCCTGGCACCGCCAGGGGTGCCGACTTTAGCCCCGACGGGCAAACTCTGGCCACCGCTGAGGATGACAGCACCGTGCGACTCTGGCGGCGAGATGGCACCCTGGTGGCCACGCTACAGGGCCACCAAAAACCAGTCAAGGGTGTCGCCTTTAGCCCCGATGGTCAGCAGATTGCCTCTGTCGGCAGCGATCGCACCATCAAACTCTGGAGCCGCGACGGTCAGCTGCTCAGCACCCTAACCGGGCATAGCGGCACCGTTTGGGATGTGGCCTATAGCCCAGACGGGCAGCAAATCGCCTCCGCCAGCGACGACAACACCGTGCGGATCTGGAATCGGGATGGCACCTCAGTGCGCGCCCTCACCAACCCCGTTCCCTCCACCGAGGGCGAAAACCATCTGCACAGTGTGGACTACAGCCCAGATGGGCAAACCCTGGTGGCGGGCGATGCCTACGGCAACATCATTTGGTGGAATGCCGATGGCACCCTGCAAAAAATTACCTCCGAGCATCGCAAGACCGTCGATGACCTGGCCTTTAGCCCCGACGGGCAAACCCTGGCCTCCGGCAGTTGGGATGACACAGTTAAGCTCTGGAACCGCGATGGTACCGTTATTCGCACTATTTATGCTCACCCCAGCGGCACCCTGGCCTTGGGCTTTAGCCCAGACGGGCAGCGGTTGATTTCGGGCGGGGAGGATGATTTGGTGCGAACCTGGCAGCTCACTGCGCCCGAGTTAACTACCCTACGGGGCCATCGCGCCTCGGTGTGGGGAGTGGCGATCGCCCCCGACGGCAATTCCATCGTTTCCTCCAGCTCCGACGGCACGCTCAAACTGTGGAACCGGGAGGGTCAACTGCGACGCACCCTCACCCTCGACCAGGGCACTCTCTGGGCAGTAGATATCAGCCCCGACCAGTCCACCCTGGCCGCCGTTAGCAACGCTGGAATCCTCACCCTATGGGGAATGGATGGCACGCAACTGAACACCATCAAAGCCCATACCGATACGGCATTTGATGTCACCTTTAGCCCAGACAATCGCGAAATTGCTACCGCTGGCTGGGATGGTCAGGTGAAGCTCTGGCGGCCCGATGGCACCCTGATTCAGACCCTGCAAAGACCCCCCGATACCCGTGTAGCCCAAGATCTCAATTCTCCTGAAAACTCCCTTAAAAACCGCCTCAATGCCGTAGCCTTTAGCCCCGATAGCCAGCGGCTGGCGATGGCCGGTCTAGACGAGAAAATTCACCTCTGGCAGCGCAGTGGCACCGGTACTTTTTCCCCGCAGCCAAGCAAAGTGCTCACAGGCCACGACGACACCATCTGGGATGTGGCTTTTAGTCCAGACGGCACGATGCTCGCCAGCGCCAGCGAAGATACGACAATCAAGCTCTGGTCCCTGGAAGGGAAGCTGATTCGTACCCTGGAGGGGCATCGCGATCGCGTCAACGCCGTCACCTTCATTCCCCCCAACTCGGGTCTGCCCGAGGCCTGGGGCACCGTCATCGCCTCCGCCAGTTGGGACCACACCGTTAAACTCTGGTCCCTCGACGGCACCCTGCGCCTCACCCTCGAAGGCCACGAAGAACGCGCCCTGGACGTAAATTTCTACCCTGCCACCAGCACCCACGGCCCCCTACTGGCCTCCGCTGGTCTCGACAATGCAGTTATTCTCTGGCCCCTCGATCGCGTTCTAGAGCGAGAGCAAATTCACGACTACGGCTGTCAATGGGTGCGCGAGTACCTGCAAACCAACCCGCAGGAGCCATCTAGGACGCTATGCCAACCTGTATTTGAGTTCAGAAAAGGGAGCGCTGCGCCGTAGGTTTGACCACCCCGCCCCAAAGACAAGGGCGATGCCAGATGTAATTAGATATCAGGCAATCACACTCTATGGCTAAAGAGCCGCGACTGATTATCTGCGATGAAGCCCTATGGAGTGACCCAGATAGAGAAGATTCCGTTAGCCGGCATCGCCAGGGCCACTGGGGTCTCTGATAGTTGGCTACAAGGCCATATCAACACTGGCTATGAGGCCGCACCAAAAGCAGCATAGGTCGTTCCCAAGCCTAAAGGCAAACTGAAGGTTCAGATGGATGAGCTTTGGTCATTTGTTGACTACAAAGGCAACAAACAGTGGGTCTGGTTGGCCATAGATGCAGACACTCGGGAAATCATCGGCTGTCATATCGGCGACCGTTCCTGGGAATCGGCGGTGGCCCGATGGCAGTCCATCCCTGGGGTCTACCGACAGTGTGCCAAGGTCGTCAACATCATTCCAAGCAAGCGACATGTGGCTGTTGGCAAAGACAGCAGCTTGACCAGCTACATCGAAAGACTGAACAACTCCTTGAGGCAGCGAATTTCTCGGTTGGTGAGGAAGACCTTGTCCTTTTCCAAGAAGCTAGAGAATCACATCGGTGCGATCTGGATGTTCATCTATGACTACAATCGCCAGATTAGACAGAAGCTGGTAGAACGGGAAGAGCCCCTCTTTTCCTGTGTCCTTTACTAAAATGCACTAACCCCCATTCTGTACCCATTGAAGCGCTAATACTAAATCCTGCTTGGATACCCCCAATACCTCTGGGCGAATGCCATTCGCCCCTACAGGTTGGCCTTTTGAGAATCGGGGGTTTGTGATTCGGATTTGGTAAAAACCCTGATTGTTCCGTTTAAATCCGTTAAGCGCATACCCAGGCATGGGTGCGATCGCACCTGATGAGCAATCGCTAAATGCCTTAAAACGTAAGCTTTTCAGGGGATGGACGTAACTGGACTCGAACCAGTGACCCCCACGATGTCAACGTGGCTGGCGAAGTAGTCAAAAGTCCTGTTGTGGAGGCTTTCCAGGAAATTCCTATTACATTGAATACCCAAAGGATACCCAATCTGAATTTTTGTAATTCTTAAGATTTTTTGATTACCTCCTTATAAGGAGAGTACTACACAAAGCTAGAAGTCTTGCACCACAAGGGCATTCACCTCTACACAATGTCCTGCACAATATTTTGCACCCTGCACAGGGCTAAGAGCCTCACACCTAGGGCAACGGTTATCCATCGAGATGTCTGTGCCCACATCAGCCGCTGTAACAAAAAAGTGGATGACCTCGGGCGACGATATGCCACAGCAGCGCCTCACTAAAGTCTCTGCTTAAAAACCCCTTTCAGGGATACCCATGGCAGCAGTTCTTCCACGCTGCGGGCGCATTTTAAGTACGGCGGCAGCAACTGGGAGGTGAACCTAATGCCACTGCCACTGCGGTCTCTCACCTTCAGCACTTGAATTTCCGCATCCCCACCGCCCGTTGTAATCGTCGACTTGGGCAAATGGCCTTGCACACCACCACCTGGCGACCTCGCTTCTGCCGACGGTCGAATAATGCTTTAGAAACGTCTGCAATTCAGTCTCCACCGCCTCAGTGATGATTTGGCGTGCCCTTGGTGAATCATTGCTGAGGCACGTTGCTGAACGTCTCCGTTGTCTCGCTTGCGGGCAATACAATAATATTGTCGTCATTCACATGTATTCCTCCACTGGTCATTTTGCTTCATCCAGCAGAATACGCTTTCCCGTCTTTACTCTCCATACAGTAGAAATCAACAAAACCCGTAGCGAGGTTTTTCTTGTTGATATGCACCCTCTATAGTTCTAAGCAGGTGGATATCGGCCATCTACAGGGCAAGGGCAAAATCAGACTACTGGTTTAGTCGTTTTAACTGAAGCGCAGGGACACCATTGTGGAAAATGCTCCCCTGATCCCTCTTATTGACTGGGGCGAGGCTCCAGATGTCTCGGTTTTCTTTGGGCGCGAGACAGAGATTGCCACCCTTTCGCAGTGGGTGGTTGACGATAGCTGTCGCCTGGTGGCGGTGCTGGGGATGGGCGGTATGGGTAAAACTAGCTTAACGGCCAAACTAGTAGAAACCTTAGTCGAATCGCAAAACTGTGCGTTTGAGCAGATTATCTGGCGATCGCTGCGTCATGCTCCAACCCTTGATGAGCTGCTCGACGATCTGGTGGGGTTTGTCTCTGGTCAGCGCGACACCCGTAGCACGCTAAAGCAATTGCTCTATTGGCTGCGGCAGAGCCGGTGTCTGCTGATGCTCGACAACATGGAAACCCTTTTACACGAAGGGGAGCGGGCTGGCTATTTTTGCGATGGTTATGAAGACTATGGCGACCTATTACAGCTCGTGGCAGAAACGCGCCACCAGAGCTGTGTGGTGCTGACTAGTCGAGAGAAGCCTGCTGTGGTGGGCACGTTGGAAGGCAGTGGTTTGCCGGTGCGATCGCAGCTGCTGGCGGGTTCTCCAGAAGCAGCCATGGCCCTGAGCGAGGCCAAAGGGCTGATCGGCTCAACCGAAGAAAAGCGCCTGCTGGCCAATCGCTACGGCAATAGCCCCCTAGCCTTAAAAATTGTTGCCAACTCCATACAGAGCCTATTCAATGGAGAAATAGCGGGGTTTCTGGCCGAAGACACCGTCATTTTTAACGGCTTGCAGCGGCTTCTCGATCAGCAATTTCGGCGGCTGGCTGAGCTGGAGCGCACGGTCATGTACTGGCTCGCCATCAACCGCGATTGGACCTCAATTTCTGAGCTGGTCGCCGATATTCAGCCTGCGGTTTCTCGGCCTCAGCTGCTGGAGGCTCTAGAGTCGCTGCGGGGGAGAAACCTGATTGAGACCCAAGCGGGGCGCTACAGCCAGCAGCCCGTGGTGATGGAATACGTCAGCGATCGGCTAATTGAGCAGATTACCCACGAACTGGCCAGTGCTGATCTGGTGCTGTTTTTGCGTCATGCCCTGATCAAAACCACAGTCAATGACTATCTCCGCGACAGTCAGCTGCGACTAATCTTGCAGCCGATCGCCCGTCAGTTTAGCCAAACCTTTGGCGCTGAAGCAGCCCAGGAGCAGCAAATCCTGCTGTTGTTAACGGTTTTGCGCCGCTGCGAAGCTCAGATGCCGGGTTATGGGGGCGGCAATCTAATCAATCTCTGTAGCCATCTCGGCGTTGACCTGACTGGCTACGATTTTTCTTACCTCAGCCTGCGCCACGCTTATTTGCCCCACGTCACGCTGCACCGGGTCAATTTTACCCAGAGCCAGTTCATCGATGCCGTCTTTAGCCAGACCTTTAGCAGCATTCTATCGATTGCCTATAGCCCAGACCACACCCTCCTAGCCGCCGGGGACAGCAGTGGGGATGTGCGGGTGTGGCGACTGACTGATGATCAGCTGCTCTTGACCATATCGGGGCATACCGATTGGGTCAAGGCAATGGCCTTTAGCCCCGACGGGCATCAGCTGGCCAGCGGCGGCGACGATGCCATGGTTCACCTCTGGGATGTCGCCACCGGCCAGCTGATGCAAACGCTCTCAGGCCACACCAACTATGTGCAGGCGATCGCGTTTCACCCCCAGGGATGGCTGGCCAGCGGTAGCCACGATGGCACGATTAAATTTTGGGATACCCACGCTGGCCAGGTTTTGCAAACCTTACCTGGGCATCAGTCGCCAGTACGGGCGGTGGCGTTTAGCCCCGACGGCAGCTATCTGGCCAGCGGCAGTTCTGATTGCACTATCAAGCTGTGGGATTCTGCAACAGCAGCCTGTCTAGCTACCCTGGCGGGCCATAGCGATCGCGTTTGGACCCTGGCTTGGCACCCTAATGGTAAAACCTTAGCGAGCGGCAGCTCAGATACGACAATTCGGCTGTGGGATGTGGCCACCCACACCTGCTACCAGATTTTAACGGGTCATTCTCACCCTGTTCTCGCCGTGGATTTCAACGCTGATGGTGATCTGTTGGCCAGCAGCAGCGCTGGTCAGACGATCAAACTTTGGCAGATACCTTCGGGCACCTGTCTGCGCACCCTGCAAGACCACCACGACTGGGTATGGGCCTTGGCCTTTAACCATCAGCAGTTGGCCAGCGGGGGAGACGACCAAACCCTCAAATTTTGGGACGTGCAGACCGGCCAGTGCCTCAAGACTCTGCGCGGCTTTACCAACCAGATCTTTTCGGTGGCCTTTCACCCCCATCAGCCCTGGCTGGTAAGCGGCAGCCTAGACGGCCTGGTGCGCCTTTGGCACCGACAAACCGGGAAAACCCTGGCTACGCTGGCAGGGCACCGTCTCTGGGTGCGCGCTACCCGGTTCAGCCCCGATGGCCGCACCTTGGCCAGCAGCAGCACCGATAAAACCATTCACCTGTGGGATGTGAGTGCAATCGCCCAGCCCCAGAGAGAGAGAATTAGTCAAATCCTGCGGGGGCACACCGACTCTGTGCGGTCTCTGGCCTGGGAGCCTACCAGCAAACGGCTGGCTAGCGGCAGTGCCGACGGCACCATTCGGCTGTGGCAGGTGAAGACCGGTCAATGCCTGCGGGTGATTTCGGGTCACACCAACACGATTCGCTCAGTGGCCTGGAACCCAGTGCAGCCCCTATTAGCCAGTGCCGGGGATGATGAAACCCTGAGGCTGTGGGATACCGAGACCGGTCAGCAGATTCGGCTGTTGCAGGGCCACGATAAGTGGTTACTTAGCGTTGCCTGGCACCCTAACGGCCAGTGGTTGGCTAGCGGCAGTGCCGACCAAACCATTCGTCTGTGGGATAGTGCCAGCGGCGAACTGTTGCAGATCTTTAGAGGCCATCGCAGCCAGGTTCAATCAGTGACCTTTAGCCCGGTAGAGCCGATTCTGGCCAGCGCCAGCGGCGACTCTACAATCAAACTTTGGCAGATCGAAACCGGCACGTTGCTCCGTACCCTGATTGGCCATACCAACCAGGTGCAGTCCATCGCCTTTAGTGCTGACGGTCAAACTCTGGCCAGCAGCAGCAACGACGGTACGATTAAACTCTGGCACTGCGCTACGGGTGAGGAGGTGCGATCGCTCCAGCCCGAGCGCCCCTACGAAGGTATGACCATTGCCGGAGTGCAAGGGCTTACTACCGGTCAGCTGGCGGTGCTCAAAGAATTAGGGGCCGTCGATCACGCCTCGCCCCCTGAGCTCCAGCCTGAGCCGCCTGAGGCTCTAGGTCAGTTCTTAGGAGCTGACTCGGTAGGGGAAAACGCGGCCAGTTTTCCCAGCCACCTCACCGGCTACGACCCCGCCCTGGGTTGGAGGGGGCCTGTCGCTGAGTCCTCAATTATCGGTGCGGCCTTGACTCCGAAGCCGCCAGAGGTAAGTGGGGTCGCCTCAGACCCCGGTCTCTCGGTGCCCAGTCTACAAATACAGCTCTTAAATAGCTTTAGCCTGCGCTACGAAGGTGAGGCGGTGGCTGTCACTAATGAGCGATCGCAGGCCCTGCTGGCCTACCTGGTGCTCCACCCTCAGAGCCCCCATCGGCGTCAGCAAATGGTCTACTCGCTCTACCCAGATATGGGTGAGGCCCAGGCCCGCACGGCCCTGCGCAAAGATCTTTACAACCTGCGGCAGGCACTGCCTGAGCCAGACTCGTTTTTGCACATTGAGGCTCGGGTGGTGCAGTGGAGGCCAGAATCTAGCTTTAGCCTTGATGTTGCTACCTTTGAAGCCGTCCTAGACTGCGCCGAGACCGCCCCGACCGAAGCCCGATCTAATCAGCAGCATGACCTGGAAGCGGCGATCGCTCACTACACCGGTGCCCTACTGCCCCAGCTAGACTACGAATGGCTAACACAGGCCCGAGAACGCCTCCACCAGCGCTACCTGGAGGCACTAGCTCGGCTGATTGATTTGCTCCAGCAGCAGCAGCAGTACCCCCAGGCTATTCGCTATGGCCAGTTGTTGCTGCAAACCGACCCCCTGCGCGAATCGACCTACCAAGCGCTGATGCAGCTTCACCGGCAGAATGGCGATCGCGCCACGGCCATTCAGATTTACCACCAGTGCATGCAGGTCTTGCAGGATGAATTGGGCATTGACCCCAGTGCTGCTACCCAGCAGATTTACCAAACCCTGTTGCAATAAATAAACCAAACCGGTAAGGGGGTGCTTAGGCGTCAGACTTGACTCGTTGCCAGCGATCGCCCCTTAAGCAAAGCAACACTACGGCCCAGCCCCAGCCTAAGGCCAGCCCCTGCAAGAAGCCAAACATGCCGCTCACCAGCCAGATCGATTGCACAATGCCATAGTCCAGCTTAGATAACGTTGACCAGGCACGATAGACCCACTCCAGCAGCAACGACAAACCGAGGTAGAGCAGCAGCCCGCCCAAAATCGGTTTGGGGAAATAAGTCAATAAAGGAGCGGCAAGCATGGGTAAAAGCACGAAGACCGCCGCCCCCACCAGGGTCGCTAAGCGGCTGCGGCCACCCATTTTGTAGGCTAGCAGAGATTTATTCATGGAATGGAAGCTTAGAATGCCTCCCCCCAGCCCCATCAGCAGGTTGACAACGCCCGCCACTTTTAACTCTCGATTGGTGTCCAGGTCTTGCCCGGTCATCAGTGCCATACCCTGCACGTTCATCATCAGAGTAATGGCGGTAGTGGCCATTACGTAGCAGAGCACATCCACTGGCTAGCGATCACGCCCCAGTGTATCTGCGACAGATCATGCCAACTCAACAGCTGCCAGGTGGTTTCAAACTGAGGGACACCCAGGGTTAAGCCTTGGGCAATAGCCTGAGTTGCCGAAGTCCCCATCAGGGGCAGACCAAGGTAAAACAGCGCGATCGCTACCAACAAACTACCGGGTATCACCAGAGGATGCAGGCGACGATGCGTCGCCATCAGCAGATAAAGGGCCAGCAGCAGCCCAGGCACCCATTGAACAAAATGCTCCGGCTGATTCAACAGCGGCAACAGCTTGAAGCTTAGGGGTTGCTCCATCATCAGTTTGAAACTTCCCTGAGCCAAAAGCCAGCCCGTGCTCGCCACAAACCCACCAACCACTGGCTCAGGCAACAATTGCACCCAGTTGCCTAGCCGCAACAGGCCGATGGCAAAGAGCAACAGCCCTGTCAGTACAGAGGTTAGGGCGATGGTCGCAATAACCGTGATCAAAATTTCAGTCGAGGTAGCGGTCGGGGGCAGTTGTTTTACCACCATGCCTGCACTCCAAGCCAGAATAGCGGTGGGCACCGTGCCCAAGTCAGCCACCATAAAAGGTAAAGCACTCATCAGTGCCACCATGACGCGGGTAATAGCGGCACTGACCAGCACCAACCCCACCCCTGCCGAAAGATAAGCGGATAAGCTGCCTGAAAAAATAAGGGCAGCAAATGAGAGATCAAACAGCACTCCTAAAACCCCAGTGGTTAAACCAATGGTGAGGGAAGGCATCAACCGTTTGGGTTGAAGTTCTTTACAAAGAGTCTGCCAGAGCTGGTGGAGTTGAGGGATTGCAGGAGTCATGGCGAGCTCGCTGGATAGAACCCAATCAACCTAACCAGCACTGCGTTCCCTCAGCGTTCACCAAGCGTTCTGAAAGAGGCTTAAATTTTGAATTTTGGGATTGGGGGAAATGGCGACTGGAAGAATTGGGTGGTAGGAGGAACAGTTTTAGGGGATGGGTGGCCAGAACAGTTGCAAAAAACCAAACTGTTACCAATACAATTTACGTCAACTGCCTCTGTTGGGTTAGGGGGCAATCAAAGAAGATTGACCTATGCCGAATCAATCTGTCCCACGGTCATCCTAGCCATCTACCTCTCGTCACCCCGACAGAACGCTGCTGGAACGCTCTGGAACGGTTTAGTAACGCCTCGACCTTTAGGGTAGAACCAACCTGATAGATGACTCAGTTCGATAGCTACACCTGAACTGACTTATTTAGCCCCCAAGGAGCCAAATTTATGAAACGTTTTGCACTGTCTATACTCGCTGCCTCTGCTGCTGCAATTGCGATTGTTCCCATCGCCTATGCGGTTGACTTCGATCAGCTGCGCCGCGAAAACCTTGAGAAAAGTGCCGTTAATTTTGACCGCACTCGTCGCGAAAACCTGGAGAAATCTAACGCGGTTGACTTCGACCAGCTGCGTCAGGAAAACCTCGAGAAAGATGCGGTTGATTTAGATCGCATCCGTCGCGAAAACCTAGAGAAGTCCAACGTAGTCGATTTCGATCGCCTGCGGCAGGAAAACCTCGAAAAAAGCACCGTCAATTTTTATGGGCTGCAGCGAGGAAATCTAGGACTCGTCTTCACCTACTAAGTTGTGGTTCTGTGGATGACCCATGGCATAAGCAGCGTCCCCACCTCCTGGCTGGGGGCACTGCTCATCTCGAATCTTACCGCGTAAGTTCAGAACGAGTATTTCAAAGAACTCGGTGCCAGAATCCTCAAACAGCACTGTACAGCAACAACTATTCAGGAGAACTATCCGATGAAGAACACAAACTCTGAATTCAAAATTATGGGTCTGAACCATGTCGCGCTGGTATGCAGAGACATGCAGCGCACGGTCGATTTTTACACCCAGGTGCTGGGCATGAGGCTTGCAGTAGCTTTTGACCTCCCGGCAGGTATAGGACAGCACTTTTTCTTTGACATGGGCGAAAACGAATACCTGGCATTCTTTTGGTTCACCGAAGCCGCTGAACGACAAGCCGGGATTTCAAATCCTCGCGGAAACCTCAACCTAGAAACTGCTTTGAACGATCCCATCTCCGTAACGTCATCCCACGGTTCAATGAATCATTTTGCCTTCAATGTTCCCGTTGAAAAAATCGAAGAATATCGGCAAAGACTGATTGAAAAGGGCGTTGAGGTTAGCCCAATCATGCACCATGACAACTCGCCGATGCAGACATCAGAGGAGGTCAATGAGCACACCTGGATTAGCTCTATTTATTTTAAAGATCCAGACGGAATCATGCTCGAATTCGCCGGTTGGCATCGAGATATAGACCCTATATACGGCGACACTGCAGATTGCAAGGCTGCAACCCCAGCGCAGATTGAAACCTATCGAGCAGTAGGTAGAGCCTTTGCAAAACAGATGGAAGCAGCAAAAACTGCCTAACAAAGCAACCTCCGCTGAGGGCGCATCTAGAGTTTGGGAACTTCCCCATTTTCTGCATGCGCACCCAACATTGATGGTTTTTTATTCATACAACAGGGAGATTTGATCATGGTACTGATTATTGGCAGCAATGATAGCGACTTTGGCACCTCTGGCCTGGGCGATCTGCTCGGCACCGATGAGGCCGACACAATTTTTGGCTTAGACGGCGATGACCTGATTTTCGGCCTCGACGGCAACGATACGCTGGTAGCTGGTGCCGGTGATGATTCGGTTTTCGGTGGCGATGGCGACGACCTAGCCTTTTTGGGCGATGGTGACGACCTCTTTGGTTGGAACCCCGGCGAAGACAACGACACCATCGAAGGCGGCAACGGCTACGACACGATGCTCTTCAACGGGGCCAATGTCGATGAGCAGATTGATATGTCTGCCGTGGGCGAGCGGCTGCGCTTTTTCCGTGATATAGCCAACGTGCTTATGGATACAAACGACCTGGAGCAGGTCGACTTTAACGCCCTGGGTGGAGTCGATACCATCACCATCAACGACCTGACGGGCACCGACGTCAAACAGATCAACCTCAATCTGGCCGCCGCTGGCTCAACGGCTGGCGATGGGGCCACCGATACCATCCTTCTCAATGGCTCGGGCAATGGCGATACCGTCAAGGTCAGCGGGGGCGCGGGCAAAACTACTGTCAAAGGTCTAGCCGCTCAGGTCGATATTGTGGGTGGCGATGGCGATCGCGATCGCCTCGTCATCAACCTGCTGTCGGGGCTGGATGAGATCACCATTGACGACCTGACCGGGGCCGGGTTGCAGGCCGTCGAAGTCAATCTAGCGGCTCTGGGTTCGACCGCTGGAGATGGCGCACCCGATATCACCACCCTCAATGCCTCTGGGCGAGACGATGTTTTGAATATCAGCGGGGTGCCGGGCAGCGTCATAGTGTCAGGACTGGGAGCAGAGGTCAATATTCTTGGGGCCGACCTGGGGAGCGATCCGCTGGTCGTCAATGGCCTGGCTGGTGACGACACCATTGATGCCACCAATCTCTCCGCCGGATCAATGCAGCTGCTGCTGGATGGTGGCAAAGGGGATGACCTGCTGATTGGCGGCGCTGAAGACGATACGCTGCTGGGCGGCGACGGCAACGACTTTGTCGATGGCAAGCGTGGCAACGACAGAGCTTTTCTGGGCGCTGGTAACGATGCGTTTCTCTGGAACCCTGGAGAGGGCAACGACACCATTGATGGCGGCACGGGTTATGACACGATGCTCTTCAACGGCTCCGGTGCCAATGAGACTATTGACATACTAGCCAATGGCGAGCGATTCACCTTCCTCCGCGACGTCGGTGCCGTGGTGATGGATACCATCAACCTGGAGCAGGTAGACTTCCGAGCCTTTGGGGGAGCCGATACCATTAACATCAATGACCTGACAGGCACCGATATTGAGCAAATTAATCTAAATTTGGGCATTTCGGGCACTGCTGGGGGCGATGGCGAAATCGACACCATTAACGTCGCGGGTTCAGACCGTAACGATGTCATTCGCATCGCTACCTCAGGTCAGAATGTAGTGGTCTCTGGGCTGACCGCCGACGTTTCGATCTTTCGGGCCGATGCCAGCGATCGCCTGCTGGTATTCGGCGGTGACGGCAACGATCAAATCAAAGCCGACCACCTCGGTTTAGACCGCATTCAGCTCACCATCAACGGGGGCGCAGGCCACGATCGCCTCGTCGGCAGCGTCAACAGCGACACTCTGCTCGGCGGATGGGGCGACGATACCCTGATCGGTGGTAAAGGGGCAGATACCCTGACGGGGAACGAGGGCAGCGACTCCTTCCGCTTTGACCACTTAGCTCAGGCGGGCGACACCATTACTGACTTTGTCGTTGCTGACGATCAGATTCTGATTCGGACGGCGGGCTTTGGCGGTGGGCTAAATGCCGGTGCGGCAATTTCAGCCAATCAGTTTGTTCTGGGTGCCGCCGCCGCCGATGGCAGCGATCGGTTCATCTACAACAACACCTCCGGCGAGCTGTTCTTTGACCGCGATGGCACCGGCAGCCATACCCAGGTGCTACTGGCCACCCTGAGCGGTGCGCCGACAATTAGCAACGCTGACATCGTTGTGGTTTAAGCGGAGATTGTATAGATGAACATTGTCATTTTCGGAGCGAGTGGAGGCGTGGGCCGTTGCCTCATTGAGCAAGCCCTTGCGCAGAATCATCACGTTACAGCGGCGGTACGAAATCCTAAGGCAGTAAATATCATTCACAAACGACTGCACGTTATGTCTTGCGATGTGTTCAACGCAGCTTCGGTAAGTCAGGCAATTGCAGGGCAAGATGTAGTGTTCTGCACATTAGGGACTGATTCCGAAGCACCCACGACCTTGTATTCAGCAGGTGCCCAAAACATTGTGCAAGGAATGCAAGTGCATCAGGTACGCCGACTCATTTTTCTATCAAATTTTGGCGTACTCAACGAAAAGGCGCAAGATGTGCCAGGAGCCGTACTCCTGTTTTTAATCAAACGCTTTATTCCCCATACCCTGGCTGATCATCGGCGGGCGCTGGAGAAGATTCGGGAGCACGCCCCGGAGTGGATTGTCGTACGCCCCCTGGCACTGACCAATAGTGCGTGGAGAGGGCGCTATCGCACAGTTCTTGATGGACTTCCAGCTAAGGGTATACGTATCGCACGGGCAGATGTCGCAGATTTCATGCTGCAACAGGCAACTAATGATGACTATCTGTATCAGGTTCCGGCGATCGCCTACTAGCAGGGCGCTGCTCCTGCCTTGAGCAACGCCGACATTGTTGTGGTTTAAGCCACCTTGGTTCATGCCGGGGGCACAGCTCCCAACATGAACCTCCTAACAGAAGATTAAATTTGAATACAGGCAAAAGGAGACCCCATGGCCCCCACAATTTATGCAGAAATTCATACCCAAACAGTCGTGCCGGGCGTAGAAGCCAATGATATTAGCCCTGGGCTCATTCAGCAGGATTTGTACTTCGGGCGCAATATCGCCGGTGACGGTGAAGTTTCAGAGGCCGATTTCCAGGCCTTTATCAACGCCGAAATCACCCCGAGATTTCCCGACGGGCTGACGGTCTATGATGCCAATGGGCAGTTTCTAGACAGCACCGACAGCCTAATTCAAGAAACCAGCCAGGTGGTTACCCTCATCTTTGAGAATACCCTAGAGAACCAGGCAGAAGTCGATCAAATTATCGAAGCCTACAAGCAGCAATTTCAGCAAGAATCAGTTTTAGAAGTCGTCAATGCCGATCATCTCAAGGTCGGGTTTGATGAAGCAGACGACCTGATTGAGAATGACCCTATTCCAGAGCTTATTCAACAAGATCTGTACTTTGGGCGCAATATAGCTGGAAGTGGAGAAGTTTCAGAGGCTGAGTTTCAGGCATTTATCGATGCCGAAATCACCCCGCGATTCCCTGATGGTCTAACGGTTTATGATGCCGATGGGCAGTTCCTAGATAGCGCCGGGACTTTGATACAAGAACCCAGCCAGGTGGTCTCGCTTATCTTTGAAGACACGGTAGAAAACGAGCAGAGCATTGATCAGATTATTGCTGCCTACAAGCAGCAGTTCCAGCAAGAATCGGTTTTAGAAGTCGTCAACGAAGCCGTCAAAGTGGGCTTTGGCCAATCGGAAGATCTGATCGACAACGATCCAATTCCAGAGCTGATCCAAAGCGATCTGTACTTTGGGCGCAACATTGCCGGGGGCGGCGAAGTTTCAGAGGCAGCCTTTCAGCAGTTTTTGAATCAGGAAATTTCCCCGCGCTTTCCCGATGGGCTTACAGTTTATGATGCTGACGGGCAGTTCCTCAGCAGCACAAATACTCTGGTTCAAGAGCCTAGCAAAGTTGTCTCTCTCATCTTTGAAGATACCGTAGAAAACGAAGCAGCGATCGATCAAATCATCCAGGCCTACAAGCAACAATTTCAGCAGGAATCGGTTTTACAGGTTGTTGACGAAGATATTCAGGTTGCCTTCGACACTGACACAATCTTTCTAGGCGATCTAAACAATAAGTTCGATGGGTTTGAAGACTCCGACGACATCATTGATGGCCAGGGCGGCAACGATCGCATTCGAGGCTTAAGTGGAGATGACTTGCTTCGCGGTGGGGCAGGCCACGATTGGCTCCATGGTAATGGTGGTAATGACATTTTGCTTGGAGAAGACGGCAACGATACGCTTATTGGCGGTAGGGGAATCGATACGTTAACCGGTGGCGAGGGGCATGATTCATTCCGCTTTAACAATTTGCATCAAGGGGGCGACACCATCACTGATTTTGCTACCCAAGGCAATCGCATCTTAATTCGAGCGGCGGGCTTTGATGGCGGATTGGTAGCCGGTGCCCCCGTTTCGCCAGATCAATTTAGTTTAGGCACAGTCGCTGTCGATGGCAAAGATCGCTTTATTTACAACAATTTGTCGGGAGAATTATTCTTTGACCCCGATGGCAATGGCTGCCAAGCCCAAGTGCTGCTGGTCACGCTAAGCGGTGCGCCCAATCTAAATAACGCAGACATCGTTGTGGTTTAGGCGATCGCAGGATAGAGGTTAATGTGCCACCCCTCCCCTAAGAAAGACAGTTTTAAGCCATCCCCTAACCGTTAGCATTCCTCAACTAGAAGAGTAAATCATCATGATTCACCACATTTCAATTGATGCTCAAGAGCCCCTGCGGGTTGCTAATGCCTTAGCCGAGATCTGGAAAGGCGAGGTCTATAAGTTTCTGGTTCCCGATAGTTTTCTAGTCATGCCCTTTGATAACTACGGCACCCACGTTGTGGTGTTTAAGCAAGGGGATATCTGGGTTCCGGGGCCTGACACCCAAGGGGCCAAAATTCGTCAGACTTCACCTGCTCAATTTGCGGCTTCCCATGCTGCTATTTCGGTGCCTACTACCTCCAATCAAATTGAGCAGATTGGGCAGCGCGAGGGATGGCGGGTGCTTGTACGTATCCGAGGCGATGTTGTTCCCTTCAGCGTAGTTGAATTTTGGGCCGAAAATCGCATCCTATTTGAGTTTATGCCCCCAGAGTTTGTGCCCCAGTATTTGGAAGCTATGCAGCCCGAGTCGATTCGAAAAATGATGGGCCAGCCCATTTATTTTATGGCAGAAAATACTCAAACTGCATCAGCATAAGCTGACTGTTCAAATGCTTTCTGAAAAGTCAAATCTGACTAGAACTCATCACTTGCAAGAAGTTCTAGTTAACACAATTCCAGTCAAATCATTTATCAGAGCGGGATTCGCTCTATAGCTACCATGAACAATTTACTGTTAGAGCTAGTTAGCCATTACTTCTGTCCTTTTGTACAGCGTGCAGTCATTTTATTGCACGAGAAAGAGTTTTCCTATCAGTTAACCCATATTGATTTGGCCAACAAACCTGATTGGTTTCTTGACATTTGTCCCTTAGGGAAAGTCCCTGTACTAAAAGTGGGATCTGAAGTGCTGTTTGAATCGTCTGTCATTTGCGAGTACTTAGACGAAGTTACACCGGGCTCATTGCATCCGCAAGATTCTCTCGAAAAAGCAAAGCATCGCGCCTGGATTGAATTTGCCTCCAGTACCCTTGTAGTCATGTACGACTTTTTGAATGCACCTACAGAAAAGGTCTTTGAGCAAAAGCACCAAGAGCTGATGGGTAAGCTGGCCTGGATTGAGCGAAATCTGAGTACACCTTATTTTGGCGGCGAGAAATTCTCATTAGTGGATGCCGCCTATGCGCCGATGTTTTACTACTTCAACGCTCTTGACAAGATTGCTGACTTTGGCTTAGCGAAGACTCCAAAGGTGAATGACTGGAGGCAGACCCTACAGTCACACCCTTCTGTTCAGCGCGCTTATGCCGAAGATTATGCTCAAAAACTGCTGTTGTTGCTAGATCAGCGCGATTCATATCTATCTCAGTTGGCACAGCAATCTAAGAGTCTAAGCAAATAATAAACTAATGATTGAAACTAAAAACCTCCAGCTACATGCCGTCAAGCAGGTTCATATAGAACTTTTTTGACGCAATAGGGATGAGCTGGCAACTCTCCTACAGGTCGCCCTACCTAAGGATTGGCCACATTTTCCGCATGCCTTCTCTCTTAGTGAAAACAAGCCTGCCGACTCCAGCTCAGGGTTGCCTCACTGGCGCGGATATTTCTTTATCTGGCCAGCCGGTAGAATACTGGTCGGCAATGGGGGATTTAAAGGCCCCCCCAGCCAATTAGGGACGGTGGAGATTGGGTACGAAATTGCTCCCGAATATTGGAAACGCGGATTTGCGACCGAGGCGGCCCAGGGAATGATTGATTATGCTTTTGCGCAAAGCGAAGTTCAAACGGTTATAGCCCATACCCTTGCAGAAAAAAATGCCTCAAATCGCGTACTGCAAAAAGTAGGCATGGAGTATAGCGCTGAGGTAGATAACCCCAATTTAGGCAAAATACACCGTTGGCAGATCAGCAGAAAGGAATATACGCCATGACTATTCAACCTTTTGATACTGTTCTTCAGTTCTGGTTTCCTGACCAACTTAACCAGGGGCAGGCGGCCATCGTTCGCCAGGGGCAGTGGTGGTTTCGGGGTGGCATAAGCGCCAGCGAGAACGAGCGTTTTTTACCGCTGCTAGAGCAGGCGATCCGAGGAGAACTTGACAGTTGGGCTGAGGAACCGCGATCGCGCCTGGCACTCATCATTCTTCTCGACCAGTTCTCTCGAACGATCTATCAAGGTACAGCCCAAGCCTATGCCCAGGCTTCAAAAGCCTGCCTACTTGCCTTATCAGGCCTCAATATCGGCCACTACGCTGCCCTAAAAACGCCTTGGGAAAAAACGTTTTTCTTGCTGCCGCTAGGACATTCTGAAGAATTCAAAAATTTGGATTTGGCCGTTCAATTGGCGGATGACCTGGTGCAAGAGTCCCTTCCTGACCACCGCGAATTGCTGGCATTTTCTGCTTCCCAAGCACGCGCCCATCGAGAGGTAGTTGCCAGATTTGGACGACAGCCCCACCGCAATGCTGTGCTGGGACGCCGCTCAACCCCTGAAGAACTCGACTACCTGGCAACGGGCCAGCTTGTCCATACCCGTTCAGTGCCGCCTCATCTGTCTGCACTGCTCAGTGAGCAATGACAGGGAGAGCAACGTCATCTCACCAATCAAACTTGTAATTATAGAGAGCGAATGCAATGGATTTCTCCCACGGTCTTCTACTGTTTTACACGGTGCTGATCTGTTACAACCTCGGCATCATCTGGCTGGCGCAGCTTGTGGTTTATCCTCTTTTTGCTAAGGTTGGCCCAGCAGAATATGTCACATATCACAAGTTTTATTCCAGTCACATACCGCTGCCGGTCATTATTCCAGGTTTTTCCTGCTTTCTTGTGCCCATAGTAATCATGTTTCTGCGTCCCGAATCGGTGCCTCTGGGGTTAGCCTTGGCCAACGCCGCCTGCGGCATGTTGGGGCTATGGGTCACAGTAGCGCTGGAGATTCCGCGCCATGCTCGGCTGGAGCGAGGCGGTAAGCAGCTTGAGGTCATTCAGGAGTTGATTCGCTACAACTGGCCGCGAACGCTAGGGATCACTGGCTCTGCCTTCCTAACGCTGATGATGCTCACCTTGGCATTCTCGCCAGCGTAATACCGAAACAACTTACCCCAATTATCCAGCGATGCTTTGCAAACATGCACTTTCAATAGGAGCAATCTCAAATGTCCACATCACGATGCAACATTCTCGCCGCAGGCAGCGCTGGTTCTACTGCATTTGAAACCTCAAGCCGAAGCGCCCATGCTGGTTCAAATTCTGATCACGAAACGGATGTTGCGGAACTCATCCAGCGATCAGCAGACTCAAACGCCGCGTTGATGCGCGGAGATATCGACACCTACCGAACTTTGATCTCCTATACCGATGACTTCACGCTAATGTCGCCGTTTGGTGGCACACCTTCACGCGGTTCGGAGTACACGCCTGAACGGATTGAGGCAATGGGGCGGTTCTTCAAGAACGGCATTTTCAAACAGGAGGTAGTTCAGTCTTATGCTTCGGCTGATATGGTCGTTCTCGCGATCATCGAACGCCAGAACGTTGAGGTCAGAGGGTTGCCTGCCCAGGAATGGCCATTGCGAGTCACTCTGGTCTATCGCCGAGAAGAGTCCGAATGGCGGTTGGCTCATCGGCATGCCGATCCTCTTGTTAGGGGCATCAGCCTAGAGCAGGCGGCTGCGCTTGCGCGAGGTGACACATGAAGGACGCTTACAACCCCCATGGGGCAGCTCTGATGGATTGCTTTCGCGGCGATACTGCGGCGACCCTGATCTGCTATCAAGACGGTGCGCGCGACGATGTGCCCGCTTCCTTCTGGTTGCGGGAAAAGATCAATCCACTGGAAACGCTCGCCCTCGAACTTTGTCGCGGGCACGTGCTTGATGTTGGTGCTGGTGCAGGTCTTCATTCGCTTGAGTTGCAGCGCCGAGGAATTGAAGTCACCGCCATCGATGTTGCGCCTGAATGTGTCACCATTATGCGGGAGCGCGGCATCCGTAACGCGGAAGCGGCTGACCTCTACGAATTCGAGGGCGGCCCTTTCGACACAATCGCCTGCCTTTGCAACGGTTTGGACAAAGTCGGACGGCTTGCCGACCTGCCGCGATTTCTAGATCGCATGCGTCAACTCCTCGCACCGGGTGGCCAGCTCATCGCAGACTCGTTTGATGTTCGTATCGGTGCCGACGAGTCTCGCCTTGCTGATCTTGCCCTCAAGACGGAAACTGGACGCTACTTCGGCGAACTGGATCTCCGTTTCGAGTACAAGGGTCAGAGCGGTATCCCGTTCTCGGTGCTTCAGGTTGACTACGGAACCCTAGAGCAGATTGCCAGACAAAACGGCTGGTATTGCGACCTAATCAAGAGTGTCGGTGGCCACTATCTTGCCCGTGCTCGGCCAACGTGATGACGTATGCCTAACCTCCCTAACACTCGCTATGCTCACGCTGGCATTCTCGTCAGCATAGCGATTGACACCGCTTTCAGTAACCGCTCAATTGAGTTTCACCCAGATGGTTCACTCGATCGCACGACCTAGAAACTGCAACGTGTTGATTAATATCAGTATCAAGTATCAGGAGGAAGTAGTTTATGGCAGTGACTAAGGAAACGATTACGATACGCAAAGCAACAGTAGCTGATGTAGCAGTCTTAGCTGAATTGGGAGCACGTACAATTCGACAGACGTATGGCGTTGATTTTTCCAGCGAAGACATCGATCGCCACGTTGAGGAGAATTTCAGCGTAATACATCTGAACACTGAACTTTTAAACCCAGAGATTCTTTATCTCCTGGCTATCGTTAACCAGCAACCTTGTGGCTACGCGAAGCTGCGGCCAACGTCTCCTCCGAGCGCAATAACTGGTACGCGCCCGATTGAGCTAGTGCGCTTGTACGTAGATTTGCCGTGGATTGGTCAAGGCATGGGAGCGAAGCTGATGCAGACTGCCCTAGAACTTGCCCGGAGTAGTGGGTTTGGAACCTGTTGGTTGCGCGTTTTGGAAAATAATGCTCCTGCGATCGCCTTCTACCGCCGCTGGGGTTTTGTAGAGGTTGGTAGTGAGCTTTACCCAGCGGGTGAGGTGTCTGTCACTGTCCTACTGATGGCACGATGCTCTGCCTGAAAACCGCCGACGATTAGCATTGTTGCCCGTGTAATGAACCACCCCCGAATTGGGAACAGGTTCGCGAGCGCTGATTTCACTATCTTCCGACCTCATTGGTTCATATGCAAGGACTGACAAAGTAAAAAAAGCTGAATCACGACTGTGGCTATGCTTGCCCTGGCCTTTGCGCCAGCCTGATACAGATGTAGTTTGCTTCTTGCAAAGTTTGAGGGATTGGTCGCCATGATTGATATTGGGTTGACTCACATAGCGCTCCCTGTCATAGACATAGAGCAAAGCATCAAATTTTACTCCACATACGCTGGAATGCAGATTGTTCATCGCCGCATTGACACACAAACAGGTGTGGCAGTGGTGTGGCTTTGCGATCGCACTCGCCCTTTCGTCATTGTGCTCATTCAGACAAACTCAGTGCCTTCGGTTCTGTCTCCCCTTGCCCATCTTGGCGTAGGGTGTCAAAGCCGGGACGTGATAGATGCTCTTTGTGAAAGAGCAAAACAGGAGGGGGTTCTGCTTCAGGAACCCAGAGATTCTGGTTATCCGATTGGATATTGGGCTTTCCTTCGCGATCCAGACGGTCATACGCTTGAATTGTCCTATGGACAAGAAATCGGGTTGACCATAGACCAAACTCCATAGAGTATGTTGCGCCGGAGAACAATTCATGGCTACTGCAAAATTAATTCGCTTAGGCGGGCTCGCAGCGATCTTGGCAGGAATTCTGCGTGGAGTGAGCTCGTTTTTCCTCAGATCTGACCCTGGCATCGCTGTCGAACTGCTTTACCTTTTAATTGACCTATTTATCCTCTTTGGCATGATCGGCTTGTATGGATTTCAGCATCAGGAAGTGGGGCTATGGGGCTTCTTTGGGTTCTTTTTGGCGATCGTCGGCATCGGGGTAATCAGGACTGGATCAATATCTGAAGTTAACCTGTACCCAGTCGGAGCATTAATATTTGTCGCCGAGCTAAGCTCGTTTGCAGTTGGCTGCTGGATCGCAAATAAGCTACCCTCCTGGATACCTGCTTGTTGGCTGCTTTCAACTTTAGTCGGGTGCATCGGTTATTTTGTGTCGGGTCTTAACCTATTTTTCACCATATCTGGAGTGCTCTTTGGTATTGGTTTTGTCGGTGCAGGCTTCAAGATATGGTCAGCAACGAGCAGTCAACTGCAAAGAAAGTTCTCTAATCAATAGAAGTATATTGAGACAGCCATAAAGGAGATACCTGTGAAGAAAGTTGCTGTATTTGGTAATGCTGGCGGTGGCAAGTCTACTCTGAGCAAACGCTTAGCAGAAATAACAGGCTTACCTATGGTCGCTTTAGACCTTTTGAAGTATAAACCTGGTGGTGGCGAAGTTCCCTACGAAGAGTACAAAGCTGCCCATGATCAACTCCTCCAACAAGACCAGTGGATTATTGATGGCTATGGATCATGGGATACCGTATGGGAACGACTAGAGGTTGCAGATACCTTGATTTATGTAGATATGCCAGTTCTTCAGCACTATTGGTGGGTAACAAGGCGATTTTTGAAAGGCTTTCTTGTTCCACCAGAAAATTGGCCTGAGCATAGCCCACTCTTGAAAGGTACGTTGAACAGTTACTCTACAGTTTGGCTGTGCAACAAGAAGCTCACTCCAAAATATCGAGAGTATGTGAATAAAGCTAAGGAAAGTAAGCGGGTCTATCATCTTCAGTCTCCTAAGCATGTAGAAGAGTTCTATCGAATTGTCGAACAAGAATTCACAAATAAAAGTTTGTGTTGACCTAAAAATATTAGGAGTCGCCATGACTGAATCAATTAAAGTTCAGATTATTGACGCCGAGGAACGGCTTAGACAGGCGATGCTTGCTTCTGATGTAGGTATTTTGAATGAGTTATTGGCCCCAGAGATTATTATCACCAGTCACCTTGGAGAATTATTGGGAAAACAGGATGACCTGGCTGCCCATAAATCTGGGTTGATTAAAATTCATGATCTGGAGCCTTCTGAGCAGCATATTCAAATATATGGAGAGATGGCGATCGTTTCAGTCCGAATGCAGTTATCTGGCAGTTACAATGGCAGCCCTGCAAATGGTGACTTTCGTTTCACGAGAGTTTGGGCTATCTCTTCAAGTGGAAATTGGTATATTGTTGCTGCCCATATAGGTATGGTGGCTTAGCAAAGGAAGCTCTAGCTTTCCTTCAATTAAACCGAAGTGGGTTCCAGGTTGATGGGAGAGGGTAAAGATAATTGGTGCGATCTCGGGCGGATTTGAAGGGCTGGTTATACTGAATTTTCCACCTAATCACCTCTATGGAGACATTAGACTGAAACTTTCTCTCTAATGACGAGTTAGTTCGCCTGCGATCAACGACCTGTTTCATAAAATATCGACCATTGTGAATGGGCAGAACGATACTGTTGGGAGGTAGCTAAGGTGACTATAGATCAAGTCGAGCTCGAGCAAACACTGAATAACTCCATTGAAAAACAGGCTTTTTCAGGGGTCATCTCCATCCGCCAAAAGGATCATGTGCTCTATGCGAGAGCGGCGGGCTATGCCGATAGGAGCAACAAGATCGAGAATTCGCTAGAGACGCGCTTTGGTATTGCTTCAGGAACCAAATTCTTTACCGCCTTAGCCATTGGTAAACTAATCGAGGCTCAGAAACTCTCGTTTTCCACTCGATTGAAAGATTGTATCGCTCTTGATTTTCCGCGCTATTCGCAGGAGATCACCATACGGCACTTGCTCACCCACACATCTGGTATTCCCGACTACTATGATGAAGGCAAAATTGAGGACGTTGATAACTTTAGCGTTAGCATCCCGTGGTATGCCTTGAGAGGACCAAGAGACTACCTGGCTATATTTCCAGATGAAGCGATGAAATTCGCGCCTGGGGAACGCTTCTCCTATTCAAATGGCGGCTATATTCTTCTGGGAGTGGTGATTGAAGAACTGACTGGCATGAAATATCAGGATTTTGTTGAACAGTCAATATTCAAGGCGATCAGCATGAACAACTCCGGGTATTTCGCGCTGAACAAACTCCCTGAGAAGACAGCAATGGGTTATGTAGAAGAAGAAGAGGGCTGGCGAACGAATATCTATAATCTTCCCGTTGTCGGAGCTTCCGATGGAGGTGCATTTACCACGGTGCACGATATTACGGCTTTGTGGAAGGCATTCTGGGGTTATCAGATCTTGCCGAAAGAACTGGTCGAGATCTATGCCCAACCTTACGTGAAAGCTGAAACGGAGGGTGAGCATACGTATTACGGTCACGGAATCTGGATTTGTGAGGAAAAGGGTCACAACCGTGAGGAATACATTATTGGTTGCGACCCGGGGGTTTCGTTCATGTCGCGTGTAAATTGCGTCAACGAGATGCAGGTTACTGTGATCTCCAATACCACCGACGGGGCATGGCCAATATTGGAAGACATTGACACCCTCTTGAAGGGAGAGAGCATACGGTAATGGAGGATTACCTAAGGTAGTCTCCATATACACCGCCGATTTTAGCTGTTACACGGCAAGAGCCTCTTAATATTAAAAGCTACCAAAAATCCATATGAATACAGACACCCAAACTGAGTACATCACCGCTTTGATCGATTTACACTCTGGACGCGATCGTAAAGGGCCAGGTGACTCTGACTTCTCGCGCCATATTTTGAGCCATCTTTCTACTTTGCCGCTCAAGCCGCGAATTGCCGATCTAGGATGTGGAAGCGGTGCTGGTGCATTGCTGCTTGCACAACACTACCAAAGCACGGTCATGGCAGTTGATTCTTCTTCGGTTTTTATCGAAGAATTGGCAGCGCGTGCAAAACAGCTTGGTCTTGAGCATCTAATCATTCCGATTCAGGGTGATATGGCTCAGCTTGTTTGGTCAGCGGGTTCAGTTGACCTACTTTGGTCTGAGGGGGCGGTTTATCATATTGAGTTTGAGCAGGGTCTTAACCTCTGGCGACCGCTTATTGCTAACAGCGGTATTGCCGTTATATCTGAGATAAGTTGGTTTATTGATAATGCGCCAGATCCTGCGATCGCGTATTGGCAAAATGCCTATCCGACGATGGGGACTGAGGCTGAGAATATCGCTCGGGCAAGTCGGGCTGGCTTTAGCGTACTCTCTACGCATCGGCTACCGAGTCAGGCTTAGTGGGTCAATTATTATGAACCGCTTCGTGAGCGAATGCAGCAGATCGAAATCACCCCGATTACTCAATCAGTTATTCGTGAAACTGAAGAAGAGATACAACAGTTTGAAAAATTCAGCAACTCCTATGGTTATACGTTCTATGTTCTGCAAGCAGATTAGAAAAAAGCCGTCTAACAATTCAAATCAGTCCAAATGCAGTTGCCTAGTAGTTACAGTGGCAATCCTGCAAATAGTGACTTTCGTTTTACGCGAGTTTGGGCTATCTCTTCAAGTAGAAATTGGCATGTCGTCGCCGCCCATACAGGTATCATGGCTTGGCAAGGGAGACTTTTAAAATGATCGAAAATCTATCAATTAAAATCCGATTCGCTAACCCCAACGATGCATCTCTGATTTTCTCGTTTATTCAGAAGAAATCAGAGTTTGATCGAAATATCGGGGCATTCTCTGGTGTGCTTCAAGTGTCCGAGGACAAGATACGCAAAACGCTTTTCGGGAAAATTCCCCTTTCCTACGTTTTGTTTGCAAAGTTTTCAGCGCATGAGATCGGCTTTGCATTGTATGGGTTTAGGTACTCATCATTTGTAGGTCAGCCTAGTATCTGGCTTGACGATCTATACGTGGATGACGCTATGAGAAGTCAAGGTGCAGGGAGAAAATTAATGGCTCAATTAGCTCAAATTGCCAAAGAAAATGATTGCACCCATCTTGCATGGAATGCTGATGCTCGAAATACACTTGGGCTTTGCTTTTATGAGCGGTTAGGTGCAGAAATTACTGAGCAGCAAGGTAATCGATGTTTTTTGAGGTGGGTTCCGTGGGCGGATGCATAACAAATCGGTGAAGTGGACAGTTGAGAGATTTTAGTAGGGTTGCAAAAGTTATCTGCCGCTGCTTATCTTAGTCGGTATGCATTCATTTACTACCTCTTGGAGGCTCTTAATGGATTTTCAATTTTTAGTTTTTGATTATGTAGAAGAACTTGATTTGGTCGGTTCATGGGAACTGGTTGGTCTCCTAGCTGAACAAAAGCAGTGTAGCTCTCCAAAACTGGTCACTCTCAATACAATGACCCCAGTAGGTGAACATGGGATGCATTTTATCGCTGATGTACACTTTTCGGAGGCTGAAGCACCAGATGTTATCTTTGTACCTGGCGGAAGTGGAAGTAGAATTGCCATGGAAGACCCCAGTGTCATTGCTTATCTGCAAGAGCAAAGCAAGTGCTGCAAGGCTATATTATCCGTATGCACAGGTAGCTTTTTAATGCAGAAATCTGGACTATTTAAAGGTCGTCGCGCTACAACACATTGGGCATTTTTAAATCATCTGAAAGAAGATCCGGACGTTACCGTTGTTGAGCAGCGATTCGTTCATGACGGCAATATTTGGTCTTCTGGTGGAGTATCGGCTGGTATGGATATGATGCTTGCATTCATCGCATATTCATTTGGTCATGATGTGGCAGCCAGCGTACAACTTTCTGCCGAGTATTTCCCTGCCACAACAATTTACGGTCGTCCGTTCGAGAGAAGAGATATTTCAGAATATATTCGTGTCTTAGCGCAAAATGCATAACAAGTCCGTTGCACACCAACTGTGCAGAATCTTTTCGTTGAATCCGAGAGGTTATTGGCGACGGGTGAATGGGATTGTTAGGTCGCTTCATCTCTGTTTAAGACAGTGCTCCGTCACTCAGGGCTAAGTTGGATTTCTTTAAAGCAAGCATAAGGTTAAGGTGTCAGAATAATGTCGTATTTATTTCACACTGAAAATTTAAGTTTACGCTCCTGTACGATGAATGATCTAGATGCTGCACACCAGTTATGGAATGAGGCTGATGTCCGGCACTTCCTCTTCGATGACCGACAAATCTCTGTCGAGGAAGCAAAATCGTTTATCGAAGCAAGTGTAGTGAGCTTCGCTAATCATGGTTATGGAATTTGGCTCTTTTTTGAGAATCGAAGCGATCATGTCGCAGGGTTTTCAGGTCTGCTGCATTCACCCCAAGGTTCACCGAGTCTAATTTTTGGTACACGGCCTCAACTCTGGGGAAAGGGATATGCCAAAGAAGCCACACTTTCTATACTTCAATGTCACTGACTTAACCTGAATCAGACCGCCAGCTGAGCTTTGAGGACAGCGCGAGGTTGCCGCATCCGAGGAAAGGGTTTGGGTCTTCGCTTGACGACTCTAGGTTCTTGTCTGCGGGGACGAACCGGTAGCAGGTCAGTAGCTATCTCGTTGAGTAGAT
>PYER01000272.1 GCA_003017855.1 filamentous cyanobacterium CCT1
ACAACGTTCCCCAGGTGCTGGCCCATCGGTGTGCTTATCTCAATGGAGCCATTGGGTTACAAAGGTGACATGCTCCCTTAATTTGACCTGAATACAGATTCCCTTGCCAACTTCGCTGCTGACGTTAATGCAGAATTACCGCCTTTATACCAATACTTTATGAGAATGAGCATAATCCAACGCTCTACTCTAGGCTCAACTGATAGTCCTCAAACGTCACCTCAAAGCCGTCGCCATCCGGCGAGGCGCACATTAGGCCAACCTGAACCGTTTTAGCCGGCAGATATGCCAGTCTAAACAGACTGAATTTTCCTGCTTCGTTTAGATACGAGACATGGACCGCTTCTTGCCGCCGTTCGACCCGTAACCGCAAGACCTCGGGGGGTTGCGGCAGGGGAATAATAGACCAGTCAGAGTAATCATGGGTGACCACGGCGCTGAGATTTTGCACCCCTTCGACGTACTCAATGCCGGTTTTGATCCAGTGCTTTTCGTCAACCCGCAGCATGATGCCCGCCTGATCGTAGAGGTCGCGGTACTGGCCGCGAAGGCTGACTTCCACCACAAAGTCGGTGCTGATCGTATCGAAGTAGAAATGGCCGTTGTCACGGATGAAGCCATAGTGGGTGATGCGCCAAAAGTCTGTTTTAGCAGCAGTTTTGACCATCAGGCGATGCTCCTCTGGAGCGGCTACGCCAACGCCCGCTTGTTGCCAATCGGGGGGTTCATTCAGCCATTGCATCGTTCTCGATCAACTCCACATGAATTAGCACCAGCCAGTTTGTTATAGCGGGACTGACTGGGGCAAAGCCGTAGCGACCGTAGAACCGTCGCCCAATCCCATTTTGCTCAAACATTCCAACATTGAGGGGCCTCGAAGCTGGGGGAATATGATCCATCAGCGATCGCCCCATCCCTTGACCCTATATGGGGCGACGGCCATACTCGCCGTCCCACCTTTGGCTCCAGGCGGTAGTCCTGTCCTGAGCGAACTGGCCGATGCTATATCAATTCAGCGGCAAGGCCGACTGAGCGGGCAGCAGCTGCTGTTTGAGTTCTTCCAAATACAGCTCCGTGCCGATGGGGCCGGGTAAACCCAGGCACAGGTAGGCTGGGATGAAGTAGACGCGTCCGGCCTGGCTGGCGACGAGGGATTGGGCGATCGCGTTATCTCCCCAGGCTTGCTTGAGCTGATCGAGCTGGTAGCTGCTAAATGTGTCCGCCTCGTTTAGTTTTGGCGAGTCCCAGTCGTAGCCCAACAGAATAATCGAGTCAGCCTCGGTAAGACTGGGCAGAGCCTCCAGTTGCTCACACAGCGTCTGCCAGTCCGTTGGTGAAAGAGGCCTCCCCCCCACCAGGGACTCCAGGACCGGAGCCCTCTGACTCTGTGCTGCTGCCATGGCTGCTCGTTTCATTTCAAATGAAATTAATTCCTATTAAAAGCCATAGCATAGCGGTTGACGGAGCCAGACTCCCGCTCGCTCCTACCCATTGAGCGGCTGAGAACCGCTGGCCTGGCTGCGCCTATGCCCCTAACTCAAATTCATGCCTCAATATCACTGGGCAAGACCCGCGTCGCAGACAAAAGCCGCCCCAGCCAGCGGTGCATCAAGAACTTGACGCGCAACTGGCTGAAGCGGTCCTGTGGAGCTTGCCTAGAAAGGGATATGCTCAACGGCCCGCCACTATTGAACTTCGGCGATACGCTGATCGATGGTGTCCTGCACACGGGTGACGACCTCTTCGGGCAGGGGAATGTACCCCAGCTCTTGGGCAATCTCGTCACCATTGTTGAGCGACCAGTCGATGATCTGCTGGATCGCGGCGGCGGTTTCTGGGTTGTCGTACTCAGGGTAGACCAGTAGCCAGGTCAGCCCCGCAATGGGGTACGCCTGGTCGCCTTCCGGATCGGGCACCAGCAGAGCAAAGTCTTCGGGGACCTCGACTCCCTCAAACACCCTTGCCGCCGCTTCGGGCGTGGGTTCGACAATATTGCCCGCCGCGTTTTCGAGCGCTGCCATTGAGATGTTGTTCTCGTTGGCGTAGGCATATTCCACATAGCCAATGGAGCCATTGGTTTGCTGCACCTGGGCGGTGATGCCCTCGTTGCCCTTAGCCCCAATACCAGTGGGCCACTCAACGCTCCTACCAACGCCAGCCGTCCAGTTGGGGCAGGCTTCGGCAATGTGGTTTAGAAATAGGAATGTGGTGCCGCTGCCGTCGGAGCGGTGTACCCAGCTGACAGGTGCATCGGGCAGGTCAGCGTTGGGGTTGGCTTCGGCAATAACCGGGTCATTCCAGTTGGTAATGTCGCCGGTCACAATGCCACAGTAGGCTTCGCGAGGCAGTTCCAGATTGTCCACCCCTTCCAGGTTGTAGGCAAAGACCACCAGGCCACCGGTCATCGGCACCTGAATGGGGTCATCACCATACTGATCGACAAAGCTCTGGCGCTCTTCGTCGCTGAGGGGCGCATCGGTAGCGCCAAAGTCTACGGTACCGGCCAGGTATTGCTCAATGCCAGCGCCGCTACCCACCGACTGATAGTTCACCTCTAGGCCAGGATATTCTTCGTTGATAGCGCTAAACCAGCTCTGATAAAGGGGAGCCGGAAACGACGCACCAGCCCCATTGAGGCGAATGTCATATTCTTCACCTGCGGCCTGCTCGGTTGAAGCGGCATCGTCGCCGGGGGCAACGGCGGTCTGGTCTTCGCCACCACAGGCGACAACGCCCAGGGCAACAGTAAGTGCCAGGGCAGGCCAAACTCGCTTTTGGAGCTTATTTTTTAGGGTCAGCATAGGTTTAGGGTTGATAGTTGTTTTGGTCAAGAGAAAGCAAGGTCACCCAAGATGAGACCATGGCTGATGAACAGACCTAGTCCAAGTTTTGAAAAGACGCTTTGTCGTTTGACAAAGTGATACGTTTCTGACTGGATTTGGCTTATTAGCAATCACGGCCTTGGCCTGAGTTTTTCCGATCTAGACTCTGGTGAACAGAAGCATAAATGAATTAAAACCATGATTTGCAGAAGCAAACTCTATGGGGGCCAGAGCCAATTCACCCACAGTCACGCTAGCCTCGACGAAGGCTTGGGTCGTCTGTCAGAAGCAAGAAAAATTTGAATCCATTTATCTGTCGATGGGAAAGGCCAAAAGCTAGGCTATAAAGCGTTTGGCCAGCGACTAAAGCTCGGATAGGCTTTGTGCAAAGGCTTTTGAACGTTTTGCTTAAATCAAAAAACTTACGCCCAAAGATAGATATCACTCACGGCTGCAATCATCTTAAACACCAGTTAACCCCAGGCAATCCTTTTTTGATAAGTATGAAGGTGTCTTTTGGAATTGTTATTTCAAGCTACCAGAATGATGCAGGTTTTGAGCCAGGTCTAGATCGAGATTAATGGCAGTAATCAAATAAAATTTCCATGGCAAGTTCAACCTCAAGCCCCAAGGGTAAGCCCATTGAAGCGCGATCGCAGCGCAGTCAGTGGAGCGATCGCAGCTTCACCTGGCTGACCCGCATTCTGGCCTTTGGAGTGGCAGCGGTGCTGGTGTTTATTGGCGTGCAGGTGGCGATCGATGCTATGCCCGCCATTCGCCGCTACGGCCTGGAGTTTTTAGTGACTAGCTCCTGGAACCCGGTAGACGACGCCTACGGGGCCCTGCCAATGATCTACGGCACCCTGGTTAGCTCGTTAATCGCCCTGGTGCTGGCCGTACCGATTGGGGTGGGCACCGCCCTGTTTCTCAGCGAAGACTTTTTGCCCCGCCCGGTGCGCACGGTGCTCAGCTTCATGGTGGAAATGCTGGCGGCCATTCCCAGCGTCGTGTACGGCATCTGGGGCATCTTCGTGCTGATTCCGTTTTTAGACCCGATTGGGGGCTGGCTGCACCAGAACCTGGGCTGGATTCCCCTGTTTGGTACTACCTACCGCGGCCCCGGCATGCTGCCCGCGGCCCTGGTGTTAACCGTGATGATTTTGCCGATTATCACCGCCATTGCTCGCGATTCGCTGATTTCGCTGCCCCCGGCCCTGCGGCAGGCGGCCTTGGGTATGGGCGCTACTCGCTGGACGGCGATCTTTCGAGTGCTGATTCCGGCGGCGTTTTCTGGCATCGTAGGGGGCACCATGCTGGCCCTGGGGCGGGCCATGGGCGAAACCATGGCGGTCACGATGCTGATCGGCAATTCGAACGACCTGAATGTGTCTATTTTGGCCCCGGCCAACACCGTGGCCTCGCTGCTGGCCAACCAGTTCGCCGAGGCGGGCGATCTGCAAATTGCGGCGCTGATGTACGCCGGACTGGTGCTGTTTGGCCTCACGCTGGTGGTCAACATTCTGGCCGAAATGATTGTGCAGCGGGTCAATGTCTACAAGTAAGCGCAACCCGAAGCGCAGCCGTAAACGACAGACGAGATTACGACGATGACAGCTACCGACTACCGCAGCCGCGCCGATCGCGCCCGCCGAGCGATCGCCGAGCAAACCTCCGGCCCCAGCTACTTCGACCTGTTCTGGACCGGCGTGGCGGGCTTTTTCACCCTGCTGGCGCTGATTCCGCTGGTGCTGGTGCTGGTGTATGTCGTCATTCGCGGCTTTTCTCGCCTCAACTGGGCGGCATTTACCCAGCTGCCGCCGCCGCCCTTGGCCCCAGATCAGGGCGGGTTTGCCAATGCCCTGATCGGTACCTTGATCATGGTGGGCATTGGTGCTCTAGTGAGCGTGCCCTTTGGGGTGCTGGCCGCCATCTACCTGTCGGAGTTCAGCCAGGGTCAGGTGCCCCGCTGGATTCGCTTTGCCACCAACGTGCTCAGCGGCGTGCCCTCAATTTTGATGGGGGTGTTTATCTACGGGCTGTTTGTAATTACCACCGGCACCTACTCGGCGGTGGCCGGGGGCTTTGCCCTGGGGGTGCTGATGCTGCCCATCATTGTGCGCACCACCGATGAGTCGCTGCAAATTGTGCCCAAGCAGGTGCGCTGGGCAGCGATCGGTATGGGGGCATCGAAGTTTCAGACGGTGCTGCGGGTGGTGCTGCCGGCGGCCCTGCCTGCGATCGCCACCGGCCTCACCCTGGCCGTGGCCCGCGCGGCAGGCGAAACGGCCCCGCTGCTGTTTACCGCCCTGTTCTCGCAGTACTGGCTCGACAGCCTGTTTCAGCCCACGGCATCACTTTCGGTACTGGTTTACAACTTTGCCACGGTGCCCTACGAGGGGCAGCAGCGGCTGGCCTGGGCCGCCGCCCTGATTCTGGTTGGCATTGTGCTCCTCACCAGCATTCTCGCTCGCTGGGCCACGCGCAAGCAGATCTATTGATGTCAAGCCCTGGCCGAGTTGCGGCTTTGGATGCCTGACCGACCCGTTGACCCTCGCAGTATTTAGCATTGAACCCATGGAACATACCGCTCAGCACACCGATGTACCGGCGCTAAAGAATACCGAAACAGCGATCGCAACCGAGCAACTCAACGTCTACTACGGCGACTTTTTAGCCCTGCGCGGCGTCAATATGGCCATTCCTGAGCGCAAAGTTACCGCCCTAATCGGTCCTTCAGGCTGCGGCAAAAGTACGCTGATTCGCTGCTTTAACCGCCTCAACGATTTAATTGATAGCTTTCACCTCGACGGGCGCGTCACCTACTACGGCCAAGATTTATATCAGGATGTCGACGCTGTACAAGTACGCCGTCGCATTGGCATGGTGTTTCAGCAGCCCAACCCCTTTCCTAAATCAATCTACGACAACATCGCCTTTGGGGCCCGCGCCACCGGCCTCAAAACCGACCTGGACGCTCTGGTAGAACGCTCTCTAAAGCGGTCCGCCCTGTGGGAGGAAGTCAAAGACAAGCTCAAAACTAACGGCCTGTCGCTGTCGGGCGGTCAGCAGCAGCGGCTTTGCATCGCCCGCGCCATTTCTACCCAACCCGACGTAGTGCTGATGGATGAACCCTGCTCATCGCTCGACCCGATTTCGACTCTCAAAATTGAGTCGCTGATTCGCGAACTGGCCGAAGAGTACACGATTATTATCGTCACCCACAACATGCAGCAGGCGGCGCGAATGGCCGACTATACAGCATTTTTCAACGCTGAGGCTACCGAAGACGGCAAGCGCAGCGGCTATCTGGTCGAGTTTGCCCCCACTCAAAAAATCTTTGATCAACCTGCTCAAGAGGCCACCCGCAACTACGTCAACGGTCAGTTTGGCTAGGGGTTGGTTAGACTCATAGTCAAGGATTTTCGTGAGGTGCATAGCGCTAGGGCAAGGCGCTGCCCTAGCGTCAGCCATACCCGAAGGGCTATACGCGAAGCAATGCACCATCAAGAACATGCCATCTGAAGGTACAACCATCGTCAGTTCGCCCAAGACAACTGACGATGGTTATAGATCCCAAATTCCTAGTATTGACAATCATTAGATGGGGATACAGCAGGGAATAATCAAACATCCACCCTGGGCTCTTTGAGTGCTCAAGGTCTGTGCCGCTGCTTTGCAGTCTCTAAATCGCTGGGGTGCTAGTCGAATGGCAGCGCTCAGGTTTTGGTCAGTCAGCACCCGCTTGACATAATCGGAGCACGACTCGCCGCCGTGCAAAAGACCGTGGGGACAGGAGAAGCCTTTGCGGGGCGAAATATGGGCGCGGTAAACGTTGAGAGAAGCGATCGCAGCCTGGGTGGCAAACGACTCAAAAGTGCTGCTAGTCATAGGGCGATGGGCCAAAACATTAGGTTTAACTATTCCCTAAACCCAAGCCCTGAGGGCTCTATCGAGAGGTTAGTTTGTCAGTAGATGGCCTTCATCGTTTAGTGACGACCATCCACTGTTGACTGCGCCAGCGGTGCTATCGCCGCGCGGTTGCGATCGCCGCTTCATACCCAATTGCCTGACTCTGCTTGCGAGCAATGTAGCTGAGAATAACGCCGTAAATGACCTTACTGGTGATGTCTGCGATCGTGTAGAGTACCTGTCGAGTCACAGCTCCCCAGGCGGTAGGCCAGAGGACGGGCATTAAATATGCGATCGGGTAAATGGTCCAGGTAACGAGCACAAACCAGAAAACAAATCGCATGGCTTTGGGCAAGTTGTCTGGATCTCTGGGCAAATCTCCGGCGGTGCGATTAATCAACTGCCCTACTACAAAGAGAACGTAGACATAGAACACCGTACTAATGGCACCCCAAATCCAGAACGGAGCGAGATTGGTTACTTCATAAAACTGGCCAATGTATCCAGTCCAAATCATCAGCAGGCCGCCAATAATAAACTGAGTGCCGTAGGAAACCGCCTGCTTACGAGCTATGCCTAACACAACGACCAGCTGTAGCAGCAGCATTGGCACATCAATTGACCAGTTCATGTAGCGATAGCCGTTAGAAAATGCCGTCTGCCCAAGTTGATAAACCCCATCGCTAAAGACAAAAGAACTATTCCAGTTTTGAAAGATCTGAAACAGCTCCAGAAAAGCCGATGACATGACCACCGCAGAGAGCACCGACGACAGCCGAAAGCGCGGAGCAACATTGTTTAAGGTGGCCAAAAAATAGACAAGACCTGCGGCCTGGGCAGCAAAGCCAAGGGTTAACACGTGCGAAACAATATCGTGCTGCAGCGGTGTATAGATAAACAGATTTTCAAAAACGGTACCAACGGCTACTTCACCGGGCTGCAATGGATCAGCCTGGGCCAAACTGATCAGCGGTATGCCAGTGAGAATTAAGCATGACAGCAGGGCGATCGGAACGAGTTTTTTGGCAAACCGCATAGTTAATTCTCTAATTCTCACAACATTGGGCGGACGGTACCTCAAAACTGGATCTTTCTACCGTGACCCAGCTGTTAGCCAGGCTATAGTTGATCTTCACTACAGCAGCTATTCGTAAGGCATCTATTCCCAAAGTCACATGTTCTTCTGCTCTCGTCTTCCGTCAAATGAGGTGCATTTAGGGTGCCGCATCTCTCTCGGCTGAAAGGGTTAGCAGGCCTAAATTTACGCCAATGGTTTTATTCCAATCGGTGGTTTTGAGTGTAAATTGCTATGTTCGCAAGTGCGGCGAGCGGCATTATTTGGGAATCAATGTGAGGTAAATCTACTCCAAAATGGTTCCCCGCCTACGCAGGATGACGGGCCGTCCAGTCATCTCATGAGTAGAAAACTTACCACCCTGTAGATCAATGGAAGATTCCATTCGTTGCATCCGATTAAACGACAAACGAAAAAAGCGCTCCCCTAGGGGAGCGCTTTTCTTATCCGTTAATCAATGGAGTAGTCAGTCAAGACTAGCCAATGATTTCAGGCGCCTCAGCCGTAGCCAGGTCGAGGGGGAAGTTGTGAGCATTGCGCTCGTGCATCACTTCCATACCCAGGTTCGCACGGTTGATCACATCCGCCCAGGTGCCAATCACACGTCCCTGTGAGTCAAGGATCGATTGGTTGAAGTTGAACCCGTTCAGGTTGAACGCCATCGTGCTGATGCCCAAGGCGGTGAACCAGATGCCAATCACAGGCCACGCACCCAAGAAGAAGTGCAGAGAGCGGCTGTTGTTGAAGCTGGCATATTG
>PYER01000273.1 GCA_003017855.1 filamentous cyanobacterium CCT1
CCCCCGCCGCGCCTGGCCTAACCCGCCGACCCACGGTCGTCGATGCGGCCCTTGAGCCGGTCGGCGTAATCACGCATCCAACCCTCACGCCCGCCCCTCGCGACGATGTCACGCTCCTGTTCGGCGGCGATATTTCCCTAGAAGATATTGCTCCCGATGCTCTGACGACCCCTGGAGGCTTTTTTGCCGATGTCGCTGACTACGGCGAGGCTGATCTGGCGCTGGTCAACCTGGCGACGCCGCTGGCGACGGCGGCCACCAACTTGGAAGAAGGCCTGCGTCAGCAGACCCGGACCGATGCGGTCGATCTGCTAGTCAACAGCGGCGTAGATATTGTCAACCTGACCCACAGCCGCCTGATGGACTACGGGGCGGCGGGCCTAGACGAAACCCTGACTACCCTCGACAGCAAGGGCCTCTACCGGATTGGGGCTGGGCGCAATGCGCTAGAAGCCCGCCGCCCCGAAGTCCTCGATGTCAAAGGAAAGCGGATTGCCTACTTGAGCTACGCCATGGGGGGCAGCAACGCCGCCCACGACACCGACGTGCTCAAGGAGCGGGCTGGAGCGGAGGACAAGGCGATCGCCAAGGAAGTCGAAACCTTTAAAGCCGCCACGGCCTTTAAAGATCGCGCCGGCTTTAATGCCCAAAACATGCCCGAAATTGTGGCTGATATTCAGGCCCTGCGCAACGAGGTGGACTGGATTGTGGTGAACTTTCGCTGGGTTGACCACCTCAGCGAGCAGCCCAATTTTATGCAGACCAACCTGGCTCGCTTGGCTATCGACCAGGGGGCCGATGTTGTGGTGGGCTACCACCCAACCGTCATTCAGGGGGGCGAAATTTATAAGGGTCGGCCCATTGCCTACTCGTTGGGAGACTTTGTGTTTCGCCCCGATGAACCGGTTGAAAATCAAGATTCTGCCGTTCTGAAGGTGTCTCTCAAAGACGACCAGATGCAGATCGAGCTCGTGCCGGTGCGAGTGCGAGACTCTCGGCCCAAGACCCTTACGGGTGACGATAGCCAGGACGTTCTGCAGCGCATTGAGCAGGCGTCATCGCAGTTTGACAAACCGCTGAAATCTCCTTTAGTGCTCGATCTCAAGGCCCCAGAGATGGACCCAGAGACCGTCAGTGACCCCAACAGCCCCTTTGTGTCGCCTGAGGCTGAAGATATTCTGCCGGTCGAGCTGGAGCCTGAGCAAAAGGCTGAGCCTGAGGTTGAGCTGCAGCCTGAGGCGGAGTTGGAACCTGAGCCTGAGTCTGAGCTAGAGCGATCGCCTGAAGCGTTGACCGAGCCCGATGAAAAGGGTGACTCACTCACCATTCCAGTGGCCCCAGTACCTGCGCCCGAGGCTCCAGATTCACCTGCGGTGCAGCCAGAGTCTGGAGCACAGCCAGAATCGGAGACAGAGCCAGAAATAGAAGTAGAGTTCGACGAAGAGCTGCGGGAGTGGGGACCTAAGGTATCGCCAAAGCAGCGCGAGTTTCAGCCCGTACCAACCCAGCGATCGGGGGGCAGGGGCTCTAGCACCGAGATATCGGTTCCTCAGCCAAACCTGGGCAGCGCAGAGCCCGTAGCCGCCCTGGCCCCGCCGCTAAAAGCTCAAGACAAAGCGATTGAGGTTTCTGGCGAGATTTTGGATGAGGCTTCTGGCTGGGCCGATACCGTACCTGAAATCCCTATACCTGCAGCCCCAGCGCCGGCAGATTAAAGCCTCAAAGGCCCTGATTCAGGGTTTTTGTAAGGTTAAGACAAATCGAACTGCTGTAGACTCCCTGGCCTTAAGGGAGTCGTGATAACGTCTAGGCATACTGCCGCTGAGGTGCCCTGTGTTCGCCGTTGCTCTACAAGCAGACTCTCCGTCCACCTACGTTCTCTCGGATACCGATACCGCTGCTCGCCTTGAGCTGGTGCCCGATCGCGGCGGTCTGGTCACTCGCTGGCAGATCGAAGACCAGGACATTTTCTACTTTGACCGCGATCGCTTTGCCAACCCCGAGCTATCGGTGCGGGGCGGCATTCCCATTTTGTTTCCCATTTGCGGCAACCTGCCCGACAACCAGTACAGCGTGGGGGGCCAAACCTACAGCCTCAAGCAGCACGGCTTTGCCCGCGATTTACCCTGGCAGGTTACCCGCCAGGACGTTACCGAAGCCGCCAGCCTCACCCTAGGGCTAACCCACAGCGAAACCACCCTGGCCCAGTATCCCTTTGAGTTTAAGCTGGCCTTTACCTTTGAGCTGCAGGGACATAGTCTCAACTTGCGGCAGCAGTTCACCAATCTTTCTGCTCAGCCCATGCCCTTTTCGACCGGGCTGCACCCCTATTTTTTAGTTAAAGACAAGTCTCAGCTCGTCTTTGACATTCCCTCGCACGAATTCCGCAACCACTTAAGCAGCGGGGTAGAGGCTTTTGGCGGCAGCTTTGACTTCAACCAGGACGAGATCGATCTGGCGTTTCAAGGGCTGACGGCAACCACCGCCACGGTTACCGACCATCACCTGGGGCGGCGGCTGACGCTCTCGTGGAGCCCCGACTACACCAAGCTGGTGTTCTGGACGGTGAAGGGGAAAGATTACTATTGCCTAGAACCCTGGACAGCCCCGCGCAATGCTTTAAACACGGGCGAAAATCTTTTGGTGATTGAGCCTCAGCAGACCCTAGAGACCACGGTGCAGATGGCGATCGCTTTTCTCTAGCGGCCTACTGCAGGAGGTATCGGGAGACCCTAGAGCCCTTTGAGTCAAGCCAAAATGTGGGATCACAATGCTCATTACCACCGCTACCTGCTGCACCAAATTCCGAGCCGGGTCGATCGCTGTCTGGATATAGGTTGTGGGCTAGGTCTTTTTGCCAGAAAGCTGGCGGAACGATCCAATAGAGTAGATGCACTTGATGTGGATGACGCTGTTTTAGCGGCAGCCGCAGGTCTTAATCTTGCCCCCAATATTACTTACACAAACGGTGACTTTCTGACAACTGACCTACCAGAAACGGCTTACGACGTGATTGTAGCGATCGCATCTCTACACCATATGGATATGGCGGCAGCTTTGCAGAAAATGAAACGGCTGCTGCGCCCTGCCGGCAAGCTATTAATACTTGGACTTTACCAGGAGCAAACGGCGATCGATTACGCCTATAGCGCAGTTTCTATTCCACTTAATATTGTGTATGGGCAATGGCACCGAATATCAGCGGCAAAGCCGACTCAAAATGCGCCGACCCGTCCGGCCCGGTGGTCATTAAAACAGATAAAAAAAGTTGCGGATACTATTATTCCAGGCTGCTGCCTGCGCAGACACCTGTTCTGGCGCTATTCACTCATCTGGCAAAACTCCTAACCTGTCGCTTTTCGCCGCAGAGCAATTTAGCTGAGGAGCACTCTATTTACAGCGATCCCCGACCATAGGCAGGGAACAACAAGATCCGCTAAAATGTGCTTCTGCCTGAAGGTAACCACCCGCCAGGACAACTTCCCTCCATCGTAGCTGGTTCTATGACCCAACTCAACAACGGCATCACGCTGTTTTTTAGCCTGCTAGTCGAGGCCATGCCCTTTTTGCTGCTGGGGGTAATTTTTTCGAGCGTGCTGCTGCTGTTTGTCGACGAGCAAAAGCTGCTGGCTATTATTCCTAAGAACGTGGTGCTGGCGGCGCTGGCGGGCAGTTTAATTGGGTTTCTGTTTCCGGTCTGCGAATGCGGCAATATTCCGGTGGCGAGGCGGCTGCTGACTAAGGGAGCGCCGACGGCGGTGGCGATCGGGTTTTTGCTGGCCGCACCGACGGTGAACCCGGTGGTCTTTTGGGCCACCTGGATTGCCTTTCGTGACCAGCCAGAAATTGTGTTTTTGCGGGTAGGGTTCACCTTGATTGTAGCAATTACAATCGCCCTGATTTTTAGCGCCCAGGCCGATTTACGACCCTTTTTGCAGGACAATCTGACCCGTATGATGGGAGAACCAGAGCCTGTCGCTGCGACTCCGTCAGAGCCAGAGATATCTCCCCTGCTCAAGTCAGGCACGTTTTTAATGCAGTCGCCGGGGCAGGTGCTACAGCTCGATGCACCTCCAGCCCAGGTGCTGGCCCAGGTGGCGGTAGCCCCACCGCCGCTGATTCACCGGCTGCGCCTGATGGTCGACAATATGGTGCTGGAGCTGCGAGAACTGGGAGCTGTACTGGTGATCGGCAGCGCGATCGCCGCCTTTGTCCAGGTTGCCGTCCCTAGGGAGGTCATCCTTGGCCTGGGGGAGGGACCCGTCAGCTCGATTGTGGCCATGATGGCCCTGGCCTGGGTGGTGTCGATTTGCTCAACGGTAGACTCATTCTTTGCTCTGTCGTTTGCGTCTACGTTTACCAGCGGGGCGCTGCTGGCCTTTCTGGTGTTTGGCCCCATGATTGACCTCAAAAACATCAGCCTGCTGCTGACGGTGTTTAAGGGGCGTGCCATCATCTATTTGTTTGTGCTAGCGGCCCAGCTGACCTTTTTGCTGACCCTGGTGATGAATCTCTACACGGGTTAGCGCTGCCGGTGGGCGGCCTTTATCGATTGTCTGAGATTGTTGTCTGAGACGGTGTTGTTTTGACTTGCATCCATGACCTCAATTCCCCAAGCTAACGGGTCTCGCGCTCCCGGTCGGCGACAAATACCCTGGCAAGCTCTTGTAGATGCCACCATGCTGCTGCTGTGGGGGCTGATGCTGCTGCGCTTTACGGTGACGGGCAAGCTGTACCTGCTGCTGCACCCCGACTACATGTGGCTAGCCTACCTGGCGATGGTGCTGCTGCTGGCCCTGGGCATAGCTCGTCTGCTACAGGTGTGGTCGAGCTATCGCCAGCGCGGTGTCCCGGCTCCCCGCAGCCAGGAACACCTAGCGCTGCTGCCCCGTCAGCTCAGCAGCGTGCTCTTAATTGCCATTGCGGTGTTTGGCCTGATCTACACCCCCCGCCCCTTTGCCAGCGAGACGGCGTTTCAGCGGGGTATTACCGACGTGCTGGGGCAGACGCGATCGCGGCCCCAGCGATTTTCCCTCGGCGGCGATTCTGAAACCCGCACTATTGTGGACTGGGTCCGCACCCTCAACGTCTACCCTGAACCCGATGCCTATGCCGGGCAAGGGGCGGCGGTAAGCGGGTTTGTTACCCATATTCCCGACTGGCCCGACAACTTCATCATGATCTCACGGTTTGTGCTGACCTGCTGTGCCGCCGACGCCTATCCAGTGGGCCTGCCGGTGGAGCTACCGGCAGGCACCCCTCGCCCTGTCCCCGACACCTGGCTAGACATCAAGGGCACTATGCAGACCATCACCCTCGACGGCAAGCGCCAGCTCGCCATTGGCTCTGCTACGCTGACCGAAATCCCTGAGCCTCGCACCCCCTACGAATATTAGCTATGGCCCGTCGTCGCTCTCGTCGCTCCCGGAATCAGCTGGCTCGCGTCCAACCCCTAGACCGTTTGGCTCTGGTGGTCATGACTGGTCTGGCCATGGCCCTGGGCCTACTCATTCTCTCGGGCGACCATGCCACAGCGCGAGTGCGCGACTTTACCTGGCAGGACCGACAGGTCGGCACTGAAGATCGAGCCTTTTTGATCACCTTTAGCCGCCCCATGGATGTGGCCAGCGTGGAGAAAAATCTCACTCTGGATCCGCCGCTGCCGGGCAAGGTGAGCTGGGCGGGGCGGCGGATGGCCTACACCCTGACCGACCCGCCGCCCTACGGTGAGTCGTTTACGCTCAGCCTGAGTGAGGCGCGCGATCGCTATGCCGCCCGCCGCGATCGCCCCAGCCGCTTTGAGCCCTTTCAGGCTCAGTTTCAAACCCGACGGCGGGCCTTCCTATACATTGGGTCCGAGGGCGACGAAGCCAACCGCCTGGTGCTGGCCGATCTGGAGCGCCAGGAGCGCACCATTCTGACGCCCAAAAACCTGTCGGTGCTGGCCTTTCAGCCCTACCCGCTGGGGGACAAGGTGCTCTTTTCGGCTAGCGACAGCAGCCAGGGGGGCAGTCTGCTCAATCAGCAAATTTATACCGTCACCACCGGCATTGCTCCCCGCCCGCCAGTGGATTTTATGGACGAACGTCCGCCCTTGTGGCAACGGCTTTTGCCTCAGAACGCGTCCCCCGAGTCAGGTGAGACTACCCTGCTGCTCGACAGCCGCAACTACCAAAACCTCAAATTTGACCTTTCGCCCGACGGGCAGGCCATTGTGGTGCAGCGGGTCAACCAGCAGGACCCAGCCGACTTTGGCCCCTGGCTGGTGCGGGCCGGAGAACCCCCTACCCCCATCGAAACCGAGCCCGGTGGCGACTTTTTAATTGCCCCCGACAGCCAGTCACTGCTGCTGCTGCAGGGCCAGGGGACCGCCATTATCGACCTGGGAGCAGAGCCGACCCGCGGGCCGCGTCAGCCCCTCGACTTTTTGCCCAACTACGGCCGCGTCCTGGATCTGACCGCCGATGGTTCAGCGGCAGCCATGGTCAACTTCAACCAGGATGATCCCGAAAAGCGCTTTACCGAATCGCTGTTTCTGGTCACTAACCAGGGCCGCGAAGAGGAGCTTTTGCAGGTTAGCGGGGCTATTCTAGAAGCTCGGTTTGACCCCACCCGGCAGGTGCTCTACGTCCTGGCCAGTGAACTGGTCGATGCCCCATCCGATAGCGATACGCTGCAGCCAGTCGACGCCTATGTTGAGCAGCCCCTGCTGCTGGCGATTACCTTAACCAATGGCGAGGTCAGTCCGCTGCTGCGGCTGCCCCTGCGGCAGACCATTCATATGAGCGTGGCTCCCGATGGGCGATCGCTGCTGCTCGATTTGGCCGACCAATCCGCTGCTGACCCCGGCCAGAAACCTAAGATCTGGCACCTGCCGCTGGTGTATCGGCCTTCCAGTGACGACACCGCTGACAGCGCCCTTGACAGCGCCTCTAATAGCAACAGCAGCGGTACGTTGACGACTACTCTGAACAGTTCTCGCGATGCCGATGCTGACGCCGCTGATACCGACGATGCCGACTCAGCTGATGCCTCAGATGGTTCAAAAAATCCCGTCTTGGCTCCGACCGTAGTTGATCCAGAGACATTTCCCTTTGGCGGCATCCTGGCGACCTGGCTGCCTTAGGACGTGTCATCAATTCTGGCCAAAAACCCTTTAGTAACAGCGGTGTCGCGCCCGACCAAACAAAACAGCCTAGGGGCTGTAACCGTTGATTCTGGTACCTTCAAAGGCTAATTGATGACAGCCCCTAGGCCAGCTCAACATCGGCTGACAATGCCCGACCACTGCACCTGCTTTTCTCCCGTGCGCCGGTAGGAAAAAAAACGATCGGGCTCTTGAAAGGTGCAGTGGGGGGCGATCGCCACCTGATCGCGGCCAATGCCCAGCTGCTCTAGCTGCCGGGCATTGGCCTGGCGCACGTCCAGCCGCACCTTGCCCGGCGCATCATCGGCTAGCAGCGGCGAATTTTCCCGCTGCAACAGCGCCCCTACCACCGCCTCATCATCGCTGGCGGCATCCTTCAGCAGCGTACGACCTACGGCGGCGGCCACATCTACCGACACCTGGTAGACCTTGCCAGCGATCGCCGGACCAATCGCCACCACCAGGTCTTCTAGGCGGCTGCCCTGGGCCTGGAGCTTGCCCACCGCCACTGGCACAATCGCCTGGGCCGTGCCTCGCCAGCCCGCGTGAACAGCCGCCACCTGACCGGTAGCGCGATCGCCGATCAGCACGGGGCTACAGTCGGCTGAGCACACCCAGAGGGCCTGACGGGCGCGGTTCTCCTGCAAAGAGGCTGCGCCAACGCTCAACAGGCCATCGGCCTCCGCCCTCGGCCCTTCCGCATCGGCAGCAGGCAGCTCGGCAGGGGTCAGCACCCGATTGCCGTGCACCTGCTTTACCCGCTGCACCGCTGCATTCGCCGCCAGCGATGCCGTCAGGGTTTCAGGCGTCTGGGGCCAAAACTGCCGCGTAAAAAATCCGTGGGGCCAGGGCTGCAGCAGGTCACAGGTAAGAAAGTCTTGCCCCTGCCAGGTTTGCCATTGCCAGTCTGCCATTTTGCCCCCTTCGGCGTTGGTGATGCCTGTACGATGCTACAGCGCCTCTGGTCAATTTTCTGGGTCAATCTCGCCGGTCATCTCGCCGGCCAATGTAGAGCAGACGTTAAGCAAGAGCACCGTTTTATCAAGTTCTATTTTGGCGCGGCCCAGGTCTCCCCTGAAGCTTTTCTTCAGGTGGTAGCGTAATCGGTATCGCTAACGACTTATTTTTATTTCCATGCCAAGTCCAGCTTGGAATCTGCGGTTTTCCCACAGGTAGACCTCCATCTCTGGGCTCGAATTGGTTTATACAAACTCCAGGATAAGTATCGGGTGAGCCTAGATCGACTCCGCCAGGCTGTTTCACAGCCTCCTATCACGTTGGGAGTAATGTCCTGTTACCAGGCATTGCGCCCGCGATTTTATCTCCACTGGGTCGAACAAACCGACTCCACCAACCGGGCGCAATGCCTGGTAACAGGACATTACTCCCAACGTGATAGG
>PYER01000274.1 GCA_003017855.1 filamentous cyanobacterium CCT1
CAATATGCCAGCTTCAACAACAGCCGCTCTCTGCACTTCTTCTTGGGTGCGTGGCCTGTGATTGGCATCTGGTTCACGGCGCTGGGCATCAGCACGATGGCGTTCAACCTGAACGGGTTCAATTTCAACCAATCGATCCTTGACTCACAGGGGCGTGTGATTGGCACCTGGGCTGACGTGATCAACCGTGCGAACCTGGGTATGGAAGTGATGCACGAGCGCAATGCTCACAACTTCCCGCTCGACCTGGCTACGACTGAGGCGCCTGAAATCATCGGCTAGTCGATAGCGACTACCCCATTGATTGAGCAACAAAAGCGCTCCCCTCGGGGGGCGCTCTTTGTTGTCTAAATCGCGATCGCCTCCGGGTTACTGGGCGCCCAAAGGCTTGCCCCGGCTGGCTGCACCCCACAGGACGTCAGCAAATCGCCCGACGAACGGTCCGACAAACGGACGGTCTATGAGAAAATTTTGAAAATGCCTGACGGTAACGTCTTTAGCCGCTACACTAACGAGCTACAGCCCTTTGGTGTGATCACCCACTACCAGCCGCTACCCCTAGGGTAAGGAGATATGGTTTGAGGGGTAGGTCAGGCGTTTGGGTAACGATCGGCCCGGACGCGCCCGTGTTATCAGGAGATTAGTTGTGGTCAAAATCGTCAGTCGCCAGTCTTTGGGAGTGCAGCCCGTCTATGACATTGGGGTAGCCCATGACCACAACTTTTTGCTGGCCGACGGCCAGGTGGCCTCTAACTGCTTCAACAAGTCGCACTCTACGGCCTACGGGTTCGTCACTTTTCAAACGGCCTACCTGAAGGCCAACTACCCAGTGGAGTACATGGCGGCGCTGCTGACCTCCAACAGCGGCGACCAGGACAAGGTGCAGATGCACATCGCCAACTGCATCGCCATGGGCATTGAGGTGCTGCCGCCGGATATCAACCGATCGCTGGTCGATTTTACCCCCGAGGGCAAGAGCATTTTGTTTGGCCTCTCAGCGGTGCGCAACGTGGGTTTGGGGGCGATCGAGTGCATTCTGAAAAACCGCGAAGCAGACGGGCCGTTTAAGTCGCTGGCGGAACTGTGCGATCGCGTCGATCTGCACGCCGTCAACCGCCGCGCTTTAGAATCGCTAATTCTAGCCGGTGCCCTGGATAAACTGGAGCCCAACCGCAACCAGCTGATGCAGGACCTGGAGCTGGTGATCGACTGGGCCCAGGGCCGTGCTAAGGATCGCGAGATTGGCCAGGGCAACCTGTTTGACATGATGCTGGGAGGTGGCGATACCCAGAGCGCCATACCTTCGGCAGGCTACGAAACCGCGCCCAAAGCACCGCTGGTGGCCGACTTTGAGGCTCAGGAAAAGCTGCGGCAGGAAAAAGAGCTGCTGGGCTTCTATATTTCTGACCATCCGCTCAAGTCGGTGCAGCGATCGGCGCGGGTGCTGGCCCCGATCAACCTGGCGGAGCTGCACGAGCAGCCCGATAATGTGACCCTGAGCGCGATCGTGATTCTGGCCAGCGTCAAGCCGGTAGTGACTAAAAAGGGTGATCGTATGGCGATCGTTCAGCTTGAAGATTTAACGGGTCAGTCTGAGGCGGTCGTCTTTCCCAAATCCTTTGAGCGGATTGGTCAGCACATCGTCGCCGACAAGCGGCTGATGATCTGGGGCAAGGTCGATCGCCGCGACGACCGCGTTCAGTTCATCATTGATGATGCCGAACCCGTCGAAGATGTGCGCATGGTCATGGTCGAGCTAGACCCGCGCCTGGCGGGCGACATCGAGCAGCAGCACCGCCTGCGCAACGTGATTCGCAACAACCAGGGCGACGACCCCAAGTATGCGCGGGTGCCGGTGATCGCGGTGATTGGGGCCAACCAGCAGCGCCAGTTTGTGCGGCTGGGGGCGCAGTTTCGCGTGAAGGATCCGGAGGCAGCGGTGACGGCCCTGGTGAACGCCAATTTTCAGGCTAAAGCGACGCCTCTGATCAGCGCTTGAGAGTTTGTCCGAAGAGAGACCCGGTCCTTTCTACGCAATGCTAAGCCCATTAGCAGATGCAAAAGGGACCGGGTCTCTAGCTAGACTGCTAAGCGCTGGTCAGCTCGGTCCAATAGCGATCGAAGAGATCCGCCGTGGCGGGGTCGAGCGGCGCGATGCCTTCGCAGTTGGCCAGTACCGACTCAGGCGGAAACAGGGTTTCGCTCTCCTGTAGCTCGGTCGGCAGCAGGGCAAAGGCCGACTGGCTGGGGGTGGCAAAGCGCAGCCGCTCAACCGCGTAGGCCGCATTCTCAGGCTTTAGCATGAAGTTGAGCCAGGTGTAGGCCGCCTCAGGGTTGGGCGCACCCTTGGGAATCACCATGGTATCGGTCCACAGCGAGCTGCCCGAGCTGGGGATGACGTAGCGCAGGTTGGGGTGCTCGGCGGGCAGAGCATTGCCCAGGTGCGAGTAGGTCATGCAGATGACAAAATCACCCGCAATCAGCGGGTCTTCCCAGCCAAAGCTGGAAAACTGGGCGATCGCAGGTTTGAGCTGTCGCAGTCGCTCAAAGGCGGCCTCAATCTGCTGCGGATCAGTCGCGTTGTAGGAATAGCCCAGCGAAGCCAGGGTGGCTCCCAGGGTTTCACGCAGGTCGTCGAGCAGCGTCATTCTGCCGGTCAAGACATTCTGCTGCTCCCACAGGTAGGCCCAGTCGGTAGGGGGCGTGGTGAGCCGGGTGGTGTTGTAAATCAAGCCGGTGGTGCCCCAGCTGAGCGGAACACTGTGGGTATTGTTGGAGTCGTAAGCCGGGCTTTGCCAGGGGCCGAGCAGATCGTCCAGGCCCTTAATTTGAGCATGATCGAGGGCAGTCAGCAGACCTAGCTCGACCATCTGCTGCACCATATAGTCAGAAGGGTAGAGAATGCTGAACTGCTCCCCGCCTCCGGCCTGCAGCTTGGCCAGCATGGTCTCGTTTGAGTCGTAGGTCTGCACCTCTACCGGAATACCGCTGGCCTGGGAGAAGCGATCGAACACCTCATCGTCAGCGTAGTCGGCCCAGGTGTAGATGTGCAAAGGTTCAGCTGAGCCACCGGTACCGGCGGAGTTGGATGGCGATCGCTGACAGTTGGCCAGGCCTACCGCCGAGGCCATCGCCGTCGAACATTGCAGAAATCGCCGCCGTGAAAGGCGAAATGGGCGTGGAGGCATTTTGATGATCTCAAAACCACAAAATACTGGCTCTAAGTCTATTATTCATTAGCTCATATCGCCCCACTGCCCCTTTGGATGAAAAGTGGAAGGCGACTTTAACCGTCAGGCGATCGTCAGCTTTGGTGACTGAGTTTTAGCCGTCGCCAGAGAGGCTAGGATTTTTCCATCGGCAACCTGTAGGCAATGGCTATAGGCCAGTTATAGTCAGAGTCACCGGGGTTAGGACATCAACAAAGCCTGAGAACGTTCAAACGCTTGAACGCTCGTTGCCAGACATCCTAACCCGATTGGCTAAAGCCATAGTGTCCTAGTTTTGGCGGCAGATGTAGAACAGTTCCAGGCAAGCTGGCCAGCGCTATGGAAAGGCATTGAGCCCGTGGTTCATTGCTAAGCCAGGGCTCAATACATGCGTGGGCCGGAGAAAGGCAAATTAGGTGCCAAACTGGTAGCCATACTCGTTTTGGTTGAGTAATCCATCCCCATCCGCATCCCAGGCGTCGTAAATACCGCTGTCGTCTAGCCCAGTTTCAAATTCATTGCGATCGAGGTAGCCGCTTTGGTCTAAATCCCAGTAGTTGTAGGCTCCTTCTGACAGCTCGCTGGTGTCTAGTACACCGTCGTTGTCCAGATCCCAGAGGTCGTAGTAGCTTTGGTATTCGTAACCTTCGATCGCACCGCTGCCATCCGCATCCCAGGCGTTAAAGTAACCGTCATCGTTGATGCCGATGCCAAACTCGTTGGCATCTAGGTAAGTGTCTCTGTTGGTATCCCAGGTGTCATAGACTCCTGTTTCGCCTAGGCCATCGTAAAGCTCGGTGTTGTAGAGATAGCCGTCTCTATCCGCATCCCATCTATCGTAAGCACCAGTGTAAAATTCGCTGCGGTCCAGGTAACCGTCTTCGTCGGCATCCCATGCTGTATAGGGTTCGTAGGGGGTGCAGCTAACTATACCAACGCCAATTAGGCCAAGGGCTGCTAGTAGCTTTTTCATCGGATTCTCCTCTGCAAATGTGATTGTCTGTGCCATCACATTGCCCAACCCGTTAGTTCTCAACCGTTAAGGTAGTCAGCTGTCTAATCTGCCATTTCTCTCAATGAGTTTTAGGGCGAAGACAATGCGTATATAGCGATCGCCGGTGCGCTTAGAACATCAATCCTGGCTCCAGCTCAAAACTGAAGTAGCGCAACGACGGATAGCCATCGCTTCAAAATTTTTGGTCATGCTCTAACCGTTTTGGCGATGGCTGTACAAAGCCAAACTCAGAAGTCGGAGTTTTCCTCAAGGTAAAACTTCACGGCTAAATTTAGCTTTGATTGATGTCTTCAGACTAAGTTTTTCTAACTAGCAACTGGCTCGGTCATCAGAAGGATATGTAGCAGCTCACTGCCCAAACCGAGCATTGACCACGGCAACACCAATTGTTCTTTAGCCCCTATCTTGTCTAATAATCTGCGGCTAAAGTTAGCCGACTGTTCCTGACACCTGAATATCTGATGCCTAACACCGCTTAGTCTCAGCAGGACTTTTCATATTTCTGCCAGTCAGTAATGGCCTATGGCTGTCGCACGGTTCAGGGGAGCGTTGTGTCGGTGCAGTGATCGTTGTTGATTTCGCCATTGGCCATTCGGGTATTGCAAAAGCGGGCGGTGTTGAGGTCAGTACGCACCAGATTTGCGCCGTACAGATCGGCGTTGGTAAAGTTAGTGCCGTCTACAAAGGCGTCTCGAATCAGTGTTTCTCGCAGATCGGCCCCGGTGAAGTCAGCGCCGTCCAGTCGGGCGCCAATCAGGTTGGCGCGGTAGAGTCTGCCATCGGTCAGCGTGGCCCGGCTCAGGTTGGCTTGGGCCAAGCCGGCCTGGGCCAAAGAGACCCCATCGAGGCGACTGTCGCTGAGGTCGCTGCCGGACCAGTTGCTTTCGCGGGCTTCGGCGTTTTCTAGGTTGATGGCGGTGGCGTTGACCTCGACCAGGCGGCTGCCGGTGAGGGTGGCCCCGCGCAGGTTGGCCCCGGCCAGGTCAGAGCCCGACAGGTCGGCCTGGCTGACGACGGCCTGGCTGAGGTTGGCCTGACGCAGGTCGGTTTGGGTCATTTGGGCACGGGGTAGGCGGGCCTGGCTCAGGTTGGCCCCGGCCAAATTAGCTCCGCTGAGGTCGGCGTCTTCTAGGCTGGCCCCGGCCAGTACCGTGTCGCTGAGGTCGCAGCCCACGCAGCGGCGGCTGATCAAGAACTGCCTGAGCTGCTCGCTGGCGGCAACGGGCGCGGCGGCCAGGCCTAGCAGGGCTGTCAGCGCGATCGCCCCCTGGAGCCGTTTGCCCCCTCCAGCCGGTCTGAGCTGGGGATTCAGCCGTTTTTTTGTGCCCTGTGCCATACCTGTGCCATTCCTCAAAAAAATAGGCTCGAAAGCCAGGAGCTGTCGTCAGTAACGGCTGATAGCCCCAAAATCAGCGGTTGCAGCCCCCAGCTTGCTCTAGTTCGGTGGGGGGGCCGAATGTGACAACGCTGGTGGGATCAAAATTGTAGCCAAAATTGATGACGGCCCTAGAACCAAGTCTAAAGATTGCTTCTACAATGTGTCAGCATCTCTGCTTTCAGCGGGGGTTTGAGCCAATCCGGACTCGCTCATGCCCTGCTAACAGTTGAGATGCTACAGCTCGCTCTCGGTAGTTCGACGTCATGGCATCTACACCGGCCTCTTCGCTCTTGAATTCGCGTCGGCAGCGCCCCAAATCGAGCCGCCAGGTTAAGCCGTGGGAGTGGTTTTGGCTGACGCTGTGGGTGCTGCTGCTAACCGGGTCGGGCATCTTTTGCGGCTGGGCGCTGATGTGGCTGACCCGCATTCCGCCGTTGCCCGACTGCGACCAGGTGACGCCCTTTCACTCGGAGAGCGATTTGCTCTACTGCGCCAAGGCCCAGGCGCGCACGGGCGAACCCAACAGTCTGGTGCAGTCGGTGCTGCTGACCGCCAACTGGCCCAAAACCCATTCCCAGTACGATGAGTCCCAGGAGGTTTTAAAGGATGCCTCGGAGCAAATCTTGGTGCTGGCCAATCGCTGGGCCCAGGCGGGCAAGCTCGACGATGCGATCGATCTGGCCGAAAAAATTCCCCTCAATACGCCTTTGCGCAAATCGGCTCAGGCGGTAATTTTTGAGTGGCGGCAGGACTGGGAGCAGGGCCGGGCGATCGAGGCCAAGCTCAGACCAGCGCTGGCGGCTAGCGACTGGACACTGGCCAAAACCCACCTGCAGGAGTTTAAAGCGCTCAAGAGCGATTACTGGCTGACCACGCGCTACGTGTTTTGGCAGCAGCAGTTTTTGGTCGAGCAGCAGGCGTGGAATCAGCTGCTGCAGGCCCGCGACCTGGCGGGTACCAACAAAATTGAGAATTTGCGTCAGGCGGTGGTGCTGGCGCGCGATATTGACCTGCGCAGCCAGGTGTGGCAGGCGGCCGAACAGGATATCGACGCCTGGAGTAAGACCGTGCTGGACGTGGCCCTGCAGCGCTGGCAGGTGGGCGATCGCACGGGCGCCTTGGAGCTGGCCAGCGTGGTGCCCCCCAGCCCTCACCTGCTGCCCGCTGCCCAAGAATTACTGGCCCTGAGCCACGCCCAAACGCTGGCCACCCAAGCCGATCCGAGCGGTGTGGCCCCTCGCTACAGCCACATGTTCGGGTTGATGGCCGCTGTGAGCGCCGTCAATCAGCTCCCGGCGAACAGTCCCTACGCAGCGGCTGATTTATCGTCAGTAGATCAGTGGAGTGAGCAGCTTACCGATTTGAGACGGCTGACGTTTAGCGATAGGGTGGCCCGCCTGGGCCAGCGCCTGACCTACGATTGGGCCATCCACCAGGCTCAAATGGTTGAAGTTGATCGCCCCCGGCGGATTCAGGGCCAGACGATGGTGGCCCAGTGGCAGGCCAACCTCCAGCGCATTGCTGATCGTCCCATTCTCTTAGAGGCCCGCAGTCTGGCCAAGCCCGGTACGATTGCGGCCCTCGAAACCGCGATCGCCAAGGCCAGCGAAATCGAGCTGGGTCGCGCCCTGCGGGTTGAGGCCCAAACCCTGGTGGCCGGGTGGCAGCAAGAAATTCAGGTGATCGAAGACCGCCCGATTCTCGATGCGGCGGTGGCGCTGGCCGAGCAGGACAAGCTCCAGGAGGCGATCGCGGAGGCGAATAAAATTGAGTCGGGCCGCGCGCTCCATAGCCGCGCCCAGGGGCTGGTGCAGGAGTGGACCGCCACCATTCAAATTGCCGAAGACAAGCCAATTTTGGATGAGGCGAAGGACCTAGCCTATAGCGGCAGCCTGACGGCGGCAATCAACCTGGCGGGCCAGATTGGGCCGGGGCGGGCGCTCTATGACGAGGCCAGAAATGCGATCGCTCTCTGGAAGGCCGAGCGGGCCTACATCTGGTCGATTTGGGAGGCCGAGGGCCGCCCGGTGCCCGGTGGGGACAGTTCCTCAACGACTGAGTCAGAATGACGACCGCTCCCCTACGCCTCATGCTGATCGATGAAGACCCGGTATTTCGGCTGGGTCTGCGGATCTGGCTGGAGCAAACTGCCGGGTACAGCGTGGTGGCCGAGGCCACCCGAGCCGACGATGCCCTGGCGATTTTAGCCAGTCGCGCCGAGCGCCCCGACCTGGCCAGTGGCGCGATCGCTGACTCTGCTCAGGCGGCGACCCCAATCGATCGACCGCGCCCCGACCTCGACCTGGTGATTCTCGACCTGGGCCTGGGGGCCGGGCAACCCGACCAGCTGCCGGGGCTGCGCCTCTGTGCCGACATCAAGGCCCGCTACCCCAGCCTGCCGGTGCTGGTGCTCAGCGCCCAGGCGGAGCCGGTGCTAGAGGCCGCCGCCCGCCAGATGGGGGCCGACGAGTTTGGCGCTCGCGGTATGGCCGTTGCCGATTTGGGCGACCTGGTGCAGCAGCTGGCGAGGCCGAGCCGCCCCCAGCCTCGGCCAGAGCCAGTCAGGGCTCCTCGCCCAGGCCGATCGCCTGTAGTATCAATGCGAGAGCTGCCCGCTGGCGTCAACCCGGCGCCCAGTGCCCTTACCCGGCTGCGCTTCAGCCTCAGGCGATCGGCGGTGCAGCAAATTGATGTGGCCATGGCCGCGATCGAAGCCGAACAGCGACGGGGGCGCGGGTCGCTGCTGGAGGAGGCGGTGCTGGCCGGGCGCTACCGGGAGCTGCGGGCCGCTCGTTGGCTGATGGACAAACTGCTGGCCACCCCCAGCCTGGTGGATTCAGGGCCAGCCGCAGGGGCGCGCCGGACAGAGGCCGAGCTGGAACTGCCGGATCCCCTGG
>PYER01000275.1 GCA_003017855.1 filamentous cyanobacterium CCT1
GGGGCTAGGGAACGGGCTTTCTCCCTTCGGGAGTTTCACGAACGACTCCGCTCAGCCCTCGGTTATTTTCAGGGCAAAGGTTTAAACCGATGATCGTCTAATCCTTTCCGTGAGGTCAAGGACGACCGATGTTGGTTTGCGCCCCCGTGGGGGCAACGCTCCTTGTCGTAGGCCGGAGGCCGTGCGGAGCTGGGGGTCTGGGGCCAGCGAAATGGCCCCAGCGACAAGACTGGCCAATTACCCCAAATTGTGCGCCGCCATCACTTACAGCTAATATCAAATCTTCTAAACCAGGACAATCTCTCAAAATAGCTTATTTAGTGGTGGGCAATGCCCACCCTACCCTCAACTACCCCATATCTCGTGTTCCGAAAAACCCAGCTCTTGAAAATCACGTTCTCTCAATTTCGCCTCATCAGCACAAAAAAACTCATCCAGCTGGGGCGGTTCAACCGCTGTGCCCGCCAGCATGGCGTGGGCCTGGCCGCGATGGTGAATTTGATGCTGAAACAGATGCGCCAGCAGCCGCGACATTTGCTCATTCTGAATGCCGTGGGACCGAGGAATGCTGACAGTCTGCTCCAGCGATCCATCGGCCAATGTGCGACAAACGGCAATTAGCCGCTGATCCACCTGGCGCTGCTCCCGCTGAAGCTCTGCACAGGTCTCAAAAGGCTCCTCAGGCTCAAAAAACGTCCAAGCTTGAGGATGGGGCGGCTGCTGACTGATGCTGCGCTCCAGTGCGTCGATGTAGTACCAGTCAACGGTCAGCAAATGGTTTAGGGTTGCTTTGATCGAAGGGAAAAAACTCGTTCTGGTGGCGACAAAATCGGCCTGGCTTAGCTGGCAGCAGGCTTTTAGCAGGCGGTGATTAGCCCAAGCGTTGTTGTAGGCCATAGTCAACAGGTGATGCGTGAGCGAAGCCATATAGTTACAGTCCTCGGTAGCGAAACCTGCACTCGATTGTGACTTGCAGCTAGGGCCTGGAGCCAAACCGCTGCCACTGAGTCGGGGGGGGCATCAGAAATTCGTAGGCCCCGGCAGCCTGGCCCGGCGCGGCGGTGAGCACAATATCAAACGAGAGCGACAGGCGCAGATCGTCGGTGTGATTCGGCGTCACCCCGTGGCGCTGCTTGGCCGGGAAGACAACCAGTCGACCTTCGGTGGGCAAATACAGCGCCTGGTCCTGGTTCAGATAGTTCCAATCGGCAATGATGTCAGTGTTTTCGCTGCCCAGGCCGGGGCTGACTTCGTTGGGGCGGGCATCGTCAAAAAAAGTGAGGCAGCCTGCCGCATCGGTGCCTGATTCAGGCACGGAAACGTAGTACACGGCGCTAACGTGGGCGGTGTTGTGGCAGTGGGCACCGACCTCCTGCTGAGGGCGCGACACCACCGGCCAGGCCCTTTGGATGTAAAGATCGACCTGACTCAGATCGAGACCCAGTTCTTTCAGATAAATCACCACGTGGGTTTCAACCTGGTTCACCACCCAGTTGAAGCGAGGGTCGGTGTGTACTTTTTCAACGCCGTGCAGGTCACCCGTCCAGGCCATCTCAGGAAAGTTGCGGGGTTCGCTACCGCTGGCCTCTAACTCTAGAATGGCATCGGCCAGGGCGGCTTTGTGCTGAGTGGCATCGGGTAGGTCGCTGTAGTAGACGGCGAGGGGAAACCAGGTGTCGAGAGGCATAGAGGGAACGGCGACCGGGGCTGAGCCAAGCGGGGTTGGCGAGGATGGGTGCTAGGCCGTACTGTGAAGTACTGATGCGACTTGACGATAGGCCTAGGACTGAACTCAGCTTAGCAGGGTAGATGAGGCCAGTGATGGAGTGGATTACGACCCGACCCATTGCCCACCGGGGCCTGCACCGGGGTACGGCAGTGCCAGAAAATTCGCTGGCGGCGTTTGAGGCGGCGATCGCAGCCCAGCACCCCATCGAGCTAGATGTGCAGCTGCTGGCCGATGGCCACCTGGCGGTATTCCACGATCGCGATCTAAAGCGCCTGACGGGCTACAAAGGCCGCATTGCTGAGCAAACCCTCGGCAGCCTGGGGCAGTTTCACCTGTTTGGCACCGACCAGACCATTCCCTCGCTGGCCGAAACCCTGGCCTGCATTGATGGTCGGGTGCCGCTGCTGATTGAAATCAAAAACGAGAAGAAAGTTGGGCCCCCCGAGCAGGCGCTGGTGAAAACTCTGGCGGGCTATCGAGGCGAGTTTGCGGTGCAGTCGTTTAACCCGCGATCGCTGCAGTGGTTTAGGCGCTACGCTCCTGCCGTTGTGCGCGGTCAGCTGGCCAGCAAGCCGCAGAAGTTTCTGCGCAGCCACCTGCTGCTGGCCTGGGCCAGCGCGCCCCACTTCATTGCCTACAACGTCAAAGCCTTGCCCACGCTGCCCACGACTCTGGCCCGCCACTACTTCAATTTGCCTCTCTTGGCCTGGACGGTGCGCAGCCCAACCGACCTGGAGCGAGCCACCCAACACGCCGACAACTATATTTTTGACCCGTTTGAGCAGCCCCCTGGCCCTCATTCTCAGTAAACATTAAGTCATCCTTCATTCACCTGAGGGGATGGTTGGGTAAATTATCGAAACGCTCACTGGTGTTGCGATATGCCCCTTTCGATTGAAGGTCTGTGGACTGTGGCCAAGTTGCAGGCACAGCTAACGCGATGGTTAGCCCCCCGTTCTAGCCGTGCTGTTGCCACCTTACCCAGACCGTTGCTGCCGACAGAGGCACAGCCCAGCGCTACTGTGATCCTCAGGGCCGATCAAACCTTGCTGCAGCCAGCTATTTCCATCGTCATTCCTGCGCTTAATGAGGCCAGCAACCTGCCCCTGGTGCTAGAGGCCCTCCAAGCTGCCGCCAATGTCGAGGTCATCGTCGTCGACGGAGGCAGTGCTGACGGCACGGCTGAGGTAGCCAGAGCAATGGGGGCCAAAGTGGTGGAATCGGTGCGGGGGCGATCGCACCAGCAAAACCAGGGGGCCAGGGTCGCCAAAGGCCCAATTTTGCTCTTTCTCCACGCCGACACTCGCCTGCCCAAAGGGTTTGACCAGGCCATTCGCCAAACGCTGGCCCAGCCTGGCGTTGTCGCCGGGGCTTTTACGCTGGCGATCGATAGCCCCAGACGCGGCCTGCGCTGGGTGGAATGGGGGGTGAATCTGCGATCGCGCCACCTGCAAATGCCCTACGGCGACCAGGCCATTTTTCTAACGGAAGACACCTTTCGCGCCCTGGGCGGCTTCCCCGATTTGCCAATGATGGAAGACTTTGAGCTAGTGCGGCGGCTGAGAAGGCTGGGGAAAGTGGCGATCGCCCCCAGTGCTGTGGTGACAAGCGATCGCCGCTGGCGCACCCTCGGCATCCTTCGCACTACCCTGGCCAATCAGGTCATGGTCGTCAGCTATCTGCTCGGCATCGATCCCCATAGACTGGCGCGATGGTATCGGAACTTGGGCAAACCCCGTTAGCCCGACAACAGCCCGCCGCTCATGCGCTTCATCACCCGACCGGCGATATCGGCGTAGCGCACTTCTCCGGCCAAAATCTGCCCCAGCCGCTGGGTCGCCGTGGGCCGCTTAATGCCCACCCGATACCCTATCCCCGGCACCCGAAAGAACAGCCCGGCAATGCGCTTGGCCCAGGGCATGTCTTCGCCCCAGGTGTTATGCATGGTGGCGGTATAGTTTGCCAACGCCTCTGAATCCCCCGCCAGTGCCGCGTGGATCGCCTCCGCTGCCCGCACCCCGCTGATCATGCCGGGGCGAATGCCTTCGGCGCTGAGTGGATCGACAATGGCGGCGGCTTCCCCCACCAGTACCGCTCGGTGGGTGTGCAGGGGATGGTTGCCATCCCATAGCTTTAAAGGGTGGCTGTAGATGGTGCCCGCATCGGGGTCGATGCCGAAGGACTGGCTGTATTTTTCCAGGGGCTTGCGATAGTCGGCTGGAGCCTGGCCCAAAAATGTCGCCACCCCAATCGAGTAGCCGTCGGCCTTGGGAAAGTTCCAGGCGCAGCCCTGCTTTACCAGGCCAAATTCAAAGTTGATGGCGCAGTTATCCCCCACCGGGGCATTCACTTCGAGAATGCTGGCGGTACGCAGCGTCAGATTGGGAAAACCTAGCCACTTCGCCATTGGCCCGGTCGCACCATCGGCGGCCACCAGGTAGGCCGCATCCAGAGTGCCGTCGGTGGTAGAGACCTGCCAATAGTCGCCTTGGTTGGCGATCGCCGTCACCGCCGTACCATCCTTTAGCTGTGCTCCCTGGTTCTGCGCCTGCTGCACGAGGAATTGATCGAAAACCTCCCGATTTACCATCCAGATCGGATCAGCGGTGGTGAGCTCGGCCTCAACCGGGTCGCCCAGCTTGTAGGTGTAGCGCACGCGGCGCAGGGAACGCGCGATCGCAGGGGCAAAGTCAAAATCAAAGTACTCCGCTACACTGGGCGAAACCGCACCACTACAGGGCTTGTAGCGCGGCAAAGAATCTTTCTCTATGATCAGTACCGAGTGCCCCTGCTTGGCCAGGTGGTAGGCGGTAGATGCTCCGGCGGGGCCAGCCCCCACCACAACGACGTCGAACATGGTTAGCTACAGACTTTTGGTGCCCCTATCGTATCGCTTCCTCGGTTCGCTTCTAGGGTTCGCAAACGGCAGAATCTATCTTTAGTTGCCCCCCCTGGGCATTGAAGTTTGAGGGCACTCAGGGTTAAGTAAACAGATTGGGTTACGGCCTTTTGAAACCCAAGAAGGCTAACAGATAAGTAACTCAGCTCTGTTCGAGACGATTTTATGTGCGCAAGTCCTATGCAACGCAAGACCTCGAAAATGGCCCTGGGCGTGCTGGGGGCGCTCGCCCTCGGCGTGCTGACCGGCTGCGGTAGCGAAAGCCCCACCGCCACCACCCCCGAAACTACCCCCGAAACCACCGAAACCGCCAGTGCTGACGGCGAAACCGGCACCCTGTTGATTCGAGCTAACGGCGAAGATTTTGTGCGCCAGGGGTTTACCACCAAAGACGGTTGGGAGGTTAGCTTTGACAATCTCTACGTATCGCTAGCCGACATTACCGCCGCCCAAACCGACCCTCCCTTTGACCCTGAAGCGGGTAACGAACTCCAAGCCAAGGCCGAGGTCAAGGTCGAAGAAGCGCAGGTGATTGACCTGGCCGAGGGCGATGATGCGGCAGAGCCGATCTTGGTGAGCGAGGTCGAGGCTCCAGCCGGGCGCTTCAACGCGCTGGCCTGGCGCATGGTGCCCGCCCCCTCGGGGCCATCCGAAGGCTACTCGATCTGGATGCAGGGCACCGCCACCAAAGAGGGCGAAACCGTGCCGTTCACCATCAAGGTGGATGAAGAGCTGGCCTTTACCTGCGGCGACTTTGTCGGCGACGAGCGCAAGGGCATTTTGACAGCGGGCGAAGAGGCCGACGTGGAGGCCACCTTCCACTTCGACCACCTGTTTGGCGATGGCGAGGCCCCTGCCGACGACAGCATCAACACTGGAGCCCTGGGCTTTGAGCCGCTGGCCGCCCTGGCCGAAAACGGTGAGGTCGATGTCGACAGTGCGGCGCTGCAGGCTGGCCTATCTGAGGAAGACTACCAGACCTTTCTCTCAATCTTGCCGAGCCTGGGCCACGTAGGCGAGGGCCACTGCGAAGAAGTGACACTGACATCCTCATGAGGCTGAGATTCAAGTTTGCCTGGTTACTAGCGCTGGCACTGGCCAGCGGAACTGCACCTGCGCTGGCCCACGGGGTAATTGTGGAGCACCGCCAGGTGAACGCCGTTGAGCTAGAAGCCCGGTTTGAGACCGGCGAGCCGATGGCCAACGCCCAGGTGCTGGTCTACGCCCCCGGCAACCCCACCGAGGTCTGGCAGGAGGGCACCACCGACGACCAGGGACGTTTTAGCTTTACGCCCGACACCTCCCAGCCCGGCAGTTGGGAGGTGATGGTGCGTCAGGCGGGCCACGGCGTGCTGACGACCATTCCAGTGGCGGCTTCTACCTCTGGGGGTGAACCCGCCGCCACCCCAGCGACAGAGGTCGAGGCCGGGTCCAATTCTTTAATCTCTCCTAGTACTACCCTGTCTCCAGTGCAGCGGGGCATTACTATTGGCTCTGTAATCTGGGGCTTTATTGGCACCGCTTTATTTTTTGCTCGAGGCAAGCGCTAGTGCACATCCCCGATGGAATTTTACCGGCCCAGGTCTGCGCGGCGGGGTATGCCATAACCGGGGTAGCCACCTGGTATTCGCTGCGGCAGATCAACCGCAGGCCCGATCCGGCAGCTGAAGTGCCCAAGGCCTCGCTGTTGACGGCGGCGTTCTTTGTGGCGTCGTCAATTTATATTCCAGTACCGCCCGCCAGCGTGCACCTGATTTTGAACGGGCTGCTGGGGGTGGTGCTGGGATATTTTGCCTTTCCGGCGATTTTGATCGGCCTGTTTTTTCAGGCGCTGGTGATTGGCCACGGCGGACTCACCACCCTGGGGGTAAACGCCACCATGATGGGCATCCCGGCCCTGCTGGCGTACCACATCTTTCAAAGTCGTGACGTTGTCGGCAAAGTGCTGCCCGAGCCCACCCGCACGGGCGTGTTTGCATTTTTGGGGGGCGCGCTGGGGCTGGGCATAGCGGCGCTGATTTTTCTGGCGCTGATTATTTTCAATATTCCGGCAGAGCTAAATGCTACGGCTGAGCAGGCGGCGGTGCTGACGCTGTCGGTGGGTCACATTCCGCTGGCGCTTGTCGAGGGCACGTTTACTGCCATGCTGGTGCTGTTCTTGCGCCGGGTCAAGCCCGAGCTGCTGGAGGGCTAGGTCGCGATGGGAGTTGCCAGCGCTAATACCTACATTCACCGCGAGTCAGTGATTCACGACTGGTCGCCCCGGCTCAAGCTGGTTAGTCTGGGGCTGCTGATGTTTGCCTTTGCCACGGTGCAGCAGCTGGCCCTGGTGCCGTGGATGCTGGGGCTGGCGGCGCTGCTCTACGGGCTGTCGCAGCTGCCGATATCGTTTTTGCGGCAGCGGCTGAGCTATCCGGGCCTGTTTATTTTGGCGGTGGTGGTGCTGCTGCCCCTCACGGTGGGGGATACAGTGGTAGCTCAGTGGGGCTGGTTGGCCCTGCGCGAAGAAGGACTGCGGGCCACAGGGCTGATTGTGGGACGGTTTTTGTCGATTTTGACCCTGGGCTTTATTTTGCTGGGCACGACGCCGTTTTTGACGCTGCTGGGGGCGATGCGATCGCTCGGTTTGCCCACCCTGCTCGCCGATATGACCCTGCTGTCGTACCGCTACCTATTTGAGATTGCCGCCATGCTGGCCACGATGCAGCAGGCCATGCGGCTGCGGGGCTTTGGCCACAGTCGCCAGCGCTGGCTGCGGGTCAACCGCCACACCATGCAGCAGCTCGCCATGCTGACCGGCAACTTGCTCATTCGCAGCTACGAGCAGTCAGAGCGGGTGTACAAAGCCATGCGGCTGCGGGGATACGGGCAGAGCCGCCAGGTTGCCCCAGCCCCCGCGATCGCCAGCCCCTTGTCGCTCCAAAACTGGGCCTTAACCGGAGCTGTGCTGGTGGCGGCAGTGGGGTTAGTTCTTGCAGAGATGAGATTGGCATGATGATGATGGACTCTGTTTCGACCGGCCTGAACCCGGTAGCCATCGCTCAGGGGCAACGGCCCATAGCGATCGCCGCCAACGCCCTCTCCTTTGGCTACCCCGACCAGCCCCAGGTGCTGCGCGAGGTAACTCTGACGGTGCAGGAGGGCGATCGCGTTGGCATCATCGGCCACAACGGCTGCGGCAAAACCACCCTGTTCATGCTGCTCTGCGGCGTGCTCACTCCCGTCGCAGGCGAAATCCACCTCTTTGGCGAACCCCTCACCCCTGGCCAGTTTCGCCCCGAAGTCGCCCTGCTCTTTCAGGACCCCGACGACCAGCTCTTCTCCGCCTCTGTGCGCGACGACATCGCCTTTGGCCCCCAAAACATGGGCTTTGACCCCGCCGAAGTCGATGCCCGTGTGACCCAGGCCGCCGATATGGCCGGCATCGCCCACCTGCTCGATCGCACACCCCACCACCTCTCCGGCGGCGAAAAACAAATGGTCGCGATCGCAGGCCTCCTCGCCATGACCCCCCAGATCATCCTCTACGACGAACCCACCGCCAGCCTCGACCTCCGCACCCGCCGCCGCCTGATCCGCTTTCTGCAAAACTCCACCGAAACCGTCCTGATCTCCTCCCACGACCTGGAGTTTGTGCTGGAGGTGTGCGATCGCGTCATCCTCATCGACGAAGGCCACATCATCGCCGACGGCTGCCCCCGCGAGATCATGGGCGATCAGACCCTCATGGAAGCCCACGGCCTGGAAAAGCCCCATTCGCTGATCCCGCATGTGGAGTCGCATCATGGGGAGTAGGGAGTGGGAGGGTGGATGGGTTGTGTGGATGAGGAGATGAGGACGGTGAGGGGGTGAGGA
>PYER01000276.1 GCA_003017855.1 filamentous cyanobacterium CCT1
GGCAGACATTGAGCGAAAACGCCCTTTGTTACAACAGCAGGGAATTGACGTTCAAATTACCAGGTGCAAGATCTGAGACTAGCTACTACCACCGAGGGCTATAGCTTTAGTCTCGGCGTGCTGACCAGCGCAGTAAAAAGCCCTAGGAACAAGTTTTTCCCCAGGGCTAATACGGTCGCCTCAATAAATAGTTTCAGAGTTTGTGACTATAGCGGAACGGTAAGGCGCTAGCCCTGCTGTTTGCGCATCAGTCCCACTGCACTCAGTCCCACCATCACTAGGGCAGCAGTAGAGGCTGGCTCGGGCACGGTGGTTTTGGGCGGTTCAGCCACCACTTTGGGCTTGCCAACGAAGATCGAGGCGTGGGACAGGTCTTTGCCGTCGAAGGTGGCCCAGGTACCGCTTTGGGTAGCGGTACTGCCATCGACGTAGTAGGCGGCGTAGCCATTGCCCGCCTTAAGGCTGATTACAAAGGGAGCGTTGATGGCCTTGGCTAAGCTCCAGGTGCCTACGCCTTCTTTACTTTGTTGCCAGCTAAAGCCGTTGCTGCCGACGGACCCGCCGGTGTCAGACTTGCCCCCAAAGAGCCAGTCACCGGCCCCCAGGGTGCTGTCTAGAAAGGCGTTGAGGCTGGTAGCAACGGTGCTGCTGACATCGTTACCGGAGCCGGTCATGCACTGGCTGTAGCTGAGAGAAGAACCTCCCGCCAGGGGGTTGCTAGTGACAGAGCCGCTGGAACAGGTTAAAGGCGCGGTTGGCTGGGTGGGTTGACTACCGCCGCCATTGTTACCTTTGTTGCCTGGTTTAGCGAGAGCTTCGGGAGCCATCGAGCCAAAAAGTCCAGCCAGCACCAGGGCTGAGCTTAGAAACGTAAATGCTTTCATGCAGGGCAAATCCTCCTTAGATAGGCACTGTAGTCAGTAGCCATAGACGGCAAGGGGGCGTTTGCGTCTGATGGTCTCTCCGAGACAGATACAGATTTTGGGGTGTACTTTTCTACTTAAACACCCTGCGTAAGTGAGCGTGTAGGTCAAATTACGGAGCTTTGACCCGGTTCACAGAGACTTTATAGTTGATGCTTAGGGCGTGTCATCAATTCTGGCTACAATCCCAATCTCTCAGCGTTGCCACGCCCGACTTAAAAACAGCCTAGGGGCCATAACTGCTGATGCTTGGGCCATCAGTAATTAATTGATGACAGCCCCTAGCGGCGGCGCTGTTTGCTGACCATTTTGCGAGAGAGGCGCAGGTTGATGGCTTCGCGATCGGCCCAGTCTTGCAGCACCCGCAGAAAGATGTGCTTATCTTGGCCTTGCAATACGGCGGTTTGATCGGCAGTTTCGATGCTGTAGGGGTAGCCGCCGCCGATAATGACTTCGCCGCGTACCCAGTTGAGGTACTGGGTGATGTGGCCGCTTTCCCACATCCAGCGGGGCATCTCCAGTCGTACGGGGTAGCCGTCGCGGGTGGTTTTGAGGTAGGTGAAGGCAATCTGGTCGCCGTAGTCGCTGTACTGGTCGAGAACGCCGCCGCGATCGCACTGAAATACGGCGGTGCGATCGCCCCACTCCATCAGCCGCGCCAAGAGCTGGGCGTCGTGGATGCCCTCGGTAGCCTCTAGGCCATAAGCGTGGTGCAGCATGCCGGTCAGATCGTGGGCGTAGGAGGTATCGACATAGCCCACCAGGGGCACGCGGCGGCGATCGCTGGCCTCCAACAGCGAAAGAATCGACTGCACATAGGTGGTCTGGCTCTCCTGATCAAAGGCTTCCGCAAAGGTGACCACCAGCGCCCCATCAAAAAAGACCAGCGTGCGCTCCGGCTCCTGGCAGGCGTTGATGTACTCCACCAGACGTGCCACTTCCATTTGAAAGCGGCGAATATTGACTCGGCGCTCGATCGGCTGGGCTGGGTTAGGCCCTAGCTCTGCCGGGGTCATGAGATCGACCCGCACGTCTTTTTTATAGGTGCGACTGGCGTTGTGGGGGTTCTCAAACCAGCCGATTTGCAGCAGCGCAATGGGGATAGAAATATCTTTGCCAGGGGAGATTTGGGAGCCGTCAACGGCAAAGGTGGTGATGTCTGTCAGGACGGTTTGTACCCACTGGGCGCTTTGCTCGCGGTTGGTCCAGCGATCGCCGACGGGGCCAGACTCAGCAAAAAAGAAGGGCAGAATGCCTTTGTCGGCGGTAATTTCTTCTAAAGGTCGGGCACCTACTGGTCCGCTATGAGCCTCTAGCTGAGCAATCTGCCGCGCCAGGGGCAAAGCCGCAAACTCAATCCAGGCCCGGTTATAAGCATGCAATAGCTCAAACTTAGCTCGGCTAAAGGCGCTAAAGGCATCCCGCTTTTGGTCGAGCAGGGCTTTAATTTGGCTAGAACTCACTGGCATAACCCATCCATTGCTTAGAACGCCTGTATTAATGGCTGATTCTAGCGGGTTTGCCGGGGCTTGTCACGAGCAACCCTTAGCTTTTCTCTAAGCTTTGAGTATTTTGTCGAGCTACTTTCCTTATCTGCTTTATCAGCTACAGATTTAGAAGAGACAAATCTACTATTTGATAGATGTCTACATTCATCCTCAAATATCAGTATTAAGGCTGAGCTGTCAGCTGTAGTTCACAAGTAGTACGATATCAGTACGGTGCTGCGTGCTTATATTATCCACGTCAGCTGCGTGGAAACTGCAATAACTAATCGGTCTTATACCAGATGCATTTAGTTGGTGCAGTAGATCAGTAACGACACTGTGGCACAAAGTTTGAGACTTGATAGTCTAGGTATATAGCGTTCCTGTATGAATCGTTAACCACAGTAGGTAGGTATTTATCTGCATAGATAAGGTGTTTGTCCTACCTACATGAATCAGTTCAGATTGCTATGTAAGAATAACGAACCCCATCTGAGACCTATGATCTTGCCACTGTACCTGTCAGCTTCGCTAATGGTTCTCCTTTTATCCATCAGCTCTTTCTTGAAAGACCCAGCTAATCCAAAGATGGATTTGGGGAGTTGGATGTTTTTAGCTTTTGCAGTAGTGCTGAGTCCAGTTACGTTACCCAATATGGTTTTGAAACGAATAAGTGACCAGCAGAGTGGAGCTTCTTCAGTAAATCCACTGATGTCAAAGTTCTAGGCAGTATAAAATGTTTCAAAATAACTGGGTTAAGGTAATACAGCTATATCAACCCTGCATGAATCGTGAGAAAATGTAGGGCAGGCTTATGCCCGCACGGGCATAAGCCCGTCCTGCATAAACTGACCAATTCGGATTGCTATATAAGCGTCTTTTTGTTGCTTTTGCAGACAGAAGTTTAGGTCCGTCGAACTTTGGGGACTAATGGCGGTGCTACAAGCTTAGAAAAATGGAATATAGAGGTAATTGCTCAACTGGGTTGACGGGTACCGGCGAATGAGTGAGGGTGGTAGACTTTGGCCATGAAAGACCTGCCGCCGTTAGAGGGCCTTAGTTCTGAGGAAAAAGATGCTCTGATTCGAGAGCTGTGGTCCAATGGGGAAGCGTTAGAGGCATCAGTCGAGCTGTGCAGCGGCAAAGGTGTCAAGAAACCGTCACGTAATTCGAGTTTGCCGCCAGCGAAATGATTTAAGCCGAATTCAGATGCGTTCAAAACCAGCCTAAACCAACGAACAGCGAGTGTGGGTCGAGCGGGAGGTGGACGAGACCTGAGCACATCACCTGACCAATTGGTGTTAATAACTCAAAGCGGTCTCTGAGCGGATAGAGTTGCCCCAGGTTCGGCCCCAGGTGACTCGGGTCGAACGCTACAGAGGGCGGTGTCGGTGCTGTCAGCAGACCTATAAAGCCCCTGTGCCAGTTGGCTTAAAGCCCGGGTTGCCTTTTGGTCAGAGCATCGCTAGTGCAGCGTCAAGACTTAATTTTAGGGTTGCTACTTTCTGAAAAGCCTGTCGAGACAGGCTTTCGGGAAACACTACCCTAATTCTCAGCGCTGACGCTGCACTAGTATAGTGACGTATCTGAGATACACCACGCCATGTGAGTGAGCTACCGGCGGCTGAGCCAGCTGATGGTAGCGTTGTATGGGATAACAATCTCCGAAGGGGCAATTGCGAATCTGCTTCAGCGAGTTCAAACTCAGCTTGCCGCGCCCGTGGCAAGGATTGCCGAGTGGTTGCGGAGCGCTCGTCTAGTATGCAGTGATGAAACCAGTGCCCGCCTCAACAGCCAGAACCAGTGGGAGTAGGTGTTCCAAAATGAGCAGGTGTGTTTGCATGTGATTCGTCCCACTCGGGGCAAAGCGGTGATTGACGAGACCCTAGCAGGTCATCGACCCCAAGTGTCTAGGTCTTCGACTTATTCAGGGCTCAAAAGGCCCACCCTGCCGAGCATTGGTAAGTCTGTCTTGCCAATCAGTTACGCAATTGTCAGTATGCCATTGACGCAGGCGATGATCTGTTCGCCCTTCGGATGAAGCGGTTATTTCTGCGCGCTATTGCTGTGAACCGCCGCCGACATCAGTTAGCTGAATTGACGGTTCAGCAGTACTGCTCTCGATTTCAGGGAAGCCTACGGGAGCTCATGAAGTTAGGGCTCAAGTCTCCTGAAGGGCAGCGACTACTCAAACGCAAACAATCCGAGCGCATCTGCTGCTGTTTCTCGACGATGGGACGGTCTCGCCAACCAACAATTCCAGTGAACAAGCTTTGGAGTGTGGTCTTTCGCAAGGTCACCCATGGCTTTCGCTCCAACTAAGGCGCAGAGTTATTCGCCCAGGTTCGTTCACTGGTGAATACGGCTCGCCGTCAGGGTACCTCTGCCTTCGAGGCTATTTCTCGTGCCCTTAACTCACAGCAGGCTGATTGGCTACTAAGTTGAACAATTACCCGATGTTGCTAACACAGGTATGAATCCAGCATTTAACCCTCCCTTGTAGTGACAAAAGAGCGTAAAGCCGCTTGCCTTGCCTTATGCCCCACCTCGATATAGCGACACCAGTTGACTCTAAACCTCTGAGTAGAGGAAGGAGAGATAGTTAGCCCTAACTCTATATACATCAAATAGAGTCAGGGCTAACTATCATATTTTGCTTGTTGGTATTACCATCCTGGCTAAAAAGCTAGTGATGATGGCTATGATCGTGACCGTGGTCGTGGCTGTGGCCGTGCAGGTGGTGGTCGTGGGTGTGGCCGTGGTGGCTGTGTACCGCTGCCGCCTGGGATGCGGCTAGAGAGGGGTTGATGGCCAGGGCATCTTCTTCAAGCAGGTCAGCGATATGCTTGTCGGCCCAGGTGGCGGCCATCGCCAGAAAGGCAGGGTCGTCGTTGACGCAGGGCATCTGCACGTAGGTGACGTGGGGATGCTTGCGGCGCAGCCCTTCGATGATGTGCTCGACATCAAGCAGGGTTTCGTGGTTTTCGGTGGCGAAACCGATGGGCATAAACACCAGAGCGGTGGCCCCCAGGTCGATCAGGTTGCGGGCAGCCAGATCAGCGTTGGGCTGGGTCCACTTGATTAGCGGGGTGTCGTGGTTGAGCCAGCCGACAGAAATCAGCGGATACTTGTGAATCAGCTTATCCCGCACTTTGTCGTAGAGTTTTTGGCTTTCGTCGATGCCGGAGGTAAAGCCCTTGGCCTCGTGGGGGCAGCCGTGGTTCATGAGCACGATGCCGGTTTGCGACGGCAGGTGGGCAACGGCCAGGTGGTTCTTGATCTTGTCTTCGACCATCGAGGCCAGGTAATCGATGTAGTCGGGCGCGTCAAAAAATGAGGGGATGTAGCGCATACCCTGCACCCAGTGCTCGGTGCCGTCGGACAGTTTGGCCAGCGCCTGGTTGACCTGCTCGATCGCAATGCCGCTGGTGAAAATAGAATCGACCACCAGCAGGGGATAGATCAGCAGCCTGTCGTAGCCTTCAGCCTTTACCTGCTCTAGCACCTGGTCAGGGAGGAAGGGCTTGCAAAAGTTGAAGGCTTTGAAGACTTTGATGCGATCGCCCCAGCGCTCTTTCAAATTGGCTTCGATGCCCGCTCGCTGGGCCTCAAAGATGGCGTTGTGAGGGGAGATAAAGTTGCCGTGCTGGTGGCTCCACTCGTGCAGATCAAAGGCTGCCAGCAGCTTGGCTAGCGGCGGATAGACCCAGGTGGGAACGGGGGCAAACTTGGCGGTGAGCAAATTGAGGGCCTGCTCATTATAGTTGGCAAAGTCTTCGTAGCTCTCGACTTCGCCATAACCCATGAGCAGCACCGCTACCCGGCTATCGCCTGCGGGGGCAGAGTGGGCGTGAGATGCAGACGTTTGAATGACGTCGGGAGTTGCAACCATAGTGACTGTTCTGCGGATGTGTATCTTGTACAGGCTAACATCCCCCATAGGGGGATAACATTAACAAAACCAGCAGGTTGACGAAAACCGTGCTGGTCTGCATGGCTATAGGGCCTGCTCTGGCATGGTACTGAAGCTGGGGAGGGGGATACTATCCCCCATGGGGCAGATCTGCTGTGGGGCAGAGCTATGGAGCTGACTGAAGATGGGGGATGGTTTCGGTGCGAATGGCATCGCGGATGGCGCCCAGAAACTCCTGTTCCAGGTAGGGTTTGGTGAAGTAGTCGGTGGCCCCTAGCTGCATCGCCAACCAGCGGTGCTTGTCGTTGCTGCGAGAGGTCAGCATCAGGGTGGGAATGGCGGCCAGGGCAGTGTTTTGACGCCGGGCGGTGAGAAACTCAAAGCCGTTCATGGTGGGCATTTCGATATCGCAGACGATCAGCTCTACAGCGGGGTTTTGCTCAAGCTGCTCCAGGGCCTCCTGGCCGTCGCGGGCCTGCAAAACGCGGTAGCCCGCTCGCTCGAGGGAAAGAGCCAGGGTACGGCGGGAGGTAATAGCATCGTCAACGACCAGAACGGTAGTGGCGTACAGCGTGAGCTGGGGAGTGGGGTCGGCGGGGGACGCGGTCTGCTCCACCACAGCCAGTTCAGTGGTCTCAGGGCGGTTAAGCAGGGTGTCTAAAAAGGCCTGACCATCGATGACGGGAATGACGCTGCCATCGCCCAGTACGGTGCAGCCATAGGCATATAGGGGCGGGCTGAGGGCGGTGCCAAAGGGCTTGATCACAGATTCTTGCTCGGTCACCAGGCGATCGACCTGGATGGCGAAGTAGCGTTGGTCTGCGGCTCTGTCCAGCTGGCGATCGCCCCGGTCTAGAATCAGCACTGGCGCTTCCCAGTCGGCGGGGGAGGGCACCGCGGCCAGCACCTGGCTGAGGGGAAGTTCGGGCCGCAGACAGCGGTAGGACAGCAGATCGCTGAGGCCATAGACCGGTACGTGCTGGTCGTGCCAGGTGAGCCAGGTTTGGTCGGGCTGCTGGTCGAGCTGATGCGATCGCGGCACCAAGATCTCGGTAATGCTGTCGCTGCGAAAGGCGATCGGAGTAGAGCCCACGAAGCAAATCAGCAGGTTGACAAGGCTCAGGGTCATGGGCAGCGAGAGGGTAAAGCGGGTGCCCGCCCCCGGAACCGACTGCACCGTGACGGTGCCCTTGAGCCGCTGCAGCTGGTCTTGCACCACATCTAGGCCCACCCCTCGCCCCGAGAGGTCGCTGACCTGTTGAGCGGTCGAAAAGCCTGGCTCAAAGAGATAGCGGTAGAGTTGGTCGGCGGTGGCGGTGGCAACTTCTGCTGCCGATAGCCAGCCCAGATCCGTCAGCCGCTGGCGCACTCGATCGAGGTCGATGCCCCGACCGTCGTCGCTGACCTCAATGTCGATCTGACGGCCCCGGTAGCAGGCCCGAATGGTGATCTGCCCAACCCTGGATTTGCCCTGGCGATCGCGCTCTTCGGCCGGTTCTAAACCATGGTCAAAGCCGTTGCGCAGCAGGTGCAGCAGCGGGTCGTAGAGTTTTTCGAGCACGGCCTTGTCGACCAGCAGAGCTGTTCCCTCTAAGCCGAGCTCAGCGGGCTTGCCGTAGGTATTCGACAGATCGCGCAGCACTCGCGGGAAGCGGTTGAGCACCTGGTTTAGGGGCACCATGCGGGCGTACATCAGATCGTCTTGCACCTGGGAGAGCATTTTGCGGTGCTGCCCCAGCATTTGGTCGGCCTGACGATTAAACAGCGTGATGTCGGCGGCGGCTTCTTCGAGCTGCACCATCTCTTCGAGGAGGGTTTGGGTATGGGTATAAAGGGCCGTGTAGGTATCCATCTCTAGGGAGTCGAAGCCAGGAATGGTCGGCGCTGGAGCCGGGGTGGCTCCTCCGATGGCGACCGGCTGACGCTGGCGATCGGGGGCGATCAAGATCTGGTCTGAGACCGCTTGCAGCTGCTCTACGGTGGCGCGCACGCGCTCAAAGCGGCTGACCAGCTCTTTTAGACCCAGGCGAATTTGGTTGGTTTGTAGCGCCAGACCGTTGCGGTTGATGGTCAGTTCGCCGAGCTGGTTTTCGAGGCGGGCCAGCCGCTGGG